>JAJUGE010000082.1 GCA_029268305.1 Alphaproteobacteria bacterium
GCTCAGCGCCGCGAATGTTGCTCCTAACAGGGAACGCATTGTCTCCTCCTGTCTCCGCCCGCTTCTGTAGGTCGGGTCGGATTGTTGTCGAACCGGATGCTGGGCTCGGCTTTACGCCATCGCATCCGGATCAGGGCTGTTGGCCTTCTTCTGCTGGGTTCCACCCGGAGATCATGACGAAGCGTTGCACAAGCCAAAGCGCACTGGCAAGTGGCCCACCTCCGCCGGAATGCCTCAGGAGTCGCGGATTCAGCACAACTTTTATTTTTATTCTGGACTGATCTCGCATGATGTAGGTAGGGTTGTGTCAGGTTGAGTTCGCGGGGCTGGGGGGCATCGTGGCGAGCATCAAACTTCACGGGGGAATTGCGCGCGTAGGTCTCGCAGCGTTGCTGACTTTGATGCTTGCGCAAGCGAGCGGCGACGTCTCTGCCGCAGCGATCGTCGCACCGCAGTCCGACGGGAGCGTGGTCGTCCGGTCGGAAGCGGGCGACGCGGTCACCGTTCCCGCCGACTGTGCCGCGGCCCTGACGGGGATGCTTTCCGGCACGAGCGACCCGGCGACGGTTCAAGCGCTTTTGGCGGAAGTCGTGGCGGAGTTCGCGGCCGAAGACGGCGCGCTCGCGAACGCCATTGCCCTCCTTGCCCTGACCATGGTGCCGGAGGAGCTGGGCGACGCCGTCCTCGCCGGCGCCCGCCAAGGCAACCCGGCCGCTTTCCAGGCGCTGGTCGCCGCGGCGGGGCCGGCGCCGGCACCTCGTAGCGGCGGGCTCGCCAACCTGGTCAGCGTCGGTGGCGTCGGCGGCGGCGGGACGCAGGAGCCGCCGCGCAGCGCCAGCGAGGCGGAGTAGGTGTCTCGCGGCCACGCCTCCGCAGCGCGCTGCTTCCTGCGGGCGACCTGGCTTCTGGGGCTGGCGGGCGGGCTCTTGCTCTCCGTCGCCTTTGCTCCGGCTCCGGCGGCTGCGCAGGATGGTGCAGACGAGCGCAAGGTCACGGTGACGACCCGGGCCAAGCCGGAGCTCGATCCGTCGGGAGTGCGCCTCGGATCCTTCGTGCTGTTTCCTTCGCTCGGGCTCGGGAGCGAGTACACCGACAACGTCTTCAAGACCGACGACGGCGAGCGGGACGACTTCATCCATCACCTGCTGCCGGCCGCCCGCCTCGTCTCCGACTGGAGCAACCATGAGTTGGAGCTCGGGGTCGAGGCGGATATCGGCCGCTATGCCGACCATGGCAGCGAGGATTACGAGGACGTGTCCGGCTGGGCGAACGGCCGGCTGGACCTCACGAAGTCGACCAGCGTCTTCAGCGGAGTGCTGGTCGAGAGCCTGCACGAAGACCGCGGCTCGCCCGACGCCGTCGCCGGGCGCAATCCCACGACCTTCGACCGCCTCACCGCCACGCTGGGGCTGGCGCAACGCTTCAACCGCGTCACGCTCGAGGGAGAGGCAAGGTACGTCGAACTCGATTTCGACGACGTGCGCGCTGCCGGCGGCGGCCGCATCAACAACGACGATCGCGACCGCGATCTCTATGTCGGCGCCCTCAAGCTCGGCTACGAGATCGTTCCCCGCTATCTCGCTTTCGTGCGCGGCACGGTGAACGAGCGCGACTATCGCTCCCGCACCGACGATCTCGGCTTCGATCGGGATTCGCATGGGTACGATCTCGCGCTCGGCACGGAGTTCGACCTGACCGGTGTCACTTTCGGCGAGGTTCATGTCGGCTACCGCGAGCAGGCCTACGAAGACCCCGGCTTCGGCACGCTGGACGGGGTCTCGTTCGGCGCGCGGCTGACCTCCAACGTCACCCCGATCACGACGCTGCAGCTTCTCGTCGATCGCGAGATCGAGGAGACCAGCGTCACCACCGCCGAAGGCTACTGGTCGACGTCGGTCAAGCTGAGGGCGGACCACGAGCTGCTCCGCAATCTCATCCTGTCCGCCGATCTCGGCCTCGCGCTCGCCGACTATGAAGGCATCGACCGTGACGACGAGATCTACATGGGCGGTTTCGGCGCGACGTACCAGATGAACCGCTACCTCGGCATCACGGCGGGATACCGGTACGAGGAGCGGGCTTCGGCGGGGAGAGCCCGTGATCAGGATTACGTGGAGAACGCACTGATGGTGCGGGTGACCGGGCGGCTCTGACCCTGCTGGGGCGGTCGGCCGGCAGGCGACGAGGGGGGCGAATGCGAACGGCTCGGCGGTTGCTTCATCGGCGGCACATGGCGGCCGTCTGGCTGGTGTGGATGTGCATCGGTGCGCTCCTTTCCGGCCGTGCTGATGCGGCGACAGCCGGCGGATACAGGCTCGGACCTCAGGACGAGATCGTGCTGACGGTCTTCGGGCAGGAGGACCTTTCCGGCAGCTTCGTGGTGGACGGCGAAGGGCGGGTCGCCCTGCCGCTGGTGGGCGACGTCGAGATCGGCGGCATGACGATCCGGCAGGCGGAAGCGGCGGTGGCCGACGAGCTGCGACCCGATTATCTGCGGAACCCGCGCGTCAGCATCCAGGTGACCAACTATCGGCCCTTCTACATCCTCGGCGAGGTCAAGGAGCCGGGAAGCTATCCCTATGTCGACGGGATGACGGTGGTTCAGGCGGTGGCGCTCGCCGGCGGCTACACCTATCGCGCCCGCCAGGACGACGTGATGATCGTCCGCGGCGGTGCGCGTGCCAGGACCAAGGAGCAGGCGCGGCAGGAAACCCGCGTCCTGCCCGGTGACATCATCGAAGTTCCCGAGCGGTTTTTCTGATCCGGCCCCGGTGCCGGCGCAAGAGAGCGACCGCGTTTCGGCGGCGAGAGGGCATGAGTGTGCAGGGCGAAGTCGGGAATGCGGCCGGCGTGGGGGGAGCTGGATGAAACAGGGCACGATCACACCGCACCCCGGCACGCGAACCTATCTGAGCCCGCCGCTCGCGTCCGTTTCCGGCGTCGGCGAGATCGACCTGCGCGAGCTCGCGCGCAAGCTGCTGCGCCGCAAGTGGACGATCCTGACTGTCACGGCGGTGGTCACGGCGCTCACGGCGCTCTTCGTGCTCCAGCTGACGCCGCGCTACACGGCCACGGCGCAGGTCATGATCGAACAACGGCAGGCGCGGGTCGTCGATGTCGAGGCGGTTCTTTCGGGCCTCACGGGAGAGCGCGAGACGATAGAGAGCGAGTTGCGCGTCCTGCGCTCGCGTGGCTTGGCGGAGCGGGTCATCGCCAAGCTTCGGCTGGATCGGAACCCGGAGTTCAATCCAGCCGTCCGCGAACCTTCGCCGCTCGCCGGCCTGTTCGATCTGCTCGACTTCGCCGCGTCGGCGGAACCGGTGCCCGAGGAGCGGCTGCTCGACCTCGAGCGCTCGCAGCTGGTCGACACGTTCCTCGACAGCATCACGGTCGAGCCCGACGGCCGGTCCCGGGTCATCAGCCTCTCGGCGACCTCCGAAGATCCAGCGCTCGCCGGGCTCGTCGCCAACACCCTGGCCGAGCTCTATCTGGTCGAGCAGCTCGAGGCCAAGTTCGAGGCGACCCACCTCGCGACCGAGTGGCTGAGCGGCCGCGTCGAAGAGTTGCGCGAGCGCGTTCAGGCGTCGGAGCGGGCGGTCGAGGAGTTTCGGCAGAGCGCCGGCCTCGTCGAGGGCAAAGGCGTCACGGTTGCCGCGCAGCAGATGTCGGAGCTCAACACCCAGCTCATCCTGGCGCGCACGCAGCGTGCCGAGGCCGAAGCCCGGTTGCGGCAGGTGCAGGCGCTGCTCGAATCCACCGGCGGGTCCGAGTCCGCGGCCGAGGTGTTGTCGTCGCCTCTGATTCAGCGCCTCCGGGAGCAGGAGGCCGAGGTCCAGCGTCGGGCGGCGGAGCTCGCGACCGAATACGGGCCGAAGCACCCGCGGATGATCAACGTCCGCGCCGAGGCGGCCGACATCGCGGCGAAGATCGACGGCGAGGTCCGCAAGATCGTCCAGAGCCTGCGCAACGAGGCGGGCGTCGCCCGGGCGCGCGAAGCCTCGCTCAGCGGCAGCCTGGCGGCCTTGCGCAACGATGTCGGGCAATCCAACTCGGCCGAGGTGCGGCTGCGCGCGCTCGAGCGCGAGGCGGCGGCGGACCGGTCGCTGTTCGAGGCCTTTCTGGCGCGGCTCAAGGAAACCAGCTCGCAGGACGAGATACAGCGGCCCGATGCGCGCATCATCTCGCGCGCGGACATTCCCGTCGATCCGGCCTTTCCGCGGACCAGGCTGATGATCGCGGGCGGCGCGACGATGGCGCTCTTTCTCGGCCTCGGCATGGCGCTCCTGATCGAGCACCTCGACCCCGGCTTCCGCAGTGCCGAACAGATCGAAGAGGCGCTCGGCCTCTCCGGATTGGGACTCATTCCCTTGCTCGGGGGACGGCGCAAGTCGAACAGCGCGCCGGAGACGCACGTTCTGGAGAAGCCGATCTCGCCGCTCGCCGAGGCATTGCGGACGCTGCATACCGCCGTCCTGCTGTCGAACGTCGACCGGCCGCCGAAGACCGTGCTGGTCACGTCCTCGATCCCACAGGAAGGCAAGAGCACGATCTCGCTCGCCTGGGCGAGACTGATTGCCAGGAGCGGCAAACGCGTGCTGCTCATCGACGGCGACTTGCGCCGGCCGCGCGTTGCCGAAGCGCTCGGTGCTGCGGGCGGGCCCGGCATCGTGGACGTGCTGGCGGAAACCGTCTCCTGGCGCGAGGCGCTGCAGACCGACCGCGCGAGCGGCCTCTCGTTCCTCACGCCCGGCAGCCGGACGGCCAGTCCGCCGGATCTGTTCGGATCGGAGCACATGCGCTCCCTGCTCGCCGCCGTGGCGAAGGAGTTCGACCTCGTGATCATCGACTCGCCGCCCGTCATGGCGGTTTCCGAGTCCCGAATCCTCGCCCGCCTCGTCGACACGACCGTGTTCGTGGTCGCCTGGGCCAGCACGCCGCGGGAGGTGGTGCGCCTCGCCGTCAGGCAGCTCCGCGCCTCCGGTGGCAGCGTCGCCGGCGCCGTCATGTCGATGGTCGATGTGCGCCGGCACGCCCTCTACGGCTACGGCGACTCCGGCTACTACCAGACCAGCCGCTATTACGCCGGCCGGGGTTGACGGGGGCGATCGATGGCGGCAACCGGCAGGCGGCGGACCGCGCACCTCGTCGCCGCGTCTGCGCTGCTCGCCGGGATCGGCCTGTCAGCGCTCGCGCTTCCTGCCGCCGTGGCGGGTTTCATGATGCTGCCCGGCGAGCGCGATTTCGCTGCCGTCCGCGAGCGTGCGCGGCTCGGGGAGGAGGCTCTCGCCCGGGCCGCGGCGTCGCGGGAGCGGGCGTTACGCTGGTCCGAGGGCGGGCGGCTGTGGACAGACCTCGCCCTCGCGCGGCTGATCGAGGCCGAGCGAAAGTCCGTGCTTCGCGCGGACAAGGATCTGGCGACCGTGCGCGAGGCGCTGGTGCGAGGCCTGGCGCTGGCGCCGCTGAACTCCTACGGCTGGTCGCGGCTCGCCTATCTCGATTATGCGGTCGGCGGTGTGGGCCCGGGACCCGCCGGCATCCTGCCGCTCGCCATCCTCAGCGGCCCGGCGGAGCGGGGGCTGTATCTCCTGCGGGCAGAGCTGGGTCTGCGCCTGTGGCCGGAGGTCGCCGAGGCCGATCGGCCGTTGCTGCTCCGCCAGCTCGAGCTGGCCTGGCAGCGGGACCCCTTCCGCACGCTCGACGCGGCCCGGGCGGCGGAGCGGGTGGAGCTTCTGCGCCGGGCGCTCGCCGGCGCTCCCGATCAGGCCGTCATTCTCGAGAAGCTGCTGGCGCGTGGCACGTGACCAGCTCTCATCGGGTGCGGGAGCTCCGCGACTGGGCGC
Source organism: Alphaproteobacteria bacterium (assembly GCA_029268305.1). GTDB lineage: Bacteria > Pseudomonadota > Alphaproteobacteria > JAJUGE01 > JAJUGE01 > JAJUGE01. Next base: position 5,841 of record JAJUGE010000082.1, read on the forward strand.
AGCCGGCGCCGAGGATCAGGAAGTAGAGCGCGGCGACGGCCGGAATCTGCAGGCTGAAGTCCACCAGCGCATGGCTGGCGACGAGCGCGGTCGCCGCGGCGGCGAGGCAGGGAAATTCGGCGTCGCGCCGCCTGCGGAGCGCGCCCATGAGGCACGCCACCGCCAGCCAGCCGACGGCGGCGGTCAGGGCGGCGGCGGCCGGGATGCCGAGCTCGACCGCATTCTCCAGATAGGTGTTGTGGGCGCGGAAGAGCGGCCGCTCCATCGCTGGCGTGCGATACATCTGGAACACGTCGCGGAACGTGCCGAGGCCGGTGCCGGTCCAGGGTGAATCGGTGATCGCGGCCAGCGTCCGCTCATAGATCGCGATGCGCAGCTCGGACTCGAGCCTGGAGTCGAAGAGCCGGGACAGCGTCGCCTCGCCGCTGACGGCGAGCAGGGCGATAGCCGCGAGGGCGCCGACACTGCCGAGGAGCGCGGCGCGGCGGCGAGGGGCGGCACGGCTGGCCACGGTGAGGCCGAGGAAAACGAGCAGCCCGATCGTCGCCGCGATCAGTCCGCCGCGGGAATGGGTCAGCAGCAGCGCCACCGTCACGGCGACCGAGGCCCCGAGGCAGAGAGCGCCGTGGCCGCCCAGGAACTCGAGGTGGCGGCGCATCCGCTCGCGCATCGGGCCGCCGACCTCGGTCCGGCGCGACAGGCCGCGCCTCAGGAGGGCGGCGAGGCAGAGAAGCCCGAGCCCGCAATAGGCGGCGAACGCGTTGCGGTTGACGAAGGTGCCGGTGAGATCGCCGATATAGGCGGTCTTCGGAAACCAGAGGATCGTCTCGCTGCCGCCGAGAAAGACGATGAGGCCGTAACCGGCATAAGCGGCAACGGCGACGGCCGAAGCGATGATCGCCAGCCGGGCGCGCGCCGGATCGCGGCAATGGGCGAAGGCGAGGAAGAGGATCGCGGCATAGGCCGCGAGCCGCACGATGCCATGCAGCGTCGCGGCGGGATTGACGGAGACCGAGCCGGCCAGCGGCTGGCCCAGGACGGACCGCGCCGTGGCCCAGATCGGATGATGCAGGGCGATCGGTAGTCCCGGCCACGCTTGTACCGCAGCCCACAACAGCACCAGCGCGAAGAGGCCGAGCGGGCCGCCGAACCCGCCGAGCCGCGGCACCGGCGCGCCCCGCCACACCTCGAGCGACCAAAGGCAGAGGATGAGGGCGGTGGCAAGCGCGAGGCTGGCCCAGGCCCACTGCCCGACCGCGCCGAACGGGAGCGGCGAGAGCAGGACGACGGCGAGAAGCCCGTAGAAGGAGAGCGGGCGCGGCCGTGCCGAAGAGCGCGCGGCCGCTGCCGCCGCGACCGCTCCGGCCGCCTCTCTCAATAGGCGTCGCGACCGCTGAGGACCGCCCAGATCGTGCGATAGAGGATGTAGAGGTCGAAGCTGACCGACCAGTTGCGGATGTAGTAGGTGTCCATCTCGACGCGCTCGGCAAAGGTCGAGCGGTTGCGCCCCGACACCTGCCAGAGGCCGGTGATCCCGGGGAGAACCCGCAGGATCAGCGATTCGCTGCCGTTCATGTCCGGCACTTCCTCCGGCAGATAGCAGCGCGGGCCGACCAGACTCATCTCACCCTTCAGCACGTTGATGAACTGCGGCAGCTCGTCGAGGCTGTAGCGGCGCAGGAACGCGCCGACCGGCGTGATGCGGGGATCGTTCCTGAGCTTGCGGAAGGTCGCGTATTCTGCCCTCGCCTGCGGGTTCCGCTCGAGATGCTCGGCGAGACGCTCCTCCGCGTCGACCACCATCGTGCGGAATTTGTAGGCCGGAAAGATGCGCCCGTCCTTGCCGACGCGCGGCTGCACGAACAGCGCCGGGCCGCGCGAGGTCAGCTTCACGAGCGCCATCAGCGCCAGGAACAGGGGCAGGAACAGCAGGGCGAAGAGCGCGGCGATGCCGAAATCCAGCACCCGCTTGATCAGGATCTTGCGCCGGTCGAGCAGATTGTCGGCCAGCTCGATCGCGAGCGTGCCCTGCAGGTCTCGCGCCTGGATCGAGAGCGAGCGCCGGCCGGTGATCTCCGGCAGGAGAAAGACGTGCGCGAAGCCGAGCCGTTCGACCATCCGGCTCCAGCGGTCGGGCGGCAGATGGGGCATGGCGACGAAGGCGTGGCGGATCTCCGGCGCGAGGCGGTGGGCGCTCGCCACCGGCCCCAGCACCGGCAGGCCGGCGATCGAAGTGCGCTGCTCGTCCGGCTCGTCGCTCAGCACGACGGTGGGAATGAAGCCCATCGCCTGGCGCTCGCGCAGCACCTCGACCAACCTCGCGGCGGATTCGCCGATGCCGAGCACCGCGACCGGCACGCCCCAGCGCCCTGCCCGCCGGAGTCGGCTGCGCACCAGATCACCGAGCGCCACGGTGAGGAACAGGGCGAGGGCGAACGAGAGACCGCTCACCATCCGCGACCACAGGCCGTGCTGAAGCAGGTAATCCCAGCCCGCCACCATGGCGAACACGAGGGTGACCCCGGCGATCTGGCGGCGGAACCGCTCGGGCTCGCTCAAACCGTAGCCGGGATAGAGGCCGATCGCGAAGTTGACTGCCAGAATGCCCACGCTCGCGAGCAGCATGATCTCGAAATCCTGCTGCGCCGGCTTCTCGAGCAGGAATGCGAAGTTCTGCCGGACGAGGATGGCGACCGTGATCGCGAAATTGACGGCCAGGAGATCGGTGAGGGCGAGCAGCCCTCCCACCCAGCGGGGCGCGAGCGCGGTGGTCGTACGGGCGGCCCAGGGCGAAGTGTCAAGCATGGTGCCTGCCCGCCGGTGCGGTGGCGCGGCGCGACACGGCTCTCGCCCGCAGCGGGCCCGCCACCCGCTCGATCTCTCTGTCCGTTTTCAGAGCTGCCCCCCGAGCACCGCGCGCCCTGCCACACGATTCCCGCCCGTCGAGGGCAGACATATCGGAGAGGGGCGCTCGACCACCGATTGCCGAGAGTATAAATCAAATTGCAGGCAAATTCATTTATTCCGAAACGCTTAAGCTGAATAGTCGCGCGCGCCGCGACGGGCTTCGTGGTAGGCGGGCCGAGGGAGCGATTGTGGCGGGGGCGATGCGGCACTGCTACGATCCCGCGACGGCCGTCGGCGCACGGGCGGTCGGCGACAGGGGAAGAGAAGAGAGACAGCCGCGCCATGCAGATCGAGCCGCAAGAAATAGCCGACGTCCTGCTCGTGGTGCCGGAGCGGCGTGGCGACGAGCGTGGCTTCTTCTCCGAAGTGTTCAACGCACGGCGGCTCGCCGAGGCCGGAATCGACGCCGACTTCGTGCAGGACAACCACTCGCTCTCTGCCGTGAAGGGGACGGTGCGGGGCCTGCACTTCCAGGTTCCGCCGTTCGAGCAGGCGAAGCTGGTGCGCGTCGTCCGCGGCGCGATTCTCGACGTGGCGGTGGACCTGCGCCACGGCTCTCCGACCTTCGGTCGGCATGTGGCGGTGGAGCTCAGCGCCGCCAACTGGCGGCAGCTCTTCGTGCCCAGAGGCTTCGCCCACGGCTTCTGCACGCTCGAGCCCGATACCGAGGTGCTCTACAAGGTGGATGCCTACTATTCGCCCGAGCACGACAAGGGCGTGCACTGGCGGGATCCGGAGATCGCGATCGACTGGCCGGTAGCCGAAGACGCGGCCGTGCTCTCGGCGAAGGATCGGGTGCAGCCGCTCCTGCGCGACCTGCCGGCCTGGTTCGTCCGGTGACCCGCAACCGCCCGGGAGGTCGCCGTTGAAGGTGCTCGTGACCGGCGGCGCCGGCTTCATCGGCTCGGCATACTGCCGCTACCTGATGGCGGAGACGGACGCCGAAATCGTCAATCTCGACAAGCTGACCTATGCGTCCAGTCCGGAGGCCCTGGCCGGGTTGGAGGGTGAGGGCCGCTATGCGTTCGAGCGGGCGGATATCTGCGACGCCGAGGCACTCGGGCGGGTGTTCGCCGAGCATCGCCCGGATGCCGTCGTTCACCTCGCCGCCGAGACACATGTCGACCGGTCGATCGATTCCGCCGCGGACTTCGTGCAGGCGAACATCGTCGGCACGTTCACCCTGCTCGAGGCGGTGCGTCGCTACTGGTCCACGCTCGACGGCGACCGGCGGGAAGCGTTCCGCTTCCACCACGTCTCCACCGACGAGGTGTTCGGCGCCCTGGGCGAGTCCGGGCGGTTCACCGAGGCCACGCCCTACGCTCCGACCTCGCCCTACTCCGCGAGCAAGGCGTCGGCCGACCATCTGGTGCGCGCCTGGCACCACACCTACGGCCTGCCCGTGCTGGTGAGCAACTGCTCCAACAATTACGGGCCGTTCCAGTTTCCGGAGAAGCTGATCCCGCTCACGATCCTCAACGCGCTGGAGGAGCGGCCGCTGCCGGTCTATGGCCGCGGCCTCAACGTGCGCGACTGGCTCCACGTCGAGGATCATGCGCGCGCGCTCTGGCTGATCCTGCGGACCGGGCGGGTCGGCCGCACCTACAATGTCGGCGGCGGGGCGGAGCGGGCCAACATCGACGTGGTGCGGATGATCTGCTCGGCACTCGACGAGCGGCGTCCCCGCGGCGGCGGCCGACGCCACGCCGACCTGATCGCGTTCGTCGACGATCGGCCCGGACACGATTTCCGCTACGCGATCGATCCGACCCGCATTCGCGAGGAGCTCGGCTGGCGCCCGCGAACGTCGTTCGAGGAAGGGCTGGCAATGACGGTGGACTGGTACATGAGCAACGAGGCCTGGTGGCGGCCGCTGCGGGAGCGGGTCTACGACGGGCAGAGGCTCGGCCTCGGCGCAGGCGGGGCGCGGGGCCGATGACGGCGGAAGCGCTCGTCCTCGGCGGCGGCGGCCAGCTCGGCCGCGAGCTCGCCCGCACACCGCCCCCGGCCGGCTGGACGGTGCGGGCGGTGCCGAGAGCGGACGTCGACATCACCGACCGGGCCGCGATCGAGCGGCTTCTCGACGAGAGCCCGCAGGTGCGCGCAATCATCAACGCCGCCGCCTACACCGCGGTAGACCGGGCCGAGAGCGACCGCGAGGCCGCGTTCGCCGTGAACGCCACGGCGCCGGGGATGCTGGCCGCCGCCTGCGCGGCGCGCGATCTGCCGCTCGTGCATGTCTCGACGGACTATGTCTTCGACGGCGAGAGCGAGCGCCCCTGGCGCGAGGACGACCCGATCGCGCCGCTCGGCGTGTACGGCGAGAGCAAGGCGGCCGGAGAGGAGGCGGTGCGTCGGGCGTGCGAGCGGCATGTCATCGTGCGCACCTCCTGGGTGTTCGGCGTGCTCGGCGCCAATTTCGTCCGGACCATGTTGCGGCTGGCTGGCGAGCGGCCGTCGCTGACGGTGGTGGACGACCAGACCGGCTGCCCGACCTGGACCGGCAATCTCGCCCGGGTCCTACTCGAGATCGCGCGCCAGGCCGAGGCGGGCGACCCGGCCCGGTTCGGAACGTTCCACTACGCCGACGAAGGGCCGGTCACCTGGTGCGGGTTCGCACGGGCGATCTTCGAGAGAGCCGGCCGGCTCGGCGTCCCCGTGCCCGAGGTGCGGCCGATCGCGACGACGGACTATCCGACGCCCGCGCGGCGGCCGCGCTATTCGGTCCTGTCGACGGAGAAGATCGAAAACAGCTACGGGATCGTCCGGGGTCGGTGGTCCGACGGCCTCGACCGCTCGATCGCCGAGCTTCTGGAGCAGCGGGAAAGATAGCGTGAAGGGGATCATCCTCGCCGGCGGCACCGGCACCCGGCTCTATCCGCTGACGCTCGCGATCGGCAAACAATTGCTGCCGGTCTACGACAAGCCGATGATCTACTATCCGCTGACGACGCTGATGCTGGCCGGGATCAGGGAGATCCTCGTCATCACCACGCCGGCCGAGCAGCCGCTGTTCCAGGCGCTGCTCGGTGACGGGACGCAATGGGGGCTGCGTCTCTGCTATGCCGCGCAGCCGAAGCCGGAGGGGCTCGCCCAGGCCTTCGTCATCGGCCGCGAGTTCGTCGGCGATGATCCGGTGTGCCTCATCCTCGGCGACAACATCTTCTTCGGCCACGGCCTGACCGACGTGCTGCGCGAAGCGGCCGCCCATCGCGACGGTGCCGTCGTCTTCGGGCAGTGGGTGCGGGACCCGGAGCGGTACGGCGTGGTCGAGCTCGACCCGGCGGGACGCCCGGTCGCCATCGAGGAGAAGCCGAAGGCGCCCCAGTCGAACTGGGCGGTGACCGGCATCTACTTCTACGACAACCGCGTTCTCGACGTCGCTGCCGCCATCACGCCCTCGGCCCGGGGAGAGCTGGAGATCACCGACGTCAACCGCTGGTATCTCGAACGCGGCGCACTTCGGGTCGAGCGGCTTGGTCGCGGCTTCGCCTGGCTCGACATGGGCACGCACGAGACGCTGCTGGAGGCGGGCGCCTTCATTCAGACGATCGAGCGCCGCCAGGGCCTCAAGATCGCTTGCCCGGAGGAGATCGCCTACACCATGGGGTTCATCGGCGCCGACGAGCTTCGCCGCCTCGCCGAGCCGCTGCGCGCGAGCGGTTACGGGCAGTATCTCCTCAGCCTGGTGGACGGGGAGCGGGCGTGAACCGGCCGATCGCGGCCGATGCTCCGTAGTCTCGGCTTCTCGGCCTTTTCGAACTTCTCCCGGTTTCTCGCGAGCGGCGTCCTCTTCATCGCCCTCGCGGCCCTGTGGCTGCCGGATATGTTCGGACGGTTCGTCTTCCATCACGTCCTGGCCCTCGTGGCGGCGATGGTGGTCGACTACGGCCTCGCGCTCAGGACAATGCGCGAAGTGGCGCATGCGCCACGCGCGGCGAGGTCGGTTCTGCGCTCGACGCTGGCCGCGCAGTTGTTGCTGGTTCCGCTCTCCGGTCTTCTCGGCGTGGGGTTCTGGACCGCGGGCCTGATCGAGGGGCCGGCGCTGTTCGCGCTCCTATGGCTCGCGCACGTGCTGTTCAACTTCGTCAATACGGGCTACGGCGCCTGTCGCGGCCTCGGCCGTCACGACGTGGAAGCGCGGATCGCGCTCGTCGGGAATGTCTTCCTCTGTGTCCTGCCGCTCGCCGTCGCGTGGACCGAGTTCGGCCCCGAAGCGGTTGCGGCCGCGATGGTGACGGCGCGGCTTCTTCAGGCGTTGGCGACCGCGGCCCACCTGAGTGTGCTGCCCGCCGCCGCCGGGCCGGCACGAGAGTCGGCCAGGCGCGTGCTGCGCCACGCTCGTGTCTATGCGCTGGAGAACTGGGTCTCGGCGCTGTTCCAGAACGCCGACTCCCTGATCGTGCGGCTGATGCTCGGCGAGGCGGCGCTCGGCATCTACCAGGCCGGCGCCCGGTTCATGACGATCGCCATCATCCTGGCGCAGTCGGTCGGAAACCTGCTCGTGCCGTCGCTGACGGCGGCGCTGGCGGACCGCCGCGCGTTCCGGCGGTCGGCACGGCGGACCACGATGGTGCTCGGGGGGCTCGGGCTCGCGAGCTTCGCCGGGCTCGCCCTCCTCGGTGGGCCGGTCGCCGACCTCCTCTATGGCGAGGCGTACGCCGGCGTCGCCCAGCTGATGCCCCTTTTCGGTGTGGTGGCGTGCCTTCGCTGCATCGCCGCCAGCCAGGGCTTCGTGCTGCTCGCCCTGGACCAGCAGGCCTACCGGTTTCTGGCGGTGCTCGGCGCGCTCGGGGTTTTCCTCGCAGCCGGACCGGCGGGCGCGATGCTGGGGGTATCCGGCGTGATCTGGGCGAATGCCCTATCGGTCGCGGCCTTGCTCGCGCTCTACCGTTGGCGCGCCGCGCTCTCCCTCCCACCGAGCGACGTCGGGGAACGCAGGTCGAGCGAGGGGGACGGCACGACCGGCACGCTCGGCCGGATGGAGCGTCGGCCTGCCGCTCAGGAGCGGCCGTAGGTGTCGTCGAAGCGGACGATGTCGTCCTCGCCGAGATAGGAGCCGGACTGCACCTCGATCATGTGCAGCGGCACCCGCCCGGGGTTTTCCAGGCGGTGGGTGGTGCCGATCGGGATGTAGGTCGACTCGTTCTCGTAGAGCAGAAAGGTCTCGTCGCCGCGGCTGACGCGCGCGGTGCCGCGCACGACGATCCAGTGCTCGGCGCGGTGGTGGTGCATCTGCAGCGAGAGCTTCTCGCCGGGGTTCACGACGATCCGCTTGACCTGAAAGCGGTCGCCGAGGTCGATCGTCTGGAACGAGCCCCAGGGCCGGTAGGTCTCGACCGGCATTCGATGCTCGCTGCGGCCGGCCTCCTCGAGCCGGTCGACGATCCGCTTCACGTCCTGGGCGCGGGACTTGCTGGCGGCGAGCACGGCATCCTTGGTCGCGACGATCACCACGTCCTCGAGCCCGAGCGTGGCGACCAGCGGCCCGGTGCTGCGGATGTAGGAGCGGGCGACATCCACGCCGATCACATCGCCTTCGAGCACGTTTCCGTCACTGTCCGGCGCCGACACATCCCAGAGCGCGGACCAGGAGCCGACGTCGCTCCATCCCATTTCGACCGGCACGACCGCGCCGCTTTTGGTGCGCTCCATCACCGCGACATCGATCGAGATCGACGGGCTCGCGGCGAACGCCTCGGCATCGAGGCGGCAGAAGCCGAGGTCGGTGCGACCGCCCGCCATCGCCTGCCGCGCCGCGCGCTCGACGCGGGGCTCGAACTCCCTGAGCGCCTCCAGATAGGTTCGTGCCGGGAAGAGGAAGATGCCGCTGTTCCAGAAATATTCGCCGGACGCCAGATAGCGCTCGGCGGTCGCCGCGTCCGGCTTTTCGACGAACCTGTCGAGCGCGAAGGCGTCGGCGACATCCGTGAGCGGCTTGCCTGTCCTGACATAACCGTAGCCGGTCTCGGCATGGGTCGGCCGCACGCCGAAGGTGACCAGCCGGTCCTCGACCTTTGCGGCGGTGGCGACGGCGGTGCGGAAGGCTTCGACGTCGCGGATGACGTGATCGGAGGGCATGACCAGCAACAGCCCGTCGGGGTCCTGGTCCTCCATCGCGATCGCCGCGACCGCGACCGCCGCCGCCGTGTTGCGCCCGACCGGCTCCAGGATGATCGAGGCGGGCTCGACGCCGAGCTGGCGCATCTGCTCGGCGACGATGAAGCGGTGCTCCTCGTTGCAGACGAGGAGCGGCGGCGCGAACGCGGCCGGGTCGCGCACCCGTTCGACCGTTTCCTGGATCATCGTCCGCCTGGAGGCGAGCGGCAGGAGCTGCTTGGGGTAGACGGCGCGGGAGAGCGGCCAGAGTCGGGTGCCGGAGCCGCCCGAGAGCACCACCGGCCGAATGGTTCGCATGATGCTCATTTCGTCCTGCTCGCTTGCCAGGTCCATTCAAGGCCTCGACTGCTCTCGCCCGTGCCGGCCATCTCGCGGTCCGAGAGCAGCGCCCCGGACCGGGTCGTCCGGCCGCCGACGCGATTGTCGAAGGCCAACCGAAGCTCGTGCCCGTCCTGCGTCCACGACCAGCCGCGTCCGAGGCCGGGGCTGGCGACGCGGCCATCGGGTTCCAACGTGATCGGGAAGGCGGCCCCGGTCTCGTCGCGGACACTCCAGGTCGTGCCGGCCAGAGGCGGGGCCGCGCCCGCTTCTGCCACGGCGGCGGGGTGGGCCGTTCCGGGGTTCGCTTGCGCCTGCTCGGTACCCGGCGCCTCGTTCGGCTGCCTGGCAGCGTCGGCTTCCGAGCGGAGAAGTTGCAGCAGATCCGGAGAGGCGGCGCCCGTCGCCGGGATGTCCCGGTTCCGCTCGAACGCCATGATGGCGAGACGGGTCCGCTCGCCCGCTATGCCGTCCGCCGGTCCGGGATCGTAGCCGAGCGTGGCGAGGCGCTGCTGGACTTCCCGGACCAGGGGGAGCTCCGTCGCCGCGGCGCCGGTGACCGTCAGCCAGGTGAGAAGTCCGAGCGGCAGCAGGAAGCGGCGATTGCGGCTGGCGTTCATCCGCTTCATCCGTCGGCGAGGGCGGTCAGGGGCGGCATCCTGCGGCTCCTGTCGTGGTTACAGCCGAAGCCTACAGCTTCGGTCACGGAATCCGAAGGGCAGTGTCGCATCTTCAGCGTTACCCCGCGACCTCTGGCAAGTCACCATAGGTATCGGGCTTAGTCCCTGTGGACGGGGTTGCCCACGATCCTATTCCTGGCGTGGACGCACCTGGAACCGGTGGCCGAGCCCCGCGAACAACAGATGCAGGGTATCGTCCTCGAAAACGGCGACCGCCCGGCGGAGGACGCCGTCGAC
>JAJUGE010000083.1 GCA_029268305.1 Alphaproteobacteria bacterium
CGATGCGCGGCCGGCAGGCCGCGCCGCGCTGCTGCCTGCGGTTTCGGCTACGCCGAGGTCCATCGCCTGCAGACGCTTGATCTCGTCCCTCAGACGCGCTGCCTCCTCGAACTCGAGATCGGCCGCAGCAGCACGCATTCGCTTCTCAAGGTCGTCGATCACGGCATGAAGGTTCTGGCCGAGGAGGGCCTGCTCCTCGTGGAGTCCGGTCGAAACCGTCACGTGATCGCCGCGCTCGTAGACGCTGGAAAGGATGTCGGCGATGTTCTTCCGGATGGACTGCGGCGTGATGCCGTGCTCGCGATTGTACTCCTGCTGACGCTCACGACGACGCTCCGTCTCCCGCAGCGCCGCTTCCAGCGAGCCGGTCATGCGATCGGCATAGAGGATCACGCGTCCGTCTACGTTTCGCGCCGCACGCCCGATCGTCTGCACCAGGGACGTGAACGACCGCAGATACCCCTCCTTGTCGGCGTCGAGGATCGCGACGAGCGCGCACTCGGGGATGTCGAGGCCCTCGCGCAGCAGGTTGATGCCGACGAGCACGTCGAAGGCACCGAGGCGCAGGTCGCGGATGATCTCGATCCGCTCGAGCGTGTCGATATCCGAATGGAGGTAACGGACCCGGAGCCCCGCCTCGTGCAGATACTCCGTCAGATCTTCTGCCATGCGCTTGGTCAGGGTCGTGCAGAGCACGCGCTCGCCCTTCGCGGCCGCCTCCTTGCACTCCGCGATCAGGTCGTCGACCTGGTGCTCGGTCGGCCGCACATGACAGACAGGGTCGATGAGGCCGGTCGGCCGCACGACCTGCTCTACGACGACGCCGCCGGTGCGCTCCAGCTCCCACGGGCCGGGAGTAGCCGAGACGAAGATCGTCTCCGGCCGCATCAGATCCCATTCCTCGAACTTGAGCGGGCGGTTATCGACGCACGACGGCAGCCGGAAACCGAACTCAGCCAACGTCGACTTGCGGGCATAGTCGCCCTTGAACATGCCGCCGATCTGCGGAACCGTGACGTGGCTCTCGTCGACGATCAGGAGCGCGTCCTCCGGCAGATACTCGAACAGCGTCGGCGGCGGCATACCCGGCGCGCGGCCGGTCAGGTAGCGCGAATAGTTCTCGATGCCGGCGCAGGAGCCGGTCGTCATCATCATCTCGAGGTCGAAGGTGGTCCGCTGCTCGAGCCGCTGCGCCTCCAACAACTTCCCCTGGTCGTTCAGCTCCTTCAGCCGCTGGCGGAGCTCCACCTTGATGCCCTCGATCGCCTGCAGGAGTGTCGGCTTCGGCGTAACATAGTGGCTGTTGGGATAGACCCTGATCTGGTCGAGCGTGGCGTTGCGCTCGCCCGTCAGGGGGTCGAACTCGTAGATGGACTCCACCTCGTCGCCGAACATCGAGAGCCGCCAGGCGCGATCCTCGAGGTGTGCCGGGAACAGGTCGATCGTGTCGCCCTTGACCCGAAACGTGCCACGGTAGAACGACGCTTCGTTACGGCGGTACTGCAGCTCAACGAGCTTGCGCAGGAAGGTCTGCGTATCGAGCCGCTGGCCGGCGCGAACCGTCATCGACATCTCGGAGTAGGTCTCGACCGCACCGATGCCGTAGATGCAGGAGACCGAAGCGACGATCACGACGTCGCGCCGCTCGAGGAGCGCCCGCGTGGCCGAGTGGCGCATGCGGTCGATCTCCTCGTTGATCGACGCTTCCTTTTCCACATAGGTATCGGTGCGCGGAACGTACGCTTCGGGCTGGTAGTAGTCGTAATAGGAGACGAAGTACTCGACCGCGTTATCGGGGAAAAAGCTCTTCATCTCCGAGTAGAGCTGCGCTGCGAGCGTCTTGTTGGGCGCCAGCACCAGGGTCGGCCGCTGCATCGCCTGGATCACATGCGCAGCGGTGAAGGTCTTGCCCGAGCCGGTGACGCCGAGAAGCACCTGGTCGCGCTCGCCGGCCTCCAGTCCCTTGATCAGCTCCGCGATCGCCTTCGGCTGATCGCCGGCAGGCTCGTATTCGGAGGAGATGCGAAACCGGCCGGGCGCGTCCACCTGCGACGCCAGCGGCGGCCTTCGAGCCGGAAGCGGTACATCGACGAGCGGAGAAACAGCCATGGCCCGAATATCGGTGTTCGGCCTTCCCGGGTAAAGGGGAGGGAGCGATGCAAAGAAAAAGGGAGGAGCCTTGGCCCCTCCCTTGATCTGGCTATGAGAAGCCGCTCAATCCATCGGCAGTCCCGGATGCTGGTTGCGCGCGTCGGCGATATCGAAGAACTGGTTCTTCAGTGCCGGCATCGCGTTCTCGGCGATCGTCTCCGGGGTCCAGCCACCGTTGCGATGGACCATGCGCACAGGCTTCGGCAGCCCATAGAGCGTCAGCTCCGCGGCACGTTGGTGGAAGACCTGACCGTTGACGTAGCCGGACTGCTCCGAGGCGAGGAATACGCAGAGCGGCGCGATCGCGTCGGCACGGCTGCGGCGCAGCCGCTCCTCCCGGATCGCGGCGGCCTGCGGGTCCTTCGGCGTCGGCACCGAGCGGGTCATGCGCGTGTCGGCCGAGGGGGCGATCACGTTCGCGGTGATATTCTTCGAGGCGTTCTCCATCGCCACGATGCGTGCGAGCGCGACGATGCCGAGCTTGGCCGCCCCGTAGTTCGCCTGGCCGATATTGCCGAGCAGACCGGAGGTCGACGAGACCATGATGATCCGGCCGTACTCCTGCTCGCGGAACAGGTTGATAGCCGCACGCGTCACGTTGAAATGTCCGGTCAGGTGGACGTCGATCACCGCCTGCCAGTCGTCCGGCGACATCTTGTGGAACATGCGGTCCCGCAGGATGCCGGCCGGGTTGAAGACGATATGGCAACCGCCGAACTCGTCACGGGCCTGTTCCACCATCTGCAGGCAGTCTTCGTACTTGGCGACCGAGCCGTAGTTCGCGACGGCCTCGCCGCCCTTTTCCTTGATCTGGTTGACGATGTCCTGCGCCGGGGTCTGGTCGCCACCCTCGCCGCCGCCGCCGACACCCGGATCGTTCACCACTACCTTGGCGCCGTTCGCCGCCATCAGCTTCGCCACTTCGGCGCCGACGCCGCGGCCGGAGCCGGTGCAGATCGCCACACGCCCGTCGAGCATACCCATATTATCGTTCCTCCGAATCCTTCATGGGGTTGGGTGGGGCGAGTGTATCCCCGATGACGGGCGGCGTGTCAAAAGGCGCGTGCGGAGGTCGGCGAAATCGGAGCACCGGCATTTCCACATGGAGGAGCGCGATGGAAATCCTCGTCAATATCGATGTGGACGACCTGGCGAAGGCGGAAACGTTCTATCGCAAGGCCTTCGGCCTCACACGCGGGCGGCGCCTCGACGGTGGAGCGATCGAGTTGCTCGGCGGCTCCTGCCCGATCTATCTCCTGCAGAGACCAACCGGATCCTCTCCGTTCCCCGGCGCCTCCTCGGAACGCGAATACGGGCGCCACTGGACACCTGTCCATCTCGACTTCGTCGTCGAAGATGTCGACGCGGCGCTGGCCAAGGCGTTGGCTGCCGGCGCAGTCCTGCAGGCGGAAACGTCCACGTCCGGATGGGGGCGCATGGCGCAACTCGCCGATCCCTTCGGCCATGGATTCTGTCTCGTTGAATTCACAGCTGCAGGTTATGACGCAATAGCGGAGCCCGCAGAGCAGGAGCACCCTCTATGAGCAGCGACCTGATCCTCTATCACATCGCGCCGTCGCGCTCTTCCATCGTCCACTGGATGCTGGAGGAGGTCGGGGAACCTTATGACCTGCGAGTCCTCGACATGGAGAAGGGTGAGAACCGGCAGCCGGATTTCCTGAAGATTAACCCGATGGGAAAGGTGCCGACGCTGGTACACGACGGCGTCGTCATCACGGAGGCGGCCGCAATCTGCGCCTATCTCGCCGATGCCTATCCAAGGGCCGGCCTGTCGGTGCCGATCGGCGATCGTCGGCGCGGGCCGTACCTGAAGTGGCTGTTCTTCGGCCCGGGCGCCCTGGAACCGGCGCTCGTCGACGTCATGCTGAAGCGGGAGGCCGGTCCCGTCCCGGCACTCGGCTACGGCAGCCTCGACATGGTCGTCGATGTGCTCGCGCAGGCGGTCGAGCCGGGTCCATATCTCCTCGGCCCGCAGTTCACCGCTGCCGACGTGGTTCTGGGGGCGACGATTCACTGGGGCTCCTCCACGGGCGCTCTTTCGCAGCACCCCGCCCTCACGGCTTACGCGTCGCGGATCGCCGAGCGTCCGGCCTTCCAGCGGGCGTGGAAGCGCGACGAGGAGATCGCCGCAGCGCGTCAGACCGGCTGATCGTTCAACTCTGCAGTTCGGCCGCCCGCTCGCGGAGCCGGAACTTCTGGATCTTGCCGCTCGGCGTACGCGGCATCTCCTCGACGATCTCCAGACGCTCGGGCAGATACTGGCGCGCCATGCGATGGCGTTCGAGATAGCCGATCATCTGCTCGAACGACAGTCGCTCGCCGGGCTTGAGGGTGACGAAGGCGCAAGCCCGCTCGCCCAGGCGCGGGTCGGGCATCGCGACGATCGCGGCATCCTGAACCGCCGGATGCCGGTAGAGCAGCTCCTCCACCTCGACGATGGGGATGTTTTCGCCACCGCGGATGATCAGGTCCTTGGCGCGGCCGGTGATGCGGATGTAACCATCCTCGTCCATGCGGGCGAGATCGCCGGTCTCGAACCAGCCCTCCTCATCGGTATCGAACCGTTCCGGGCGCTTCAAGTAGCCAACGAAGTTGCTGGCGCCCTTCGCCTGCAATCGCCCCTCCTCCCCTGCCGGCAACGGTTGGCCGCTCTCGCCGACGACACGGACCTCCATGCCTTCCAGCGGATATCCGTCGGTGCCGAACACCTTTTCGGGCGGATCGCCGATTCCGGTGCCGGTCACATATCCGTTCTCGGTCATTCCCCATCCGGAATGGACAAAACAGCCGAGCCGCTGCGTCGCCCGCTCGACGAGCACACGCGGGATCGGCGCCCCTGCCGAGACGAAGGTGCGCAACGTCGAGACATCGTACTTCTCTACCGCCGGCGTAGCGGCGAGGTCCGCCAGAAACGGCGTCGCGCCCATGGTGAACGTCGCGCCCTCGTCCTGGATGATCCTCGCGGCCGACTCGGGGTTCCAGACGTCCTGGAGCACCAGCTTCGTCCCGAGAATCTGCGAAACCAGCATGCCGTAGAGGAACGCCGACTGGTGGGCGAGCGGCGAGGCCATGAAGGCTACCGTGTCCGGCCCGAGCCCCGCTCGCCGAATGAAGCTCCCGAGCGTCGAAATCAGCGTGTTTGACGTGTGCATCGCCCCCTTGGGTTCGCCCGTCGTGCCCGAGGTGTAGCAGAGCTCGATCACGTCGTTCGGCCCGGGACGGTTGGCCGCGAACACGGCTTCGGCGTCGAGCTCGTCCTCCCAGCGTCGGTCGATCAGTGCTTTCTCGAAAGAGCCGTCACCGTCTCCCTTCACTACGAGCACGGTTCCCAGCTTCGGCAGGTCCGCCCGCAACTCCGCATACATGGCCGGGTAGTCGAACCCTCTGAACGTCTGCGGCACGATTGCGACCTTGGTCTCGGCCAAATCGAGCATGAAGCGGAGCTCGCGCGCCCGAAAGATGGGCATCAGCGGATTTGTAACCGCGCCGATGCGGACGCACGCGAGATGCACCGCGACGAACTCCCACCAGTTCGGCAGTTGCATGGAGACAACGTCAGAGCGTCCGACGCCGAGCGCCGTGAGCCCGAGAGCGATACGCTTCGACAGGCGGTTGAGCTGTCGGAAGGAGATGGTGGTGGAAACGCCGGTCGTGCTGTTGTGGTCGACCAGCGCCACCTTGTCCGGCGATCGGGCTGCGGCCTCGTCGTGCCAGTCGATGATGAGGCGGTCGGGCCAGTGGCCCGCTTCTCGCATGCTCCGCAGGCGGGTTTCCGGAATGATCGGGTTGAATTCCATTTCCGACCCCTTCGCTGTGCCCCCCGATGTTCGGGATACGAATGCCGGCGAGTCAACTCGGGAAGCGATCGACATGGGTCGAGCCATCGCGATTTCGCATGAGAGGGTCTCGGCTGCGAGAGCCCAATTCCGTTGGCGTGCCAATTATTAGGGGCCTATCTTGTTCGCCGTTCTGGAGGCATGCAGCGGATGCGATGAAGGGACCGATCCAGCTCTTCCCGGTTCGGCTGGGCGAAGTCGCACGGATGTGGCGAAACGAGTTCGACCAGCGGGTGAAGCCTCTGGGCCTCAGTCAGGCGCGCGGCTTTGCATTGCTGCTGCTGTCTCAACGTGCAGAGGGCATGACTCAGAACGAGCTGGCGGATCGGGTCGGGATCCGCGGCTCCACCCTGGTGCGCCAGCTCGATCTGCTCGAGCGCCAGGGGCTGGTCGTGCGGCAGGAGACGCCCCATGACCGCCGCGTTAAGACGGTTCAGCTCACGCCCAAGGCCGAGCCTCTCGTTCACGCGGTGGAACGGATCGCCCAGCAGCTCCGCAGCGAAATGCTCTCGGGTATCACCGAGGCGGAGCTGCGCTCGAGCCTGTCGGTGCTCGAGCGGATCAAGGACAGACTGCTCGCCGACGGCTGCCGACGGCGGAAGAGCGAAGCGAACTGAAGAGCGAAATCGAAAAGAAAGAGGCAAGGACGCCCACGAAGATGGCGGGACCAACAGTAGCGAAACAGATTTCGTCGGAGCATGAGGGGGAGCGTCCGGAGACGCCGGCACCGAAGCCGCGTCGACCGGGCCTCCTGCGTCCGCGGTATTTTCTCATTGGGGCGCTCGCGCTGGCTGCACTCGCGTTCGGCGCCCACGAAGTTCACCAACGGTTGACGCACGTCTACGAATATGACGCCCGTATTACCACCGACCTCATCACGATCAGCAGCCGCTCCGACGGGGTGATCACCGAGCTTCCTATCCGGGAGGGGGACCGGATCGAGCGCGAAGGAGTGCTCGCGCAGATCGACTCCCGGGCGTCCCTGTTCCGCATGCAGGGACTCGAGGCGCAGGTTGCCGGAATTGCCGCCGAGCGCGCGCAACTCCAGGCAGAGCGGCGAATGCTCGAAGAGCAGGTCACGAGCCGCATCGGGTCGCGGGAATCCGGAATCGCTGCGAGCCAGGCCAGCCTCGCCGCCATCGACGCCGAGATGGAGCTCGCCAGAGCCGAGCTGGATCGCGCACGCACATTGTTCGAGCGACGCATCACGTCGCGGCGCGCGCTCGATCAGGCGCAATCCAATCTCCGGCGGCTCGAGGGCGAGCGCCGGCGAATCCTGGCGCAGACCCAGGAAGCCCGGCAGGAGATGCGCGGCGCGGAAGCGGAGTTGACCAAGCTCGCCGTGATCGACACACAGATCCAGGCGCTCGATCATCGTGTCGCGGAATTGGAGGCAGAGCTGAGCCGGCAGCGGGTCGATCTGGAGGACAGGACGATCCGGAGCCCGATCGACGGGATCATCGACCGGATCTTCGTCGAAGCGGGCGAATACATGAGTGTCGGCCAGCGCATGCTGCTGATCCACGATCCCGAGAATGTCTGGGTCGAAGCGAACATCAAGGAAACCTCGATCGACAGCCTGAAGATCGGGCAGCCGGTGGTGATCACCGTCGACGCCTATGGCGGTCAGAGCTTCAGCGGTCGCGTCGAGCATATCGGCAGCAGCACGACCAGCAATTTCGCGCTTCTGCCGACCCCGAATCCCAGCGGCAACTTCACCAAGATCACTCAGCGTGTCCCGGTCCGCATCTCCATCGACGGCCAGGGCAAGGCGCTCTCGCCGGGCATGATGGTGGAAGTCAACATTGACATCCGAGACCGTTGAGGTCCTGTTCGAGAGGTACGGGCCCGCCTATCGATGGCTGGTGACCGTCACGGCAATGACCGGAATGGTGTCGATGGTGCTCTCGATGACGAGCATCAACGTCGCCGTCCCGGATGTCATGGGCGCCTTCGGCATCGGCCAGGACAAGGCGCAATGGATGTCGACCGCCTACCTCGCCACCATGACCACGGGCATGTTGCTGAGCTCGTGGCTGATTTCGATCCTCGGTGAGCGGGTCATCTTCCTCGCGACGCTGAGCCTGTTTTCGATCGGCGCCGTGGTCGGTGGGCTCGCCCCCACGATCGACTTCGTGATCTTCGCGCGCGTTATGCAAGGGCTCGCCGCCGGCATCACCCAACCGCTGGTCATGGCGACCCTGTTCAACGTCTTTCCGCCGGAGCGGCGCGGAAGCGCGATGGGCGTCCTCGGCCTCGGCATCGTCTTCGCTCCGGCGATCGGCCCGACGCTCGGCGGCATCGCAATCGACCTGTTCAGCTGGCGCTACGTTTTCTTCATCTCGCTGCCGCTCTGTGCGGTGGCGATGGTCCTCGGCGCCCTGTTCATGCCGAGCCGGCGCCCGCCCGATCGGATCCCCGTTTTCGACTGGGCCGGCTTCGGCTTCCTCTGCGTCGCGCTCATGTGCCTCCTCACCGCACTCGCCGACGGCCAGCGCGAAGGATGGTCGTCCGACTATATCGTGTTGCTCCTCACCATCGGCGCTGTCGCGGCGGCCGGCTTCATCCTGCGTGAACTGTTCGCCAAGGCGCCGCTTCTCGATCTCACGATCTTCGCAAACCCGGCCTTCGCCTCCGCCGCGATGATCGGATTCATCTTCGGCGCCGGTCTCCTCGGCTCCACCTATGTAATCCCGGTCTTCGTCCAAACGATCCAGGGCTACACGCCGCTCCGCAGCGGTCTGCTGCTGATGCCGGCCGGGCTACTGCTCGCCTTCATCTTTCCGTTGGCGGGCCGAGTCTCGGACACGATGCCGAGCCACATCCTCATCACCGGCGGCCTGATCGTGTTCGCGGCGGCCTTCTTCCTGATGGGTGCGGCCGATGTGAACACGGGCTTCTGGACGTTCGCATTCTTCACCATGCTGACGCGCCTTGGCCTGGGGTTCGTCAATCCCGTGCTCAACGCGTCCGCACTCAAAGCCGTGCCTCCCGACAAGGTGCGGCAGGGAGCCGGCGCGGTAACGTTCATCCGACAGTTGGGCGGAGCCTTCGGCGTCAGTCTGCTGGTCGCCTTCCTGGAACAACGGACCCATTTCCACAGCGAAGCCTTCACCGCGACCCAGAGCGTCGGGCATGGCCCCAGCATGGATCTGATCGCCATCGTCGGCCGGATGTTCGGCGAAATCGGGCTTCCGGCTGCGGAACAGGACCAGATGGCGCTCTCCTACCTCGGACAGGTAGTCTATGCGCAGGCACGGACTCTCGCCTTCCAGGACACGTTCATGGTGATCGGGATCGTGGCTCTGCTGGCGCTGATCCCCGCGTGGGCAATGAGCCGGTCGCATCGCAATGAAAGGTCGGCGTCGCCGCCGCGGGTAGCTATGCCGGCGACGAGCGCCGTCCGGCCCCGACAGGCTGCGGAATGAGAAGCGCGCAGCGGCAGGCAACAATCGGAGGCGAAGAGCGCGAAACGGTCGAGGTCCTCACCGCCCGCTACGGTGCCGCTTATCGATGGCTCGTCACCAGCGCTGGGCTCGTCGGCATGATCGCGATGGTGCTGTCGTCGACGAGCGTCAGCGTCGCGGTCCCGCAGGTTATGGGGGCCTTCGGGGTCGGCCAGGATAAGGCGCAATGGCTGGCGACCGCGTTCTTCGCATCGACGACAGCGACCATGCTGCTCAATGCCTGGCTGATCACGCGATTCGGCCACCGCACCACCTTCGTCGCGACACTATTCGTATTCGCCGTCGCCGCAATCGCAGGCGGGCTCGCCCCGAACATGGAGACGGTGATCCTCTCCCGGGTTCTGCAAGGTGCCGCAGCGGGCGTAGTGCAACCGCTCTCGATGGCGATCATCTTCACAGTCTTCCCGCCGGAGCGCCGGGGCACCGCGATGGGCCTGTTTGGACTGGGTGTCGTGCTGGCGCCGGCATTCGGCCCGGCGCTGGGCGGGCTCGTGATCGATACTTTCAGCTGGCGCGCCGTGTTCTTCCTGCCGCTGCCCCTCTGCGGTATCGCCCTGCTCATCGGCTCGATCTTCATGCCGGTCCGCCGGGCAGACGCCTCGCCGGCAGCGTTCGACATGATCGGCGTCACGCTTCTCGCGATCGCGCTCGCCTGCACACTCAACGGCTTCGCCAGCGGACAGAGGGAAGGCTGGAGTTCGGACATTATCGTCATTCAGCTGACCACCGGCGCGCTCGCGACGTTGGCCTTTATCGTTTGGGAACTGAATACCCGCTCCCCACTGCTCGATCTCACCCTCTTCGCCAACCCGCAGTTCTCGTCTGCCGCCATCGTCGGCTTCATCTTCGGGTTCGGCATGTTCGGGTCGATCTTCGTCGTCGCGATCTTCGTACAGCTCGTCCAGGGCTACACGCCGACGAAGGCGGGCGTTCTGCTGATCCCGGCCGGGCTGCTCATGGCGGCGGCCTTTCCGGTCGTGGGGCGCCTCATCGACTCGGTGCCGGCGCATCTGCCGATCATGAGCGGCCTTGTTCTGTTCGGCGCCGGCTTCCTGATGATGGCAGGCGCCGACGCGAACACTTCGTTCTGGACGTTCGTCATGTTCCTGCTGGTGAACCGGCTCGGCCTGTCGCTGATCGTGCCGTCCCTCAATACCGGTGCCCTCCGCTCGTTGCGCGCGGATCAGGTTGGCCAGGGGGCCGGCATCATCAACTTCACGCGAATGCTCGGCGGCGCCTGCGGCGTCAACCTTCTCGTCGTCTATCTCGAGATGCGGACGCGGGTGTACACCGACGCCCTCACCGCCACACAGACCTGGAGCAACCAGACCAGCCGGGCATTGCTGGATTCGGTCGAGCGCCTACTCTCCGAATCCGGCGTCGGCGGCGCTCATCAGGCCGCGGGCGCCATCCATTATCTCGGCCAGGTGGTACAGGCGCAGGCGAACGCGATGGGCTTTCAGGACACGTTCGTCGCGGCTGCGGCCATCGCCTTCGCGGCACTCCTGCCTGCCTGGATCATGGGGCGGTCGAGAAACGGAGTCGTTCCGGCGCCAGTGCCGCCCGCCGCGCGCCCGGTGCCGCCAACTTCGGGGCGAACGGTACAAGGCGGGCGACTTCCCGAAGCAGCAGAGTAGGTAGGAAGGAGCGTGTAGCGTCAGGCGGCCAGAGCTCTGTCGACGGCCGTCAGCAATTCTCCTTCATTGTAGGGCTTGGCCACATACCCCGCGGGCTCGGCGGCAGCGGCTCGTTGCGACGTCACGTCGTTGCAATGCGCCGTGACGAAGATGAACGGTATCCGGAAGCGTCGGCGAATCTCCTTCGCCGCTTCGACACCGTCGCCCCTGCCGCGCAGCCTGATGTCCAGGAGCACGAGGTCGGGTCGCTGCCGCTCGCAGGTGTCGAGGGCATCTTCCAATGTATCGACGGTGCCGACGACCTCGTATCCATGTCGCTCGAGCAGATCCACCTCCGCGAGCGCGATGAAGATCTCGTCCTCGCAGACGAGAATGCGCGCCCGTGGTCGGCTGAAGGGAGCACGAGTTTCAAGCTGAACTGCAGTCATTTCAATGTGCCGGCACCGTTGGTTCGATTGCTCTAACTGCTCTGTGCGACATTTGTTCCACGGCATCGGCAATGTCGATCTCTGATCAGTTTCGTCGGATGAAGCTGCGTCCGATAAGCTGTCGGTGCACCTGGTTGGTCCCTTCCCAGATCTGGGTGATCTTCGCATCCCGCATCAGGCGTTCCACCCGGCTGTCGCGGATATAGCCATAACCCCCATGCAGCTGGACGGCATCGGTCGTGATCCGCATGGCCACGTCCGAAGCCCGCATCTTCAGCAACGACGCCTCCATTCCCACATCGTCTTCCCCGGCGTCGATCAGGCGGACGACGTGCCGCAACCAGGATTCTGCCAGCACGAGATCGGCCGCCATGTCGGCGACCATGAACTGTATCCCCTGGAAATCGATGATGCGGCGCCCCGATTGCCGCCGCTCGTTGATGTACGCCACCGAGTCTCCGAAAGCGGCTCGCGCGATGGCGAGAGCATGGGCGGCCACGCTGGGCCGGGACTTGTTGAGGGCGCCGAACAGGATGCGCAGACCGTCACCCGGCTGCCCGATCAGGTTCGCGCGCGGTACCCGACATCCCTCGAACGCGATTGCTGCCGTGCTGGAGGCACGGTGTCCCATCTTGTCCTCCTTGCGGAGCACGCGGAGCCCGGGCGTGCCCCGCGGCAGGACGAGGACCGAGAGCGCCGCTTTGGAATTTTCGATCTCCGACCATTTGCCGAAGAGCAGATACAGATCGGCCACGTCGCCGTTGGTGATGAAGGTCTTCCCGCCCTCGATGACGATCTCGTCCCCATCCGGGCGAAAGGACGTCCGCATCCCGGTCGCATCGGAGCCCGCCTCGGGCTCCGTGATCGCCAATGCTCCCAGACCGCCGTCCGCCACGACCGGCAGCAGGCGACGCTTCTGCTCTTCCGTCGCGAATTGAACGATGGGCTTGGTCGCGTGGAAGTTCGTGGCCCAGATGATGCCGGTCGAGGCGCAGGCCATAGCGATCTCGCGCAGACACTCGATGTAGGCGGCGAACGACATGCCGGCGCCGCCATAAGCTTCCGGTATGAACATCCGGTTCAGCTCGAGACGGTTGAGCGCGGCGATGTTGTCCCAAGGGAACTCGCCGGACGCGTCCAGCGCGGCCGCGCGAGGCGCGATTTCCTCCCGTGCCAGCGCGCGGACGCTTTCGAGCAGCAGCCGCTCCTCCTCCGGCAGGTCGACACTTGCGTCCATACGCTCGAAGATTCTCACTCTTCCCTCGCCTCCCTGCAGCTGCTTTGGGGTCGGAACGCCTATTGGTTTATCGACTGGCCGCCATCGAGATAGATCGTCTCCCCGGTGAGAAAGGGCAGATCCTCGGTGAACAGCGCTGCAACCAGTCGCGCAACTTCTTCCGGGCGACCCGGCCGACGCAGCGGTATGCGGCCTTCCAACCATTGCCGAAATCTCGGCTCCCCCAGCGCGTCCCGGTTCATGTCGGTCGCAACATATCCGGGAGCGACGTTGTAGAGACGAATGCCGCGCGATGCCCATTCGACCGCCAGCGAGCGAGTGATCGCGCCTACTGCCGCCTTGGACGCTGCATAGGCGGTGTGCTGGCGCGCCCCCAGACGGTCGAAGAAGGAACCGATATTGACGATGTCGCCGCCGCCATTCGCGACGAGGTGCGGGAATGCCGCCTTGCAGAGGCCGAAGACCGCGGTGGCATTGACGGTCATCACTTGCTGGAAATCCGCGGTGGCGAAGCTCTCGCTCCGGCCGTGCAGGAGGATCCCGGCATTGTTCACGAGGCCTGCCAACCCGCCAGGGGCGGCCGCCAACTCCGCCAGTGCAGCGGCCGCGGCCGACTCGTCCGTGACGTCGCAAGGGTAGGCGATGAGCCGTGACGCCGCTTCATCGTTCAGCGCTTCGGTCGGTGGAAGTGCGCCGCTACGAGTCAGGCAACCGACCCTGTATCCCCGCGCGGCCAACTCGACCGCGATGGCCGCGCCGATCCCGCGGTTTGCACCAGTGACGGCTATGGTCTTCGCAGCCCTCATCAGACCCGCCTTGCGCGAAAGGCTGAGAGTATAGCCGAGCCCGAGCGCCGCCGACGACCGGAGTCGCCGGTCTATCGTCGCAGCAGTGCGATTCTTCACATCGCTTAAGCAATTTTCTTTTAACATTCCTTAAATCCGATCGCTGGCCGAGGGGGCCCAGATGACACGCCTGTCATGTGTTCCCGGTTTTCTTGCAGCGATCCTGACACTGCTTACGGCCTGTGCGGGCCCGCCTCCGGTTCGCGAGATTCGTGTCTACGATGCCGCTTTCGATCGCGCGCGATCGGCGGGCCAAGCCGTCCTCGACGAAGCCGCGTCCGCGGTGGCGGTCAAGGAACAGGCGGAGAGGGCGGATTTCGGCGAAGGCGGGGGCCTCTATCCTGAATCCTTCGATCCGGAGGTCGCCAGCCTCGATGCGGAGACGGCGGTTCCGGACGTGATCCGCGTCAGGTATCTCGCTCTGCATACGGTCGCCGATTACAACGAGGCGCTGCTTGCGCTCGCCGAGGGACGCCCGCTCGAGCAGGTCCAGGGCCAGGTCGCGACCTTGGGACAAACGGTCGAGGCCCTGCTTCCGCTCGTCGGCATTGCCGGCGGTCCTTTACCGGGGCTGGCTATCGGTGGTCTGCAGTCGGCGATCGCGGCTGCGGAGACGGCACGCGAGCGCGCGGCGGTGGAACGCGCCATCCTCGCCGCGCATGCGGATGTCGATGGGATCATCGCAGCGCTGATCGCCGATACTCCCGATCTCTATGCGCTGCTGCGCACACGCCGCGAGCTGGAGCTCGACGCCATCGATCGGGAGATGGGCGATATCTGGCGGTCGATGACGAGACTGGCGAGCGCCCATCGGGCCGCTTCCGGTCCGACCCAGATAAGGCAGATCGTCGAAATCGAACATCGCGCGCGGAGCACCTTCGCATCTACGACGCCGCCTTCCCAGCTCGGCAGCCTTCCGGTCCTGACCCTCACGCCCGCATCCCAGGGCGGCGCCCCGCTCGACGCCGCCGCCATTCAGGAGCTCGGGAGCCATGCCGACAGACTCGAAGCCGCGGCTGCGCGCTACCTGAAAGGTGTTCAGGCGATCCGCCTCGCGCATAACGCGATGGGAGAATACGTGCTGCTCCTCAGGCGGGCACGCCAGGCCATGCACGACCTGACGGCCGCGGTGGCTGCCCCGCCGGACGCCAATGCCGTTCTGATGAGGATCGTCGATTCCGGAATCGAGTTGCGCCACCAGGCGGATCAGGTCCAGCGGATCGTGGGCGCCCTCCGCGCCCGATGAGCGGGAGTCCAAGCCATGAGCGACATCCGTGCGAAGATCGCCGGCATCGAACACTCGATCGATGCCGACCTGCGCAACCTCGTCAGGTTCGGCACGCAAGAGCAGGCCGAACAGGCGACCCGGACACGGGAAACCCTGCGGCTGGCTGCGATGGACCAGGCGCTGGCGAGCCTCGAGAGCCGAAACGCCGCCATCCTGGCGCTCGTATCCAGCCTGCAGGCAATGATCGACGAGCTCAAGAGGCATCCGGTCGGCGATGCGCTGCAGCATTTCCGAGAGGCGCTGTCCGAGGGGCAGTTGCTGCTCGACGAGATCCAGGAGCGGCACGGAGGCGATGCCAACCCCGCAGGCAAATCCAGGAGGACGGCTCCGGCCGATGCCGGCCCTATACCAGCCACCGATCCGACACCTTCCCTCTCGCTAGCGCTTTCACCACCTCCCGTTGTCGCACCGGAAGCCGAGGTGGGAATCGCGCCTTCTACTCCGCCGGTGGACGAGCCGCCGCCGCTCACCTCTCGGCCGGCAGTGCCGCGGACCGCGACGGTCCTCAAGTTGTCGCCGGGCAATGAGGCTTTCCGAGAGGCCATTCTGGAAGCATCTCGCCGCTGCGGCCTCGCCCCTTCGGCCCTGGCCGCACTCATCGACGCGGAAGCGGCGAAGCGCCCGGACGGGAGCTGGGACCCGAA
>JAJUGE010000084.1 GCA_029268305.1 Alphaproteobacteria bacterium
GCCATCGCGATCCGGCAATAGTCGAGCACCTGCTGCCATGAGCTGAGCACGGGCCGATCGACGACCTCCTCCCGGGCGAGGCGGACGGCGGCCGCTCGGACGACCTTCAATACGGCGATTACCGAAGGGCCGACGCCTTCCACGCGCGCGAGGTCTGCGGGCGAAGCCGATATCACGGCGCCGAAGCTGCCGAAGCTGGCGATGAGCCGCTTGGCGAGGGGCTTCATGTCCCGACGTGCCTGCGCCTGGAACAGCAGCAACTCCAGAAGCTCGTAGTCGGCGAGAGCGCTGTCGCCACCTTCGAGGAAGCGGCGTCGCAGCCGCTCCCGATGACCGGACGGGCCGGGGTCGTCGCCCGCCGTCATGCTGCTTGCACCCGCGCCGGGAGGAGCGGCGACGATGCTCGATTAGCGGTCCGGGTCCGGGATCGGCCGACCGGCGGAGGGGGAGTCACGCCGGATCGGTCTCGTCGCCCCCGGCGCCGAGGGCGCGCTCGACCGCCTGAAGCAGATGGTGCGTAAGAAAGGGCTTCATGAGCCATCCGGCCGGCCGGGTGTTCGCCGCCCGGGCTCGCGTCGGGGCGTCGGTATGTGCGCTGATGAAGAGGCAGGGGATGTCCGCTCTCTGCCTGATCTCCCATGCGGCTTCGATGCCGTCGCGCGGGCCGACGAGCCGGATGTCCATCAGGACCAGATCCGGTCTGAGGCCGGTCGCCGCCCTTACCGCCTCGTCGGCCGATCTGGCGAGGCCGACGACATCGTAACCGCTATCGAGCAGCGCGGCTTCGATATCCATCCCGACGAACCAGTCGTCCTCTACGACGAGGAGGCGTGCCCGTTTCAATCCGACGTCGACGGCACCGAGGCCCGGCCCTTCGTCCGTTTCGCGGTCGCCTCCGGATGTCAGCAAGGCGGGAAGCGGTGCGCAATCGGCAGCGCCGTCTTCGGGAGCCCGCACCGGACGCCTGGCAGCGTGCGCTAGCATCTCGGGAATTGGGCGATGATGCACTCTCCTCCCCCTGCCGATGAGTTCAGGAGCACCGGCTCACGGCCGGGCCGAATTTAAGACCATGCCGCCATAGGTTCGCAAGCATCTGCTGGCCGACTGCGGGAGGTTGTGCGGTTCCGGCTTCACCCGGCGTCCCCCGGTTATGCGTAAGGGGGGCGGTGAAAGCCCATGGGTGAGAACGTGAAGACTTCATGTCCGTCCGCCGTTACGGCGACGGTATGCTCGAACTGGGCCGAGAGCGAGCGGTCGCGTGTGACGGCGGTCCACCCGTCGTCGAGCACCTTCACGTCGAGCCGCCCGGCGTTGATCATCGGCTCAATGGTGAAGAACATGCCTTCGCGCAACAGTGGCTCTTCCTGACCCTTGGTGTAGCGGATCTCCGGGTGCCGCTTGCGACGACTGTCGGACTTTCGAGAGCGGACATAGTGCAGCACGCTGGGCGGCGCGTGGAACACGCGCCCGAGGCCGTGGCCACAGAAATCCTCGACGACGGAGAACCCGTGCCTTTCGGCGAATGTCTGGATCACATAGCCGATGTCGGCCAGGGAGGCCCCCGGCCGCACCTCCTCGATCCCGAGCATGAGCGCCTCGTATGTCACGTCGATGAGGCGCTGTGCGCGCACACCGATCTTGCCGACCGGAAACATTCGGCTGGTGTCGCCGTACCAGCCGTCGAGAATGACTGTGACGTCGATGTTGAGGATGTCGCCCTCGTCCAGCCGGCGCTCGCCGGGGATGCCGTGGCAGACCACGTGATTGATCGAAGTGCAGATCGATTTCGGAAAGCCGCGGTAGTTCAGCGGAGCCGGGACGGCGCCGTGCGAGACAATGAACTCGTGGCAGATCCGGTCGAGCTCTCCGGTGGTGACGCCCGGACGAACGTGCGGCGTGACGTGGTCGAGGGTTTCGGCCGCGAGCCGGCCGGCACGACGCATTCCCTCGAAGGCCTCCGGCCCATGCAACGGCATGTGGCTGGTTTCCGGCTCGTGCCAGCGATCTTCGATGTCCATCTGATTCATCATTTCGGTTTTCTCGCGAGGCCCCAACCTGTGGATTAGGGGCGAGAGGTGGCCATTGCAAGTACGGCGGGATGTGAAACGCCCGGAATGGGGAGTGGCGCCCGCAGCTCGATCGAGCTCGTCGTGACCCTGCAATCCCAGCAGATGGCCTCGACTCCGCGTTGGATCGCCCGTTCGAACGCTGCCGCGTAGGCGGGATCCAGATCTCGTGCGATCGAGAAATGACGGCAGTCTTCCCGCTGGACGACGTACACCATGACGGCTCGATCCCCTGCTTCGACCCGATTGCCGAGCTCATCGAGATGCCGGGCGCCTCGCGCGGTCACGCAGTCGGGAAACTCCGCCGCCGCGCCGCGTTTCAGATGGACGTTCTTGATTTCGACCCAGCAGGGCGGTTTGCCCGGCGAGGTAAGGAGAAGATCGATGCGCGACTTCTGGCCGTACCGCACCTCGCGGCGGCAGCTCTCGTAGCCGGTCAATTGCGGAATACGGTCGGCTCCTACAGCCTCCTCGACGAGCCGATTCGGTCGACCGGTGTTGAGACCGACCAGATGCTCCCCGACCCGGACCAGCTCCCATCCCCAGCGGAGCTTGGCCGCCGGGTTCTGTGCCGGCAGCAGCCAGACTTCGCTGCCCGGGGCATCGAGCCCCAACATCGCGCCGGGGTTCGGACAATGGGCGGTGACGATTTCCCCGGACGCGAGCTCGATGTCGCTCAGGAAGCGCTTGTAGCGTCGGACGAGACGGCCGGAGACGAGGGGGACGGGGAAGCGCATGCGCGACCATAACCCTCGACACCGACTACCGCAAATTCATCGGTCCCGGCGGAGAAGACGCAGGCTCTGCTCTCGATTTCGGTCACACCGCCCGGGTCTGCGGAATCCCGCCGGAGACGAGGCGAAGCTCTCGCGGGCCGAGATGATAGACGCGGTCGGCCATATCCACCCACGCCGGACGATGGGTGATGACAACGGTCGTGAAACGGCCGGCGAGGGAGCGGACGTTGTTGCAGATCTCCTGCTCCGTCACCGGGTCGAGCGCGCTCGTCACTTCGTCCAGAATCAGAAGCTGCGGGTCGTGGACCAATGCACGGGCGAGGGCGATCCGCTGGCGCTGACCGCCGGAGAGCATGGTGCCGCGCTCGCCGACGACGGTGTCTATGCCGCTCGGAAGCTCTCTCACGAAATCCAGGGCACCTGCGGCTTCGAGCGCTTCCTCCACCTTCTTTACGTCGATCGTGGGATCGCCGAGGGTGACGTTCGCGAGAACTGTATCGTGGAATAGGAAGAGTTCCTGCGGCACGTAACCGATCATCGAGCGCCATTTAGCGAGATCGATCCGGTCGAGCGAAACGTCATCGATGAGGACCCGCCCGCTGTCGGGCTTGTACAGCCCGAGAAGAATGTCCGTCAGCGTCGTCTTGCCGGCGCCCGACGAACCGGTGATCACCGTCATCCGGCCGGCCGGGATCTCGACCGAGACGTCCCGCAGCACCTGGTTATTGCCGAAGGCGAACGAGACGTTCTCCAGCCTGCACCCCTCGTGCAGCGTCGGTGTCTCGGTTCCGGCATTCGGCTCGCGCTGCGCCTCGGCTTCCTCGATCAGGTCCTGTACCGACCAGTACGCGCTCTCGACAACGACGGCCCGCTGCAGCTGCTGCTGCATCTTGCCCATTGTCGTGACCGTCCGCTCGAGCAACAGACCCATGACGAGCAGGTGCGTGATCGGAATGGACCAGCGGGTGAAGGCGACGTAGAAGCCGGCGACGAGGCAGATCGCGAGGAGGGGCTCCTGCAGGTTGCGCAGGACTTCCCTGCTGATCACCTGCTTGCGAAGCGCCTTGCGAAGGCTCTCGATCTTCTTGTCGAGAAAGGCGGCGAGTTGACCGTGGCGGGCCATCGCCTTGAGCGGCTTGATGCCGATCAGACCGTCGCTGAGTTGCGTCACCAATTCCGACGTGCGCACGGTTTGGCGGCGCCCGGCCCGGCGCGCGCTCCGCACGAGCGTGTTCAGCACCAGCACGATCGTGCCGCCGACCGCTAGAGAGATCAGGGCGAGCTTCCACGAAACCAGAAATGCGACCAGGAGATAGACGGCCGTCTGAATCATCCCGGTGATCACCTGCGCCGAAAGCAGGTATGCCTGACCGCCGCGGGTCGCCTCGAGGCCCACGGCATTGGCGATGCGCCCGACCGGCTGTTGCGCGAAATAGCGCCAGCGAACACGCAGCAGGCTGTCGATCAATATCGCGCGGAGCCGTGTCGATACGTCGGCAACCGCATAGCCCACCTGGCGCATCGCGAGGATGATCAGGCCCGACTTCAGGATGATTCCGACGAGGACGAGGACGATCAGGACCTCGACAGTCGCCGGCAGGCCGATCGCTTCGACGGCCCCCAGGATCGCGCGGCTGGCGGCGGAGCTGTCTTCCCCACCCCCCTCTACGGCAGAAAGGACCGGCAGCAGGCTCGCGAGGCCAATGCCTTCGGCGATCGCGGCTGCGCTGAGGCAGAACAGCACGAGCCAGCGGTTCACTCCGCCGGACGAAAAGAAGATCCCGAGGATGCCCCTGAGCGAGCCCTGCTGCATCGACGGCGAAGCGCTGGTCTTCAAGGATCTCACCCGTGTGATTGCAAAGCGGCTACTATCAGAGTTCCCGATGGTACGCCAGCCGCGGCTCGGTCCGACTGGCGACGGCGGCCGATCCGCGTATTATCCGCGAGCCTGCCAGATAGTGATTGCCCGAGTGGAGGACGAGGTCCGGATGCAGAATTTCGCACCTGCCGGTTTGACCATGCCCGACGACGTGGCGGCCCTGGATCGGCTCACGCGTGCCAGGTTCAGCTGCCGTGCCTACCTGCCCGATCCCGTGCCGCGAGAGACGATCGAAAGCATCTTGCGCATGGCGCAGCGAGCGCCATCATGGTGCAACAGTCAGGCGTGGCAACTCGTGATCACCAGCGGTGAGGCGACCGAGCGCTTCCGGGAAGCCCTCTACGCCCATGCCACTTCGGGCGCCGAAGAAGCGGCGGATCTGGATCGGCCGCGCGAGTATCGGGGCGTCTATCTAAAGCGTCGACGCGAATGCGGCTTCCAGCTCTACAACACGCTCGGGATCCCGCGAGGCGACAAGGCCGGTTATCAACGGCAGGCGTGGGAGAACTTCCGTCTGTTCGGGGCGCCGCACGTCGCGATCGTCACCAGCGACGAAGCGCTCGGGAATCCGGGTGCGATCGACTGCGGTACCTGGGTAGCCAACTTCCTGCTCGCGGCAGAGGCGCATGGTGTGGCGACAATCGCGCAGGCTGCGCTCGCCCGCCACGCCCGCTTCGTGCGCGATTATTTCGGCATCGGCGACGATCGCCTCATGGTGTGCGGCATCTCGTTCGGCTATGCCGACCGGAGCCATCCCGCGAACGGCTTCCGCACCAGCCGGGCCGACCTGGCCGAGGTCGTCACCTGGATCGAGTGACGATCCCCGGTACAGGGCGGCGCAGCGTCAGTTGGCGTCCGCAGCCACCTGCATGCTGACGATCTTGTCGGGGTTCTCGACCGCACCGTTAAAGGCCGGATGACCCTTCTTGATTCGGTCGACATGCTCCATGCCGTCCACGACTTGTCCCCAGACGGTGTACTGGCCGTCGAGGTGCGGCGCCGGCTCGAACACGATGAAGAACTGGCTGTCGGCGCTGTTCGGGTCCTGCGCACGCGCCATCGAAACCGTGCCGCGCACGTGATTGGCCTTCGAGAACTCGGCCTTCAGGTTCTGGCCCGATCCGCCGGTCCCGTTACCCTTCGGGTCGCCGGTCTGGGCCATGAAGCCCGGGATGACCCGATGGAAGGTCAGCCCGTCGTAGAATCCCTGCCGCACCAGCTCCTTTATGCGGGCGACATGGTTGGGCGCGAGGTCCGGACGCATCTCGATCGTAACGCGTCCGGTGTCCAGGTCCATGTAGAGGGTGTTCTCGGGGTCGGCGGCATTGACGTCGGATACGGCCATGACAGCTCCCATGCAGAGTGCGGCGACGATCCCCATGATCATTCGCATGTAGAAGGCTCCTCGAGGTAGAAGGCTCCCTGAAATAGTCGGCGCACCTTATGCGGTCCAGGGGAGCGGTTGCGAGCTACGGGTGATTTCCCAGCCCGTCAGAAGATGCCGCTCGCGCGCATCGCCCCGATCTCTTCGGCCGAATAGCCGGCTTCGGCGAGCACCTCGTCGGTGTGCGCGCCGAGTTCCGGCGGCAGCCGATCGACCGTGCCGCCGCCGTGGGCCAGGCGGAAACCGTTTCCGACGAGGGTGAGCGGCCCGTGAGGGCTGTCGATCCGCTGCAGAATATCGCGGTGGGCGAGGTGCGGATGGTCGACGATCTCGTCGATCGTCCAGATGCTGGCGCAGGGAGCGCCCGCGGCGTTCAGCTTCTTATCCCAGTTCTTCGGATGGTCGGTGCAGAGCACCTCCTCGATCGCCGCCCGGAGCGCCGGCTCGTTGGCAACGCGTGCCTCCCAGTCGACAAAGCGCGGATCGGCGAGCAGGTGCTCCAGCCCGAGCGCGCCCATGAGGGCCTTGAACTGACGCTCGTTGTTGACGGCGAGCAGGAGATGACCGTCCTTCGCCTTGAAGAGGTTGGCGGTCGGGCGGCGGCTGATCGCCTGATTGCCGAATTGCTCCGATTTATGGCCGCCGACGGTCCATTCGACCACGTTCGGCGATAGGAAGGCGAGGGACGCGTCGAGCATCGACACGTCGACGAACTGACCCTTGCCCGTATGGTTGCGCTGGAACAACGCGCTCGCCACGCCGAAGGCCGCTGTCATGCCCGACAGGGCGTCGCAGACTGCGAAGCCGGCGCGGGTCGGGCCGGTCTCCGGATGCCCGGTGATCGACATGATGCCGGACATCGCCTGGATCTTACCGTCGTAGCCGGCCTCGTCGCGGTTCGGCCCCGTATGGCCGAAGCCGGATACGGCGCAATAGATGATGCGCGGGTTCACGGCGGAAAGCGCCTCGTATCCGATCCCGAGCTTGTCCATCACGCCCGGGCGGAAGTTTTCCATGACAACGTCAGCGGTCTCGGCTAGGCGCTTCACCACCTCGATCGCCTCCGGCCGCTTCAGGTCGAGCGTGATCGAGCGCTTGTTCGCATTGATGGCGAGCCAGTGGGTCGACATGTTGCGGCGCGACCAGTCGTCGATCGGCGGTGCCCGCCGCATGTCCTCGCCTTCCGGGCGTTCGATCTTCACCACGTCCGCACCCAGCAGCGCGAGCTGCACGCTACCGAACGGGCCGGCGAAGACCTGCGTGAAATCCAGGACGCGGACGCCGGTGAAGGGTTTGCTCATCTCGATCCTTTTTCCAATTCAGTCGGCGTCTCGTGCGACGCTGGCCTCCAGTCTCTTGCCCTTGGCGATCTCCTTCTGCCGGTCGAATTCCTGCCGGCGTCGGGCGATCTCCTCCTCGGACATCTGCTCGATATTATAGAAGTCGAGCTTCCAGCTCGGATCATCGCTCCAGCGGAGAGGCGATTGAACCGTCGTGCGCGGTGCCGGCGCGCTTTCCAGCACCTTCAGGGCAAGCTCCATGGTGAAGGCCTGCGATTCAGGGTCGTTCGGCCGCCCCGCGGCGTTGCCCAGCGGGAAATCCGAGAAGAGAAAGCGCGGAACGCCCACATACTCGACGATATCCTTGGCGCAGCCCATGACTACCGTCGGGATGCCGTTCGCTTCGAGATGGCGTGCGGTCAGACTCACGGTCTGGTGGCACACCGGTCAATTAGCAACGATGACGGCGACGTCGGCTCTGTCCTCTTGGCAGCGCTTCAGCACCTCCGCACAATCCACCTCGATCGTCGTCCGGTGGCTGCGGTTCGTCGGCGTGCCGTGGAAGCGCGGCGCGACCTCGCCGATCCGGCCTTCCGCCGCCAACCGGCGCAGCTGGGCCAGCGGGAACCAGGTGCGGCTGTCTTCGGCCGTTGTGTGCTTGCGATCGTAGCCGATATGTGAGATCCGCAGGTCGTGCTCTTCCGACGTGTCGCCGGAGTAGACCTGATAGAACTTGGCGGCTGCGTTGTAAGGAGCCCCCGGCCCCTGGTCGCCCTTGTCGGGCTGGTATGGCGCCGCCGTGGTGATCAACGCGACGCGGCTTTCGGCAAGGGGCTTCTTCAGCGGTTGGAACGGCACCTCGGCGAAGTGCGCCCATTCGTAAGGTTTGCCGTATCCCAGCGTCTGATAATAGGTGCGGATACGGTGCAGATACGGGATCGGCGCGTCGTGCGGCGGCGCGAACCCGTAGGGATTGTCCGGCTCGGTGTCCATTGCGGCTTCCGATGCTGTTGACCTTGGCTGCCCCGATCCTAGTCGCCCGAGGGTTCCGGACAAGGGCTAATCGGCCGTGCCGACGAGATCCCGGTAGCAGTGCCAGGTCGCATGGCCGATCAGCGGCAGGGCGACAATCAGGCCGGCGAAGAAGACGACCATGCCGGCCGCGGTGAACAGCACGATCAATGCGGCCCAGGCGGCCATCGGACCCGGATTTGCCTGCACGGCGCGCAGGCTGGTTCCGACGGCTGCGATCGCGTTGACCTCACGGTCCAGCAGCATCGGGATCGAGACGGCGCTGATCGCAAAGACGAGCGCAGCCAGAATCGCTCCTGTGAGGTTGCCGACGATCAGGAACGTCAGGCTGTTGGGGGAGAAGAACACCTCCTGCACGAGGGAATCGAGCGGAGGCGTCTGGTATCCGTAGAAGAGCGCGAAGATGAGCGTCGCGAGCCTGATCCAGACCAGAAAGAAGAGCATCAGCATCAGCGCCATGAGCCCGAGTTCGGTCGGATTTCGCCGCCAGGCCAGCGCCGTGAGAGCGAATGTCACGGGCCCGCCGTTTTGCCGGCGACGGCTGATGTCGTAGAGCCCGACCGCGAGCACGGGGCCGAGCAGCATGAATCCTGCCGCGAGAGGCAGCGCGATGTACCACAACTGCAGCCGACTGGTCAGGAACAGCAGAATCAGCCCGCAGAGAGCGAAGACGAGACCGTAACTCAGGCTTATCACCGGATACGCAGCGAGGTCCCGCCAACCTTCGGCAAGCCACGCCCACGGTCGATCGAGCCCGATCTGCCGAACCGTGGGGGCTCCAGTGCGGTGCATCGATAGCGCTTCGACCATCACGTTCCTCCCTCGGACCGCCATTTTCGACTGCCGTCAGCGACATGGTCATTTTGCCGCGCGACAAACCGTTCAGTTGCTTCAATGTTGATGAAGTCATTGATTCGGATCAACGCCGAAGGGCACCGGGAGGTGCTCGATTACGGTGCTGGGTGCGCGGAAGTCGCGTTGGGAGATTCGGGCAATGGCCGAAGCGATAGGCCGCCGGGAAACGGCCGCCGCTGTTGCATACAACGAGGAGGTGGTGCGCTGGTTCATGCTGGCGACCGTCTTCTGGGGGGTGGTCGCATTCCTGATGGGCGTCGTCATCGCCCTGCAGCTCGCCTATCCATGGCTCAACCCTGGGCCTGAATATTTCAACTTCGGACGGCTGCGGCCGGTCCACACCTCCGCCGCTATCTTCGCGTTCGGCGGCAATGCCCTCCTGGGGACGTCGCTCTTCGTCGTCCAGCGCACCTGCCGCGCCAGCCTCTTCGGCGGGCCGGGGCTCGCGGCCTTCCTGTTCTGGGGCTATCAGTTCTTCATCCTGCTGGCAGCGTCGGGATACGTGCTCGGCATCACCCAGAGCCGCGAATACGCCGAGCCCGAGTGGTACGCCGATCTCTGGCTGACGATCATCTGGGTGACGTACCTGGTAATCTACCTCGGCACCATCATCCGCCGGCGCGAGCCGCACATCTACGTCGCCAACTGGTTCTATCTCGCCTTCATCGTCACCATCGCGATGCTGCACATCGTCAACAACCTGGCGGTGCCGGTGTCGATCTTCGGCACGAAGAGCTATTCGGCGTTCTCGGGCGTGCAGGATGCGCTGACGCAGTGGTGGTACGGGCACAATGCCGTCGGCTTCTTCCTCACCGCCGGCTTCCTCGGCATCATGTACTACTTCATCCCGAAGCGCGCCGACCGGCCGGTCTATTCGTATCGGCTCTCGATCGTCCACTTCTGGTCGCTGATCTTCCTCTACATCTGGGCCGGGCCGCATCACCTGCACTACACGGCTCTCCCCGAGTGGACCCAAACCCTCGGCATGACCTTCTCGGTGATGCTCTGGATGCCGTCGTGGGGCGGCATGATCAACGGCCTGATGACGCTGTCGGGCGCGTGGGACAAGCTGCGCACCGATCCGGTGCTGCGCTTCCTGGTGGTGTCGGTCGGCTTCTACGGGATGAGCACCTTCGAAGGTCCGGTGATGTCGATCCGGGCGGTCAACGGGCTCAGCCACTACACCGACTGGACCATCGGCCACGTGCATTCCGGCGCGCTCGGCTGGGTCGCCTTCATCTCGTTCGGGGCCGTCTACCACTTGGTGCCGCGGCTTTGGAACCAGCGTGAACTCTATTCGCTGAAGCTGGTCAGCTACCACTTCTGGATCTCGACGATCGGTATCGTCCTCTACATCACCTCGATGTGGATCTCCGGGATCATGCAGGGGCTGATGTGGCGTGCCTACGACCATCTCGGGTTCCTGCAGTACTCGTTCGTCGAGACGGTCGAAGCCATGCACCCGTTCTATGTCGTCCGGGCTCTGGGCGGGGTGCTCTTCCTGATCGGCTCGCTGATCATGGTCTACAACGTCTGGCGGACGATCCGGGGCGACGTCAGCGTCGAGACGCGGGAAGCGCTGCGCCAGGGCGCGGTCGCCGCTCCGGCTCCGGCGGAGTGAACGGCATGTCTCTCTGGAAGCATCACGAGCACGTCGAGAAGAACTCGATCCTGCTGCTCATCCTCATCCTGATCACCGTCTCGATCGGCGGGATCGTCGAGATCGTGCCGCTCTACACGATTGAATCGACCATCGAGGAAGTGGAAGGGGTGCGGCCTTATTCGCCGCTCGAGCTGGCCGGACGGAACATCTACATCCGCGAAGGCTGCTACAGCTGCCATAGCCAGCAGGTCCGCCCGTTCCGGGACGAGGTCGAGCGGTACGGCCACTACAGCCTCGCGGCCGAGAGCATGTACGACCACCCGTTCCAGTGGGGCTCGAAGCGCACGGGGCCGGACCTGGCCCGGGTCGGCGGCAAATACTCCGATGAATGGCATGTGGCCCACATGATCGAACCACAAGCGGTCGTGCCGGAGTCGATCATGCCGCCGTATCGGTTCCTG
The DNA here is from genome assembly GCA_029268305.1 of Alphaproteobacteria bacterium. GTDB lineage: Bacteria > Pseudomonadota > Alphaproteobacteria > JAJUGE01 > JAJUGE01 > JAJUGE01. The sequence continues at coordinate 11,298 of JAJUGE010000084.1, forward strand.
ATCGAAAAGGAGCTGCGCCATGACGACATCGCGGACCACCTCCGCGCCAATCGGGCGGTCGGCGTCCCCTACACCGACGAGATGATCGAGAACGCGGTCGCAGACCTGCGTGCCCAGGCGAACCCGGAGCTGGGCATCGACGGGCTGCTGGAGCGGTATCCGAACGCGCATGCCGCGAACTTCGACGGCAATCCGCGTGTCGTAACCGAGATGGATGCACTGGTCGCCTATCTGCAGATCCTGGGGCGGATGGTCGACTTCAGCCAGTACGAGGTCGAGGACCTCATTCAGTAGGAGCGGGCGGTGAGCCTGGAGGCGATCAGGGAATTCTTCGCGTCGGTCTGGGGGCTCTGGCTCATGGCGGTCTTCATCGGGATCGTCGTCTGGGCCTTCTGGCCGCGCAACCGCAAGAGGTTCGAGGAGGCGAGCCGCATACCGCTGCGTGATGACGAACCGCGGCCGAGGGACGGTGGCCAGGGGCCGGATGGTGGAGAGCTCGAGAGAGATGCCGACAAGCAGTGACAGGAACTCCGCGCCCGAGCCGGCGACCACCGGGCATTCCTGGGACGGGATCGAAGAGTACAACAAGCCGCTGCCGAAGTGGTGGCTGTATGTCCTGTACGCCACGATCGTCTGGTCGATCGGCTACTACGTCTTCTATCCCTCCTGGCCGTGGGCGAACGGCTATCTCCGTGGCGTGCTCGGCTACAATCAGCGTGTGGAGCTCGAGCAGACGATGGTCGCCGCGCGCGAAGCGCAGGGGGCGCTGTTGGCCAGCATCGACGCCGCCGAACTGCCGGAGATTCAGGCCGATCCCGACCTCCGCACGTTCGCCGTCGCCGGAGGGAAGACCGCCTTCGCGGACAATTGCGCGCCGTGTCACGGACCGGGCGGTGGAGGTCAGGTCGGCTATCCCAGTCTCGCCGATGACGATTGGATCTGGGGCGGCAGCCTGGAGGAGATCCATCAGACATTGCTCTACGGCGTTCGCTTCGGCCACGACGAGAGCCGCATTTCGGAAATGCCTGCCTTCGGCGCCATGCTCGAGCGGGCGGAGATCAACGCCGTCGCCGAATACGTGCTGAGCCTGTCAGGACAGGATCACGACGCGGCGATGGTGGAGGAGGGGTCGGCGGTATTTGCCGACAACTGCGCCGCATGCCATGGCGAGAAGGGCGACGGCATTCGCGAACTCGGTGCACCGAGCCTGGCAGACAGCATCTGGTTGTACGGAGGCGACAAGAACAGCATCGTCCGGCAGGTCACCCAGCCGCGGCACGGCGTGATGCCGGCCTGGATCGACCGGCTGGATCCCGTGACCATCAAGATGCTCACCGTCTACGTGCATTCGCTCGGTGGCGGCGAGTAGGGGCTGTTTACAGCATGATCTGCCGTCAGAGGAGAGAGGAAACCGCCTGGGACGCTCCTTGCCGACATGGGTGCACAGATGAGCGATGCCGTCGTCGTCGATAACACAGTTTCCGCCCCGGGCCAGAGGGATCAGCCACTCTACGCCGACAGGGTCAAGGTCTACCCGAAGCGCGTCTCGGGGACGTTCCGGAAGCTGAAGTGGTGGCTCGTCGGCATCCTGCTGACGATCTACTACCTGACGCCCTGGATCCGCTGGGACCGGGGGCCCGGTGCACCCGATCAGGCCGTTCTGATCGATATGCCCAACCGGCGCGCCTATTTCTTCTTCATCGAAATCTGGCCCCAGGAAATCTATTACCTGATGGGCCTCATGCTGCTGGGTGCGGTGGGCCTGTTCCTCGTCACCAGCCTCGCCGGACGCGTCTGGTGCGGATATGGATGCCCGCAGACGGTCTGGACCGACCTCTTCATGCTGGTGGAGCGCTGGATCGAGGGTGACCGCAACGCGCGGATCAAGCTCGACAAGCAGCCGCTTTCGCCCGCTAAGGCGGGGAAGAAGGTGGCCAAGCACGCCGCTTGGCTGGTGATCGCCGCCCTGACTGGCGGCGCCTGGATCATGTACTTCAACGACGCGCCGACTGTCGTCGCCGACATCTTCACCGGCTCCGCGTCGACGATGGTCTATTTCTTTGTCGCGCTATTCACGGCAACCACATACCTCCTCGCCGGTTGGGCGCGAGAGCAGGTCTGCACCTACATGTGCCCGTGGCCGCGGTTTCAGGCGGCGATGTTCGACGAGGACACCCTGATCGTCACCTATCAGCCTTGGCGGGGTGAGCCGCGAGGCAAGGCAACGAGGCGGGACCCGCGGGCGAAGCGGGGCGACTGCGTCGATTGCAACCTGTGTGTCGCCGTCTGTCCAATGGGCATCGACATTCGCGATGGCCTGCAGATGGAATGCATCGGCTGCGCCCTCTGCATCGACGCCTGCGACAGTGTGATGGACAAGCTCGAGCTGCCGCGGGGGCTCATCACCTACGATACCGAGCGCAACCAGGTGAACCGGGCCGCAGGCAAGCCGCTCTCCTACCGGCTCGTGCGGCCCAGAACGGTCTTGTACACGCTGCTGGCGCTGGTGATCGGGGGGGCAATGTTGTGGAGCCTGGCGTTCCGGGCGACGCTCGACATCAACGTGCTGCACGATCGCAATCCGCTGTTCGTCACGCTGTCCGACGGCAGCATTCGCAACGGCTACACCGTCAAGATCCTGAACATGACCCGGGCGCCGCGCGATTTCGTGCTCGACGTGGAAGGGCTCGCGGACTCCGTCATGTCGGTGGTTGGCCGCGAGGCTGCGGGCGACGGCACGATCGTGTTGCCGGCGGCACCGGACGGCGTTGCGACATACCAGGTCTTTCTGCGCGCACCACGAGAGGTTGTCTCCGAGGAAGCCATGCCGATCACGTTCGAGCTGACCGAGGCAGACGGCGGCGAGGCGGTGCGACGCGAGACGGTCTTCAGGGGACCGAGGAGGTGACGATGCGGATCATGGAGCGCGCGCGTCGAGACAGCGCCTGGATCCCCTGGGCATTCGTCGGCGGCTTCCTGACGATGTTCGCCGCCAACGGTGCCCTGGTCTATGCATCCTTCACGAGCTGGACGGGCCTCCAGACCGAGAGCCCTTACGAGCGGGGGCTCCAGTTCAACGAGACGATCGCGGATGGGCGGCGGCAGCTCGAGCTTGGCTGGCGCGGCGACATCCGCACCGGGCTCGATCCGTCCGGCGGCTCGCTGGTGGAGGTGGCGCTGAAGGATGCTGCCGGAGAGCCGATAACCGGTGCCACGGTGCGTGCGAAGATGGTGCGTCCCATCGGTGCGGGGCACGACTTCGAGGTGGACATACCGGAGCGAGGGGACGGTACGTACGCCGCCGTCGTGGCGCCGCCTCTTCCCGGTCAATGGGAGACTCGGGTGTTCGTCGAGCGTGGCCGCGACCGGTTCCGCCTCGACGATCGGATCGTGTTCAGGCGATGAGTGACGGCGGGGTCACAGACGTCGGTGCCCTCGGGCCAGGGGGTGTCTTCGATGGCTATGTGCGGGACCTGGCCGACGGGTCGAGAGCGCTGCACCTGATCGTCGAGGGCGTTCACTGCGGCGGTTGCGTGAGGCGGATCGAGCAGCGTCTCGCGCGGGAGCCGGACGTGCTCGAAGCGCGCGTGAACCTCACGACGCGACGGCTCGCACTCCGGTGGAAAGGCGATGCGGCGCGCGGTGGCGAACTCGCCGAGGCGGTGACCGCGCTCGGATTCGGGGTAGTCCCATACGAGCCGGCGAGGCTCGAGAGCGAAGACGAACGGCGTGACAGGGAGCTGCTCCGGGCGATGGCGGTAGCCGGTTTTGCCGCGGCCAACGTCATGTTGCTCTCTGTCGCGGTGTGGGCCGGGCACTTCCACGGAATGGGCGAGGCGACCCGGCAGCTCCTGCACTGGTTCTCCGCGCTCGTGGCCTTGCCCGCGATCGTCTTCGCCGGGC
>JAJUGE010000085.1 GCA_029268305.1 Alphaproteobacteria bacterium
GCGCGGCATCGCCGACGGCACGCCGGTGGAGGTCCTGATCCGGCCGGAGGCGATCCGGCTCGGCACCGCGTCTGCGGAAGCGTCAGGGGTGACACGCGCACGAGTGATGGCGGCGCGCATGCTCGGGCGCAGCAGCCTCGTGCACCTGTCGCTTGCAACCGCGCCGGAGGAAGTCCATCTGCATGCGAGGGTGCCGGGGCGGTTCCTGCCACGGGAAGGCGAGGTTCTGCCCGTCTCGCTGGACAGCGAGCAAACCTTCGTCTTTCCTCTCTAGCCTGCGGCCCCCTCGTTGCAGGGACGAAGCGTTTCTGCGATTATCTGGCCCAAATCGCGAGGTCTCACGGCCCCGCATGCCGAGAGAGGGCTCTCATGAGCATAGGTATCTGGCAGGTCCTCATCATTCTCCTGATCGTGCTCGTGCTGTTCGGCGCGGGCAAGCTGCCGAGGGTGATGGGCGACATGGCCAAAGGGATCAAGAGCTTCAAAGCCGGCCTGAAGGACGATGAGGACGAAGCGGCCGACGACAGGTCGCTCGAGGCGAAGCGGTCGGCCAGCGAGGCCGGCAAGATCAAGTCCGACGAGGCCGTGAAGGGCTGACCGGTCCCGGTCCCGGAAGGGGCAGGCCCGACTTTCAGGCGGCGTGACCCATGTTCGATATCGGCTGGGCCGAAATGGCGGTGATCGCGGTCGTGGCTTTGATCGTGATCGGGCCGCGGGATCTGCCTCGGGCCCTCTATACCGTCGGGCGCTGGGCCGGTAAGGCGCGTGGGATGCTGCGTGAGCTGCAGCAGGGCATGGAAGACATAGCGCGCGAGGCCGAGCTCGAGGACATGAAGAAGAAGTTCGATGCGGCCAAGAAGCTAGACGTGAAGCGCGAAATCGGCAACGCGATCGATCCGGACGGTCAGATGGCGAAGGCGCTGGACCCGGTCGCGACCAATGAGCGCCACGTGCCGCGCTCCAGTCCCGAGCTCGAAGAGGACGAGGAGCCCGCGCCGCCGGCAGCATCTCCGGCGGCCGCTCCCGGCGATTCCGGCTCGAGTGCCGAGACGGCCGGACGACCGGCGCAAACGTCGTGAACGACGAGGAGGAGGAGCAGGAGAAGGCGCCGCTGCTCGATCACCTGACCGAGCTGCGGAATCGTCTCATCTATGCGATCGCGGCTCTGCTGGTCGCTTTCCTGGTCTGCTACTACTTCTCCGAGGAGATTTTCGGCTTCCTCGTCCGGCCGCTCACCAACGCGTTCGAGGATCAGACCGGGCGCCGCCTAATCTACACCGGCCTGACCGAGACCTTTTTCACATACATCAAGGTTTCGTTCTTCGCGGGATTGTTCCTGGCCTTTCCGGTGATCGCGAACCAGCTCTGGCGGTTTGTCGCTCCCGGGCTGTACCGCTCCGAGCGGCGGGCCTTCCTGCCGTTCCTCATCGCGACGCCGGTACTGTTCTTCCTCGGCGGGGCGATGGTCTATTACATGATCATTCCGCTTGCCTGGAAATTCTTCCTGAGCTTCGAGACGGCGGGTGCCGCCGGTGGTCTTCCGATCCAGCTCGAAGCCAGGGTCAGCGAGTATCTCTCGCTCGTCATCAAGCTGATCTTCGCCTTCGGCCTCTTCTTCCAGATGCCGGTGCTCCTGACGCTGCTGGCACGCGCCGGGCTTGTCACCGCCGACGGTCTCGCCAGCCGGCGCCGGCATGCGATCGTCATCGTCTTCATCTGCGCCGCGGTGCTCACGCCGCCAGACGTGATCAGCCAGATCGGCCTCGCCCTTCCCGGGCTCCTGCTCTACGAGATCTCGATCTTGCTCGCCCGCATGATGGAGCGCAAGCGGGCGCAACGGGAGGCGGAGGAGCTGGGCGCCTGAGCCCCCGAGGTGGACGCGTCGGGGCCGGCTGGATATAACCGGCTCCGCCACCGACAGCGCGGGACCGGATTTCCATGCTCGATCTCAGATGGATCAGAAATGATCCCGAGGCGTTCGACGCGGCCCTGAAGAAGCGTGGCCAGGGCCCCGCGGCGGCCCGAATTCTGGAGCTGGACGAAAAGCGCCGCGCCGCGCAGACCCGCTTCCAGGAGCTCCAGCAAAGGCGTAACGAGGTCTCGAAGGCCGTCGGGCGGGCCAAGGCGAAAGGGGAAGCGGCCGAGGAGCTGATTCGCGAAGTCGCGAGCCTGAAGGACGAGCTTCAGACCGCCAGCGACGAGGAGCGGGCGGCGGGCCGGGAGCTGGAGGAAGCGCTCGCGACCTTCCCCAACATTCCCGCCGACGATGTGCCGGTCGGGCCCGACGAGACCGCGAACGTCGAGATCCGTCGCGTCGGAGAACCGCCGAGCCACGCATTCGAGGCTCGCGATCACGTCGCCATCGGCGAAGCCTCGGGGTCGATGGATTTCGAGCGGGCCGCCAGAATATCCGGAGCGCGCTTCGTCGTGCTGCGCGGCGAGCTGGCACGGCTGGAGCGGGCGCTCGCCTCGTTCATGCTCGACCTGCATACCCGCGAGTTCGGCTACTGCGAGATAAGCCCGCCGCTGCTGGTGCGCGAGGACGCACTGTACGGGACAGGACAGCTGCCGAAGTTCGCCGAAGACCTGTTCCGCACCACCGACGATTACTGGCTGATTCCGACGGCTGAGGTGCCGCTCACAAATCTCGTCTCCGGCGAGATCCTGGACGAGGCCGACCTGCCGCTGCGCTTCACCGCCTACACCCCCTCCTTCCGGTCGGAGGCCGGTGCTGCGGGTAAGGATACGCGCGGCATGATCCGTCAACACCAGTTCGGCAAGGTGGAGTTGGTCAGCATCGCGCATCCGGAACGCTCGGAAGAAGAGCACGAATACATGACCGCGTGCGCGGAGACGGTACTGCAGCGGCTGGAGCTTCCCTACCGGACGGTGGTGCTCTGCACCGGGGACATGGGCTTTGCCGCGCGCAAGACCTACGATATCGAGGTCTGGTTGCCGGGGCAGGGCACTTACCGGGAGATCTCGAGCTGCTCCGACTGCGGCGACTTCCAGGCGCGGCGGATGGGCGCTCGCTTCCGCCGCAAGGGAGAGAAGGGGACGCGTTTCGTGCACACGCTCAACGGGTCGGGACTCGCGGTTGGGCGGACGCTCGTCGCGATTCTGGAGAACTATCAGCAGCAGGACGGCTCTGTCGCAGTGCCGGATGCGCTCCGCCCGTACATGGGCGGCGTCGAGCGGATTCTCTGAATGGCGAAGCAACCGCTGGACCTCGCCAGGGCGCGCATTCTCCTGTCGAACGACGACGGCATCCACGCGCCAGGCTTCGAGTTGCTGGAACGGGTGATGCGCGAGCTGGCGACGGACGTGTGGGTTGTCGCACCGGAATCCGAGCAGAGCGCCTCCGGCCATTCGCTGACCCTTCGGCATCCGCTGCGCATCCGCCAGCTTTCCGAGAAGCGCTACGCCGTCGACGGCACGCCGACGGATTCGGTCTTGCTCGGAGTGATGGAGGTGATGAAGGATGAGCCTCCGGATCTCGTGATCTCGGGAATAAACCGGGGCGGAAATATGGGAGAGGACGTCACCTATTCGGGCACCGTCGCGGCGGCGATGGAAGCGACACTCCTCGGCATTCCGGCGATCGCCCTCAGCCAGAACGTGGTGCCCGGCGGCAACACCTGGTGGGAAACGGCCGAGCGGTACACGCCCCGGGTGCTGGAGCGGCTCGCCCGTGCCTCGTGGCCGGGGTCGGTGTTCATCAACGTCAATTTTCCGCATGTCGCGCCGGACGAGGTGACGGGGATCCGCGTCACGGCCCAGGGCCGTCGCAAGCCCGGGGGCGTCGTCCAGCGCGGCATCGACCCGGCGGGTCGCCCCTATTACTGGATCGGAACGGCACGTGCCTTCGAGCACCATGCCGAAGGATCTGACCTGGAGGCTGTCTACGGCGGCGCGGTGTCTGTCAGCCCGATGCATCTCGACCTCACCCATCATTCCACGCTGGCAGCGCTGGAAGAGGCGTTCGCGTGACGACGGCCGCTCGCCGTATCCGTCTCATTCTGATGCTGCGCCAGGCCGGCGTCACCGACCCGCGCGTCCTCTCCGCGATCGAGCTGGTTCCGCGCGAGGCGTTCGTACCGGACGTCTTCCGCGATCAGGCGTACGAGAACACGGCGCTGCCGATCGGCCACGGCCAGACGATCAGCAAGCCGGTCGTCGTCGGCCTGATGACGCAGGCGCTCGAGGTCGGAGACCGCATGAAGGTGCTGGAGGTCGGTGCGGGCTCCGGATACCAGACTGCGGTGCTCGCCCGCCTGTGCCGGCGCGTCTACTCGATCGAGCGGCACCGCCCGCTGCTGATCGAGGCGGAGGCGCGGTTGCAGGCGCTCAAGCTCCGCAACGTGACGATGATGTATGGTGACGGTGCCGAAGGTTGGCCGGCAGTCGCTCCGTTCGATCGGATCATCGCCTGCGCCGCCGCGCGCGAAGTGCCGGCGGCGCTCGCGGACCAGCTCGCCGAGGGCGGCGTGCTCGTCCTCCCCGTCGGCACCGCGCGCGACAGCCAGCGCTTGGTGCGTGTGCGGCGCACGTCGGACGGGTTCCGCACCGAAGAGCTCGTGAAGGCGCACTTCGTCCCGCTGGTCGACGGCGCGGCCGTGGAGAGTGGCACCCTTACCGCCGGTCTCGGCAGCGGATGAAGGGGCCGGAAAGGCGAGCCTGGGTTCGCCGCGCGGCGATCGTCACGTTCGCCGGCGCCGGCATGGGACTCGTCGCTGGGTGCGGCTGGGTCCGGGTCGAGGGGACGCCGCGGACGGCCTCGGCGCCCCAGTCCAGCTCGGCCCCGACCCCCGCCGCTCCGGCCATAGCCGGCGGCGAGATCCTCGTGCAGCGGGGCGATACGCTCTACAGCATCGCCCGGCGCAACAACATTCCGCTTCGCGGCCTGATCGCAGCGAACGACCTGCAACCGCCCTATACGATCAAGCCGGGAGACCGGCTGCGGGTGCCGCCGCCTCCGCAGATGCACGTGGTCCGACCGGGAGAGACCGTCTACGGCATCTCCAGGCAGTATGGCGTCGACGTTACCTCGGTCGTGAGGGCGAACGGTATCGAGCCTCCATACACCATCATCGTCGGAGAGGCGCTCGTGGTGCCGGAGGGGGATCTCGACGAGTTGATCGCCGAAGCGCCGGCGACCACCGCGCCGCCGCCCTCCGACCGTTCCGTCGAAGCGCGACCGCTGCCGCCGCCGAGTACCTCCACGGGCACGCCCGGACCTACGCCGGGGCCGGGCACTCCTCCCGCCACCGGGGCACCCGATGCCGCGCCGGCCACGCCGCCCCCGACGGCTCCCGCGCCGTCGCCCCCGCGCGCGGTAGAACTTCCCTCGGGCCCCGTCCGCTTCATTCGGCCCCTGGATGGACGAATCGTATCGTCATACGGTCCGAAGTCCGGCGGCCTTCACAATGACGGCATCAACATCGCCGCGCCGCGCGGCTCTCCCGTTCGTGCCGCCGAGGCCGGCGTCGTTGCCTACGCCGGCAGCGAACTGCCGGGCTTCGGCAACCTGATCTTGCTGAAGCATGCGGATGGCTGGACCACCGCTTATGGCCACAATGACGCGCTTCTGGTCAGGCGTGGCGATCGCGTCGCCCGTGGTCAGACGATCGCTCGCGTCGGCAGCAGCGGCAACGTCTCGAACCCGCAGTTGCACTTCGAGATCAGGCGCGGCGCGCGAGCCGTCGATCCAATGCCTTATTTCCAGAAAGCCGAAGGCGTGTCCGCGCTACCAGCGGAGCACGAGGCGGTCCCGCTGAACCTCGTAGCTTTCCAGCCGCCCGAGAAAGCTCAGGCCGAGTAGCGATCCGCCGAGGGGGGTGTCGGTGACGAGAGCCTCCACGTCGCGGATGGTGAGGCTGCCGATCTGAAACTGGCGTAGTGTGACGGGGGCACTCCGGATGATGCCGTTGGCCGTCTGCACCCTGACCGTGAACTCATGGTTCGCGGGCCGAAGGCCGAGGTCGGCGGCTGTTTCCCGCGACACGACGACGAAGGTGGCACCCGTATCGACCATGAACGGGAGAGGCGTGCCGTTCACGACCGCATCGACGTAGAAGTGACCGTTTTCCGCGGCAGGGATCATCAGCTCGCTGCCGTAGGCCGCTCCGCCACCGCTCGACCGATTGCGCGCGCCGCGGTCTGCCGTCGCCAGCTCCGGCGGCTTCGGTCGGGGCAGCTCGATGTCGATGTCGAGCTCGTGTAGCGCGACTACCCCGATCACCACGAGAAGCGCGCACCGGAGCGCCCATGCCAGCACTGCAGGTCTTCCGACGGTTACCGATGCGCCGGCGACGGCCGGCCGAAGGATGGTCCGCGGAAATAGTAAAGAACGCCTGAGCTTGCCGACTAAGCCTTGTCGATCCGCCGCTCGAGCCGTCCTGCGAGATCTTGCACGAACTGCCAGGCGACGCGGCCGGAGCGGGCGCCGCGGGTGATCGCCCATTCGTTGGCTTCCGCCCGAAGCCGATCCTGCGGCACCTCGAGACCGAAGCGGGCGCAGTAGCCATCGATCATGCTGAAATAGGTCTCCTGATCGCAGCCGTGGAAGCCGAGCCACAGACCGAACCGGTCCGAGAGGGACACCTTCTCCTCGATGGCTTCCCCCGGGTTGATCGCGGTCCCACGCTCGTTCTCGATCATGTCCCGCGGCATGAGGTGGCGCCGGTTGGAGGTGGCATAGAAGAGGACGTTTTCAGGCCGCCCCTCCAGCCCCCCTTCCAGTACCGCCTTAAGCGACTTGTAGCTCGCATCGTCGCCGTCGAACGAGAGATCGTCGCAGAAAAGGACGAAGCGCCGGCCGGAATCGCGCAGCTCGTGCAGAAGGCGAGGAAGCGTCGCCAGGTCCTCCCGGTGGATCTCCACCAGGGCGAGGGCGCGGGGCGTCGCCTGGTTCACTGCGCGATGCACGGCCTTGACCAGGGAGCTCTTGCCCATCCCGCGCGCCCCCCAGAGGAGCGCATTGTTCGCGGGCCAGCCCGCGGCGAAGCGGCGGGTGTTCTCGAGCAGGATGTCGCGCACGCGATCGATGCCGCGGAGCAGGGAGAGATCCACCGCATTGACCCGTTGCACGGGCTCGAGCCGCTCGGGCTCCGCGTGCCAGATGAACGCGTCCGCGGCGTCGAGATCGGACGGGGGCGGGCTCGGCGGCGACAGCCGCTCGAGAGCCGTCGCAATACGGTCCAGCAGGGGCACGAGCTCGGGATCGCTCAACGCAGGCTCCTTCCAAGGTCGAGGACGGCGGAAGCTATCCCTCCATCCGCCGGGCGGTCAACGCGCCCGCGGCCGAGAGGCTGCATTCCGAACCCCATGCTCACCCCGCCCAGACGGCGCGGGAGAAGACATACAGACCGGCACTCAGCACCGCCGTCAGAGGCACGGTGATCAGCCAGGCCGCGACGATCGTCAGAAGGTGCTGGCGGCGAACGAGCTTGCGCTTCTGCGCCTTGCGCGCCTTTTTCTGCCCCTTCTTCTCCGCCAGGTCCCGATCTTCCGGATCGAGAAGCCGGAGCGCCTCGCTTTCATGTGCCGCGAGCGCCGCGTATCGGTGCGGCTTCCGGATCCGGTCGAGCCGCTCGCGCAGGAAGCCGACGCCGAAGAGCGCGCCGAGGGTGATGTGGGTCGAGCTGACCGGGAGCCCAAGCCCGGAGGCGACGATGACCGTGACGGCGGCGGAAAGCGCGATGGCGAAGGCGCGGGCGCGGTCCAGCTTGGTGATCTGGGTACCGACCGCTCGGATCAGCCGTGAACCGAAAAGCGCGAGGCCGACAGCGATGCCGGCCGCGCCCACCAACATCACCCAGAACGGAATCGACACCGTTCCCTGAACGCCGCCGGTGTTCGACGCGCTGACGATGGCAGCGAGCGGGCCGACCGCATTCGCCACGTCGTTGGCGCCATGTGCGAACGACAGCAGCGCCGCGGCACAAATCAGAGGGACGGTGAACAGGGTCACGACCGATTTCCGCCGGTTCTCGAGCCCTTGCGAGGCGCGGTTCACCATCGGCCGCACGATCGCCCAGGCGAGGAGGAATGCGCCGACACCGATGAGGAGGAGGATCGATGTGCCGGGCTTCCAGAGTCGGCCGAGCCCCTTGGTCACGAGATAAACCGAGAACGCAGCCGCCATGATAGCGACCAGGATCGGCAGCCACCGTTTCGCCGCGGCGATCTTATCTTCCCGGAAAAGGATCGCGTACTTGACGAACAGGAGGATTGCGGCCGCAATCACCCCGCCCAGGGCGGGCGAGATCACCCAGCTTGCGGCGATCTGTCCCATCACCGCCCAATCGACGGCGTCCGCCCCGGCCGCTGCGATGCCGCTGCCGGCGACGGCACCGACGATCGAGTGGGTGGTCGAGACCGGCGCACCGAGATGCGTCGCGAGATTGAGCCACAGCGCCGCTGCGAGCAGGGCTGCCGTCATGGCGTGAATCAGGGTTTCCGCGCTGGCGAGACGCGCGGGATCGACGATGCCTTTGGATACCGTCGCGACCACGTCGCCGCCGGCGATGATGGCTCCCGCCGCCTCGAAGATTGCGGCGATCGCCAGGGCGCCCGTCAGCGTCAGAGCCTGCGATCCGACCGCCGGGCTCACGTTGTTCGCAACGTCGTTGGCGCCGATGTTGAGGGCCATGTAGCCGGCGATGACGCCGGCGATCACGACGAGCCAGAACTGCTCGACCCCACCCGACTGGGCCCCGGCAAACAGGCAGACACCGATCAGGAACAGGAGGCCGAGGCCGATGCGCGTGCTGGTGCGGCCCGTCGTCGTCGCGACCGCCTCTTCCATGCGCCTGATGCGCTTGAGATCCTTGTCGAGAGGGGTCGGCTTGCGCACGGGCGGCAGATCCGGCGGCTGGCTCGGCCACTGCGGTCGCGGGGATGGACGCCCCGAGCTGGTGCTGTCCGACGGCATTCCTTCTCCTGCCCGGTTCCTTCGGAACGTGTGGTGCGTCAGGCGTTCGGTAGCAGGGATTACGCCGGCTCTCCAGAAAGTTCCTAGGTCTGGACGAAATATCGGCGTCGGTCGAGGGGCATTCCACGGGCGAGGTATCGTGCTCGCCGGCAATGCGCCGGTTGCACATCGAGATCGAGGCAGTATAGTCCGGCCTTCGCCTGCGATCGCTCTGGAGTGTCTCGATGCTGATCTCTCCGGCGTATGCTCAGACAGCCGGTGCGTCCGGCTTCGACATCGCCGCCTTTCTGCCGCTCATTCTCATCTTCGCGGTCTTCTATTTTCTGCTCATCCGCCCGCAGCAGAAAAAGATGAAGCAGCATCGCGAGATGGTCGCGGCGCTGAGGCGGGGCGACAAGATCGTCACGGCCGGCGGCATCATCGGCACCGTGGCGAAGGTGGTCAACGACAACGAGATCCTCGTCGAGATCGCCGACGGCGTCCGGGTTCGGCTGGTTCGCTCGCAGGTCACCGACGTCGCATCGAAGAGCGCCCCCGCGGGCGGCAAGGAAGGCGAGAAGCCAGTTGCCGCCAATGACGCGAAGAAGGGCGGCCTCATGGACAAGCTGAGAGGCAACTGACGGCGCCGGCTGTCGGTCGAACAGGCGCAGCATGCTCTATTTCGCGAAATGGAAGGTCGCGCTCGTCCTGGGCATCTGCCTGCTCGGCGTGCTCTATGCCCTGCCGAACTTCTTTTCCGAGCGTACGCTGGCGGGGATTCCCGACTGGCTTCCCAACAAGCAGATCAGTCTCGGTCTCGACCTCCAGGGCGGATCGCACCTGCTGCTCGAAGTGGATACCGACGCCGTCCTGAGGGAGCGGCTCGACGCGCTGGAGTCGCTCGCACGGACCGTGCTGCGGCCCGCTCGCATCGGCTACACCGACCTCGGCGTGAGCGGCGGCTCCGTCACCTTCCGCCTCCGCGATCCTTCCAGCGGGGATGAGGTGCGCCGTCTGATCCGTGAGGAAGACCCGACGATCTCCGTCGATATCGACGATAGCGGCCGGGTCGTCCTTTCGAGTGGAGACGCGGCCGAGGAAGAGTTGCGGCGCTCCGCGATGCAGCAGTCGGTCGAGATCATCCGTCGTCGCATCGACGAGCTGGGAACGCGCGAGCCGACCGTTCAGCAACAGGGCGAAGAGCGCATCATCGTCCAGGTGCCGGGCATCGACGATCCGGAGCGGCTGAAGGACGTGATCGGGCAGACGGCGAAGATGACCTTCCATCTCGTCGATACGAACGTGACCCCCGCCGAGGCGCGCGCCGGTCGCCTCCCGCCCGGTTCGATGCTGCTCCCGGCCCAGACCGGAGACCGTCCCGGACAGCCGACCGAGTATGTCGTCACCAAGCGGGTGATCGTCAGCGGCGAGCGACTTACCAACGCGCAGCCGTCGTTCCAGGACGGCATGCCCGTCGTCAGCTTCCAGTTCGACACTCTCGGCGCGCGCCAATTCGGCAATGCGACGCAGCAGAACGTCGGCAGGCCGCTCGCGATCGTCCTCGACGACAAGGTGATCAGCGCACCTGTCATTCGCGAGCCGATTCTCGGCGGCCAGGGGGTGATCTCCGGCAGCTTCACAACGCAGGAAGCCCAGGACCTGGCTTTGCTGCTGCGCGCCGGCGCGCTTCCGGCGCCGATCAAGGTTCTGGAGGAAAGAACGGTCGGGCCCGGCCTCGGCGCCGATTCGATTCAGGCGGGAAAGATCGCGAGCATCATCGGCATGGTGCTGGTGGTGGTGTTCATGATCGCGGCCTACGGCCTGTTCGGGGTGATGGCGGTGATCGCCCTCTTCTTCAACATGGCGCTCATCTTCGCGGCGCTCTCGGTGCTGCAGGCGACGCTGACGCTACCGGGCATCGCCGGCATCGTCCTCACCATCGGCATGGCCGTCGACGCCAACGTCCTGATCTTCGAGCGGATTCGCGAGGAACTTGCGCTCGGCCGTCCCCCGATCTCGGCGGTCGATGCGGGATACCAACGCGCCCTGACGACAATCATCGACGCCAACCTGACGACGCTCATCGCGGCGGTGCTGCTGTTCCAGTTCGGCTCCGGCCCCGTGCGCGGCTTCGCCGTCACGCTGGCGATCGGCATCATCACCTCGATGTTCACGGCGATCTGGGTGACGCGGATGATGGTGGTCTGGTGGATCCGCAGCCGCCGACCCAAAGTCCTCGCGATCTGACGGCGGAGTACGCGACATGCGCCACCTGAGGCTCGTGCCCGAGAAAACGAACCTGCAATTCATCAGGCACCGGAACGTGGCCTTCACGTTCTCGGCCGTACTGGTGGTGGCGTCGATCGTGCTCCTGTTGGTTCAGGGCCTGAACTTCGGCATCGATTTTCGTGGCGGCACCCTGATCGAGATCAAGACCGAAGGCCCGGCGGATATCAACGATCTGCGGTCGCGGCTCTCGGGCCTCGGCCTCGGCGAAGTCACGCTCCAGGAGTTCGGCGCGCCCGACGACGTGATGATCCGGATCCAACAGCAGGAGGGCGACGAATCCGCCCAGATGGCGGCGATCGAGCGCGTGAAAGAGGCACTCGGACCCGGAATCGAATATCGCCGCGTCGAATATGTCGGCCCGAAGGTCGGAGCGGAGCTGATCCGGTCCGGTATCGTCGCGGTCGTTCTCGCGTTGGGTGCCATTCTCGTCTACATCTGGTTCCGGTTCGAATGGCAGTTCGGAGTCTGCGCCGTCGTCGCCCTCGCGCACGACGTGATCGCGACGATCGGCATGTTCGCGCTGACGCAGATCGAGTTCAACCTGTCGACCGTGGCGGCGATCCTCACGATCGCCGGCTATTCGATCAACGACACCGTCGTCATTTTCGACCGCGTGCGCGAGAATCTGCGCCGCTACAAGAGCCTGCCGATCGCCGAGCTCCTGAACCGCAGCATCAACGAGACTCTCTCGCGGACGACCATCACCAGCGTCACCACTTTGCTGGCGCTCGTCGCCCTCTATGTGTTCGGGGGTGAGGTCATCCGGGGCTTCAGCTTCGCGATGATCTTCGGCGTTCTGCTCGGCACCTTCTCCTCGATCTGGGTGGCCGCGCCGCTCCTGTTGCGGACAGGGCTGCGGTCCACGGGAACGGAAGCGGGCGCCGGAGGCAAGACGGAGCAGGCTCTTCCCTAGAACCTGCGAGAGGGACAGCGATGGCGGACATCACCCCGATCATCCCTGCCGGCCGTCAGGTAGTAGAAAAGTATGGCAACGGCCGGTTCACCATCAGCGGCGAGGTCTGGGACGGCTCGGTCGTCATTCTGCCGGAAGTGACCTTCGCCTGGGACGTGTCGGCGCCCGAGCAAATCTCCTATGAGAGCTTTCGAGAGCTGATCGCGAAAGAGGTGCCGGTCGATATTCTGCTGCTCGGGTGCGGCCCCAGGATGACGTTGGTGCCGAGCGATCTCCGCAAGGCGTTGCGGGCCCGGGGGATGGTTGTCGAGCCTATGGACACCGGTGCCGCCTGCCGCACCTTCAACATCCTCCTCGCCGAGGAGCGTCGGGTCGCCGCAGCACTGATCGCCGTGGACTGAATCCGGTCGCCCGCCTGACTAAGGTACTTTCCTGTTCGACGAGAGCGTCACTTCTCCAAAGTACGGCGGTGTGGAGACGGACGCCGGTGCCGGGTGAGCTTGATCGCCGAGTTCTGATCTTGGCGGGCCGGGCGCCGTCCTTCACCCGGTAGGATATCGGCGGCCGGGCGCCGTCATACACCCGGTAGGATATCGGCGGCCGAGCGATCGGCCGCCGATTCGCGGATCGTCGCCGGCCCGGTGGGCCGACGGCAGAGTGTGAGGCGGTCGGCCTCAGCCGGGGAGCCGGCTCGCCACCACTTCCCAGTCGACGAGATGGTCGAGGAAGGCCTTGATATAGTCGGGGCGGCGGTTCTGGTAGTCGAGATAGTAGGAGTGCTCCCAGACGTCGCAGCCCAGCAGCGCGGTCTGATCGAAGCAGAGGGGGTCGACGCCGTTCGGCGTGCTGTTCACCTCGAGCTTGCCGTTGTTGACGACCAACCAGGCCCAACCGCTGCCGAACTGGCCGGCGCCCTTGGCGACGAAGTCTTCCTTGAACTTCTCGACGCTGCCGAAGTCGGATTTGATCCGGGATTCGAGCTCGCTCGGCATTGCGCCGCCGCCGCCCTTTTTCATGCTCGGCCAGAAGAAGTTGTGGTTCCAGTGCTGCGATGCGTTGTTGAATATGCCCGCCTTCGAGGAGTCGTTGTAGGTCTTCTTGATGATCTCCTCGAGCGACATGTTCGCGAATTCGGTGTCCTTCACCAGATTGTTCAGATTGGTGACATAGGTTTGGTGATGTTTGCCGTGGTGGAACTCGAGGGTCTTCGAGGACATGTACGGCTCGAGGGCGCTACGATCGTAGGGCAGATCGGGAAGTTCGAAAGCCATGACCGCTCCATTCGTTCGAGTTGTGGGATCGGTTGCGGACCGGCGCCCATATGCCTGCATGGCTGCCAACGAGGCGCCACCCGTCCGGAGATTTCGCCGATAGCGAAGACAACGTCAGCCTATCAAAAAAGTTCGTGGCGGCAATCGGTCAGTGCGGTGCCGCCAGACGTGCCGCGGCGATCCCCGAGCGGATCGCCCCCTCGATGGTGGCCGGAAGGGAGGTATCGGTCCAGTCGCCGGCGAGCCGCAGATTGGCGAGCCCGATATCCGGGCCCGGCCGGCGTGCCAGCTCCGCCTCCGTCTGGGCGAAGGTCGCCCGCTTCTCCTTGATGACGCGGCAGGCCGGCATCGCCCCTTCATAGCCGAGGGCGCGGCAGATATCGTCCCACACGGGCGCCGCGATTTCGGCCGCACTTCGATCGACGAGATCGTCGGCGACGCTGATCGTGACCGAGAGCACGTCGTTGCGGACGAACAGCCACTGTGCGGTCCCGCCGATCAGACCGAGGAGCGGGAGTCCGCCCGGTAGAGCGGCCGGCGTGCGCAGCCGAAAATGCAGGTTCAGGATCGGGTTGCTCTCACGCGGAGTCTCGAGCTCCGGCAGGAGTTCGCCGGCGATCTCCGGGGGGACGGCGAGCACGACGGCGTCGCCGCTCTCCAGCATCACGGGATCCGACCGGCCGATGTCGAAGCCGAAGACTCTGCCGCTGTCGAGACCGATCGCGCGGACGCGGGCGCCGAAGGTGATCTCGACCCCTCTGCGGGCGAGAAGGCCGAGCGCCGGCTCGACCAGTGCCGCAGCAAGGCCGCCATCGGCAATGCACGGGCGCATCCCGGCTTCGCCGCTGCGCAGGATCGTCGAGAGGAAGCCGGCGAGGAGGCGTGCCGACGCCGCCTCGGGACGCGTGTTGAGCACCGCTCGGGTCATCGGGTCCCAGAAGCGGGCGAACAGCCTGTCGTCGGTGCCGCTGAGAGCCTCGGCGACGGTAGCGCCTTGCCTGGCGCCGAGGATCGCACGGATCGAGCGGATGTGAGCGCCGAGTCCCGCTCCGGCGGTCCGACGGTTCCGGGCGAGCAACCACAGGGGGAGCGGTCCGGAAGTCGGTCGGATCGACCAGCGCTCTCCGGTTCGGAGGTCGAGAAACGGAATCTCGGC
Organism: Alphaproteobacteria bacterium; assembly: GCA_029268305.1. Lineage (GTDB taxonomy): Bacteria > Pseudomonadota > Alphaproteobacteria > JAJUGE01 > JAJUGE01 > JAJUGE01. The sequence goes on from JAJUGE010000085.1 coordinate 14,544, forward strand.
CGGCTGCACGACACGCACCGTCGACCTGCCGCCCGTTTCCTCGAGATAGGCGAACGTCGCGTCGTTCGCGCTCAGCATCAGGTGATTGCCGTTGTCGATCAGCCGGTCGAGGCGTTCGTCGTGATAGGACCGGCAGCGCCCGCCGGCGCGCCCCGCCGCTTCGTAGACGCGCACCGCCGACCAGCGTCGCTCCCGGCTCGCTTCGACAGCTGCCGCCAGGCCCGCGAGGCCGGCGCCGATGATGTGCAAAGTGGCCATCGCGTCAGGCCGGCGAGCGCCAGCCGCGGGTCACGCCGCGCGTCGCGCACCAGAGCTTGCGTGCGGTCGAGAGCTCGAGATGTCGGGCGAGGGGGTCGCCGCGCCGCAGCAGCCGGAGCATCTCGTCGGCCATGGCGATGGTCGCTTCGGCCTGAATGCGCAGCCCGCGCGAC
>JAJUGE010000086.1 GCA_029268305.1 Alphaproteobacteria bacterium
CAGCACCGTCGCCGGATCGGTGATGCCGCCCGGACTGTCGACAATGAACGCGACCATGCCGATCATCAGCAGCGGCGCCGTCTCTCCCAGCGCCTGGGCCATTCCGATGATGGTACCGGTCAGGATCCCCGGCATGGCGAGCGGCAGGACGTGATGCGTCACCACTTGCACCCGGGAGGCGCCGATCGCCAGTGCCCCTTCGCGGATCGAGGGCGGGACCGCCTTGAGCGCCGCTCGCGCGGCGATGATGATCGTCGGCAGCGTCATCAGTGCCAGCACCAGGCCTCCCACCAGCGGTGCCGACCGCGGCAACCCAAAAAAGCCGAGGAACACGGCGAGGCCGAGCAGGCCGAAGACGATCGACGGCACGGCGGCCAGATTGTTGATGTTGACCTCGATGATATCGGTCAGGCCGTTCTTCGGCGCAAACTCCTCCAGGTAGATCGCGGCGAGAACAGCGACCGGGAAGCTGAGGACGAGGGTGACCGCCAGGGTGTAGAACGAGCCGACCACCGCGCCCCAGATGCCGGCCTGCTCCGGCTCTCGGCTGTCGCCGGAGGTGAAGAAGGTGGTGTTGAAGGCCGAGCGGATTCTCCCGTCCGCCTCCAGGGCGTCGATCCACTCGATCTCCCGGTCCTTGACCCGGCGCTCGCTCTCGGGGAGGTCGCGCGACAGCAGGCCCTTCAGGAACGTGTCGACGTCGTCCGAAGTCTTCACCCAGACCGTGCGCGTCTGACCGATCACATCGGGCTCTTCCATGACCATGCGACGCAGGGTGAGGTCGGCGCCGGAGCTGACGATGTTGATCAGCGCGCGCCGCTCGCTGCGGCTAGTGACGTCGGGGAACCGCTCGAAGAGGGACTCGCGCACGAGCTGGGCGTAGTTCGCCCTGCTGAGCGTCGCGGCATCCCGGGTTCCTTCGGGATCGATCACATCGGCCGAGAAGGTGATGTCGAGCGCGACTTCGTGCAACCAGAACGCGGAGTAGCCCTTGCTGACGATCGAGAAGAGGAGGATGGCCAGGAACGTCACCGCCAGAACGATCGCTGCGAGGCCGTAGGCCCGGAATCGCCGCTCGGCCGCATAGCGGCGCTTCAGATGCCTCTGCTGGTCGCGCAGTGCCGCCGCCACGCGCTCCCGCTTTTCCGCGACGAGTTCAGTCATATTGCTCTCGGTACTTCCGGACCACGTACAGCGCGATCACGTTGAGGGTCAGGGTCACCAGGAAGAGCACGAGGCCGAGCGCGAAGGCGGCGAGCGTCTTCGGGCTGTCGAATTCCTGGTCGCCGACCAGCAAGGTCACGATCTGGACCGTCACGGTGGTGACCGCCTCGAGCGGATTGGCCGTAAGGTTGGCGGACAGTCCGGCCGCCATGACGACGATCATCGTCTCGCCGATCGCCCGGCTGATCGCCAGCATGATCGCGCCGACGATGCCCGGCAACGCGGCCGGGAGGACGACGTTCTTGATCGTCTCCGATTTCGTGGCACCCAGCCCGTAGGAGGCATCGCGTAGCGATTGCGGTACCGCGTTGATGACGTCGTCGGACAGGGACGAGACGAACGGGATGATCATGACCCCCATCACCAGACCGGCGGCGAGAGCGGATTCGGAGCTGACGTCGAGCCCGATGGACTCGCCTGCGCCGCGGACGAATGGTGCCACCGTCAGAGCGGCGAAGAAGCCGTAGACCACCGTCGGTATGCCGGCCAGAATCTCGAGCAACGGCTTGGCGACCGCGCGAAACCGGTGACTGGCATAGTCGGCCATGTAGATCGCGGCCAGCAGGCCGATCGGCACGGCTACCAGCATCGCGATCGCCGTGATGAGAATCGTGCCGGCGAAGATCGGCACGGCACCGAATGCGCCGCTCGATCCGGCCTGATCCGGCCGTAGCGCTATCTGCGGGCTCCAATGCGTTCCGAACAGAAACTCGATCGGCGACACGTAGGAAAAAAAGCGAATCGCCTCGAACAGGAGCGAGAGCACGATCCCGATCGTCGTCAGGATCGCGATCAGGGAAGCGAGGACCATCACGGCAGTCATGACCCGCTCCACGGCGTTCCGGGCCTTCAGATCCGGCGACAGCTGGCTCCGGCCGATGGCGAGACCGGCGGCGGCCAGAGCGCACGCCACGGCGACCATCGCCCAGCTGCCGATCAGATGGACCTGCCGCAAGGCGGCGGCGCCCTCGACGACGACGGGATCCGGCTCCGGGCGCGCGATGCTGCCGGATGCCAGGTTCTCGATGTCGTTCACGAGCAGGCGAAGCCGCCCCTCCGGCAGCGCCTGCGCCTCGGGCGGCAGGCTGCCGATCAGGATCCATTCCGCTACGTGCGGCTGAAGGACCGTCCACGCGACCGACACGAGGAGGGCGGGAAGCCCGCACCAGAGAGCCACATAGGCTCCGTAATAGCTCGGGAGGGAATGGAGGCGGCGCATGTTGCCGCCTGCCATCGTCAGCGCTCCGTTCCTTCCGGAATAGAAGCTAAGCGACGTGAGCAGCAGAACGGCCGTAGCGAGGACGAAATAAGGCATGCAGCGAAACTACCCGACAAAGGTCGGCCCGGCTCCCGCATCCTCAGCAGCCGGGCCGGGTACTTCCTGGTTACATGGTCATGGGGGTGAGGCTCATCGCCTGTTCCTGCATCTCCTCGAACTGCTCCTGCGGAAGCGGGATCAGCCCCTTGTCGGTCAGATAGCCGAACTCCCCGCTCGCCTTGTCGCTCACGAACTCGGCGACATACTCCTTGAGCCCGGGAATGGTGCCGACGTGCGCGTTCTTGACATAGAAGAAGAGCGGCCGGGACACGCCGTACTCACCCGAGGCGATGTTGTCGAAGCTCGGCTCCACACCACCGATCGTGGCGCCCTTGATCTTGTCCTGGTTCTGATCGAGGAAGCTGTAGCCGAAGATGCCGAAGGCGTTCGGATTGGCATCGAGCTTCTGGACGATGAGATTGTCGTTCTCGCCCGCCTCGATGTAGGCGCCGTCCTCGCGGATCTCCATGCAGGCCTTGCCTTCGAGCCCGGCTTCCTTCGCTCCGGCCACTTCCTCGCAGCCCGCCTCCATCACGAGCTCGGCGAGCGCGTCCCGCGTGCCTGAAGTCGGCGGCGGCCCGAGCACCTCGATCGCGACATTCGGGAGGTCCGGATTGACGTCGCTCCAGTTCCGGTAGGGGTTCTCGACCAGCTTGCCGTCCACCGGAATCCGCTTGGCGAGGGCGAGCCACAGGTCGCGCTTCGTGAAGTCCACCTCGGGGCCGCTCTTGGCATTGGCGATGACGATGCCGTCGAAGCCGATCTTCACCTCGGTGATCTGATCGACGCCATTCTCGGCGCACATCTCGAGCTCCGACTCCTTGATGGCGCGGGAAGCGTTGGTGATGTCCGGGTGCTCTATGCCGGTTCCGGCACAGAACAGCTTGATACCGCCGCCGGAGCCCGTGCTCTCGATGACCGGCGTCTTGAACTCGGTGGTCTTGCCGAACTGTTCGGCGGCAACGGTTGCGAACGGGAACACCGTCGAGGAGCCGACGATGCGGATCTGATCGCGCGCCTCCGCGGCGCCGGCGAACCCGGCGAGGGCGATCGACGCCAGCGCCGTCGCGGCGAGAATCTTGTTGGTCACGGGAAACCTCCGTCAGAGTCAGTGTCTGCGGCATCGCCGCTGGACGTGCAGCACCGCCGCTGCCGTCGGCGGACTCATATCCGGACCCGGACACATAAATATTGCAGTTGCGTTGCAGTATTATGACAGGCGAGGCGCTTCCGCCGCTGCCGGCAACGTCACGGTGAAGGTGCTTCCCACCCCGACTTCGGTTTCGATGTCGAGCCGCCCACGATGGCGGTTGACGATGTGCTTGACGATCGCGAGCCCGAGGCCGGTGCCGCCCAGTTCGCGCGAGCGGGCGGTGTCCACCCGATAGAAGCGTTCCGTCAGCCGAACGATGTGTCGCCGCTCGATCCCTTCGCCGCGATCCGTGACGGCGACCCTGACGGTTTTCCCATCTGGTGCGGTTCGCAGGGATACCGTCACCGGAGTCCCCTGGCGGCCATACTTGATCGCATTCTCGATCAGGTTTCGGAACACCTGGTCGAGTTGGTCGGCGTCGCCGGCGACGTTCGGTGCTCGTTCGGGCGCATCGATCTCGATCGTCATGTTTCTGTCGGCTGCGAGGAGCTCGAGCGAAGCGGCCACGGAGCGGAGCAGCGGCAGGAGGTCGACGGCGTCGGTCGGGGGGTTGTGCTCGTCCAGCTCGACGCGCGACAGCGATAGCAGATCGTTGACGATCCGCGACATCCGCTCGGCCTGGCCCAGCATGATGCCGAGGAACCGGTCCCGGGCCTCCGGATCGTCCCGCGCCGGGCCCTGAAGCGTCTCGATAAACCCGCGCAGGCTGGCGATCGGTGTTCGCAGCTCGTGACTGACGTTGGCAACGAAGTCGACCCGCATCTGCTCGCTGCGACGGATGGCGGTCATGTCTTCGAGTGTTACGATCGCCGCGCCCTCCGTGTCGCGCCACTGCGCGAGCGAGGCGACCCGGGCTCGTATCTGGCGTTCGACAGGCAGTGCCAACTCGAACTCGACAGCTCGGCTCTGGGCATCGTGCAAGGTATCGCCGACGGCTTCCAGCAGCTCCGGGTTGCGAAGCACTTCCGACAGATCACGGCCCACTAGACGTCCGCCGAGGAGCGTTTCGGCGGCGAGATTCGCGTGCAGAACCCGGCGGCTGAAATCCAGCACCAGGAGTGGCTCGGGCACCGCGTCGATGACGGATTCGGCGCCGGCCGCGCGCCGTTCGAGAGCGCTATGGACGCGCTCGAGCCGGCGTAGCGCCCGCATCAGCGACAGTGCGAGATCGGCGCCGAACGTCGTACGGCCGACCCATCGGCTGCGCTGCGGCTCGCCGATGCCGAGCTCGTCCGTCCAGTCGTTCAGGGCGGCGAGGTCACGGACGTGCGGCACCGCCAGCAGTGCCGCGACGGCGATGAGGCCGACCACGGCTATCAGAGCGGCGATCGCCGACACGGCTCCGAAAAGCACCAGCCCTGCCAGCACGACCGCGCCCGGCAGGGCGAAGATCGCGGCGGCCTCGACGAAGCGCCGCCGAAGCTGCCGCGGCGCCGCCAAGTCTCACCTTAGCGCGTCGTGCGCTGCGAAAGCCGCCATATTGACGATCTCGGAGACGCCGGCGCCCATTTGCACGATCTGCACCGGTTTCGGCAGCCCCATCAAGACAGGGCCGATCACCGTTCCGCCTCCCAGCTTCTGCAGCAGCTTCGCCGAGATGTTCGCCGAATGCAGAGCCGGCATGATCAGAACGTTCGCCGGGCCGGAGAGCCGGCAGAACGGGTAGATCGAGCGCATGAGCTTGTAATCGAGCGCGACGTCGGCCGACATCTCTCCGTCGTACTCGAAATCGACGTCGCGCTGGTCGAGAAGGGCGACCGCGTCACGAACGCGCGCCGCCGTCGACTTGGCAGGGTTGCCGAAGTTTGAGAACGAGAGGAATGCTACCCGCGGCTCGTGCCCCAAGCGACGGGCGGCCGCGGCACTTTCTTTCGCGATGGCGGCGAGCTGTGCCGGGTCCGGCCTTTCGTGAACGGTGGTATCGGCGATCATCACGGTGCCCGTGCGGGTGACGATTGTGGTCATGCCGAACACGCAACTTTCGGGGGCCGGCGCGAGCACGCGCGTGACCTCGTCGAACGAGACGGCGAAGCTGCGGGTGAGGCCGGTGACCATGGCGTCCGCATCGCCGAGCGCCACCATGCACGCGGCGAAGACGTTGCGGTCCTGGTTCACCATCCGCTGGCAATCGCGGCGCAGGTAGCCGCGGCGCTGCAGGCGTTCGTAGAGGAAGTCGGTGTAGCGCTCGTTATTCTCGCTGAGCCGGGCGTTGTGGATCTCGAACTTGCCGTTGTTGTCGAGCCCGAGGCGCTGGAGCGCCTCCGTCACCGGCTCTTCGCGCCCGACGAGGATAGGCGTGCCGAGGCCATCGTCCCGGAACCGCGACGCAGCCCGCAGCGTGCGCTCCTCCTCGCCCTCCGCGAAGACCACTCTTTTCGGCTGCGCGCGGACGCTCTCGAACACCTGCTCCAGCGCTGCGGATGTCGGGTCGAGCCGGGCAGCGAGCTGCGCGCGATAGGCGGCCATGTCCGGCAGGTGGCGTCTCGCGACGCCACTCTTCATCGCCGCTTCGGCAACCGCTGCGGGAACGGCGACGATCAGGCGCGGGTCGAACGGCACGGGGATGATGTACTCGGGACCGTATTTCAGCTTCTGCCCCGAGTAGGAGTCGGCGACCTCGTCCGGCACCTCCTCGCGCGCGAGAGCGGCGAGTGCCTCGGCGGCCGCCACCTTCATCTCGTCATTGATCTGGCGGGCGCGAACGTCGAGGGCGCCGCGGAAGATGAAGGGGAAGCCGAGGACGTTGTTCACCTGGTTGGGATAGTCGGACCGGCCGGTGGCGATGATCGCGTCCTGGCGCACTGCATGCACGTCTTCGGGGGTGATCTCCGGGTCCGGGTTGGCGAGCGCGAAGATGATCGGCTTGTCCGCCATCGAGCGGACCATGTCCTGGGTGAAGGCCCCTTTCACTGAGAGACCGACCGCGATGTCGGCGCCCTCCAGCGCCTCGGCGAGCGTGCGCAGCTTCGTCGGCACCGCGTGCGCCGATTTCCACTGGTTCATGCCTTCGGTGCGGCCTTCGTAGATCACGCCCTTGCTGTCGCAGAGGATGACGTTCTCGGCCGGCAGGCCCAGGCTCTTGAACAACTCGACGCACGCGATAGCGGAGGCGCCGGCGCCGTTGATCACCATTCGGGACGATTTGATGTCACGCCCCGTGAGGTGCAGCGCATTGATTAGGCCGGCGCCGGCGATGATCGCCGTGCCGTGCTGGTCGTCGTGGAAGACGGGAATGTCGAGCAGCTCGCGCAGCCGCTGCTCGATCATGAAGCACTCCGGTGCCTTGATGTCCTCGAGATTGATGCCGCCGAAGGTCGGGCCGAGGAAGCGCACGCAGTTGACGAATTCGTCGACGTCGCGCGTGTCGACCTCGAGATCGATGCTGTCGACGTCGGCGAAGCGCTTGAAGAGGACCGCCTTGCCTTCCATGACCGGCTTCGAGCCGAGCGCGCCGAGATCGCCGAGCCCGAGCACTGCGGTGCCGTTCGAGATGACGGCGACGAGATTGCCCTTCGCCGTGTAGTCGAACGCTTTCGCCGGGTCGTCCGCGATCTCTAGGCAAGGCGCCGCGACACCGGGGGAGTAGGCGAGCGACAAATGGTGCTGCGTCGTAAGCGGCTTCGTCGGCGTGACCTCGATCTTGCCAGGCCGGCCGGCGGCATGCATCCGCAGCGCTTCCTGGTCGAGCGCCGTATAGGTCCGCTTTTCCGTCATCCCCTCATTCCCTTCTTCCCGGTGCCCGCTCCGGCGTGCTTCCGCATGGCGCGCACATACCCGCTGCGACCGGTTTATCCGAATTTTGCTGGCCGATCCTAGCCCGGCGGCGACCGCCGCCGCAGTTCCTTCCTTTAGCGCGGCCCGGAGATCTCGGCCAGCCTCGCGATCGAGCCGGTCTTTCGCACGATAGCGCCCGTCCCTCGCCGGCGATACTTTTCTTGTTGACGAGAATACCGACTGGTCGGTATGGTAAACATACCTACTAGTTGGTATGGACAATGATCGATACGTTGCATCCGTCGAAGGTGAAGCTCCTGGAGGCCGCGTTTCGGGTGATCCGGACCAAAGGCTACTCGGCGACCCGCATCGACGACATCTGCGAAGCCGCGGGCGTCACCAAGGGCAGCTTCTTCCATCACTTCAAAGGTAAGGAAGACCTCGCCGTCGCCGCCGCCGAGCATTGGTCGGCGACGACGGGAGCGCTTTTCGCCGAGGCCGCCTATCATGCGGCGTCGGATCCGCTCGAACGCGTACTCGGATACATCGATTTCCGGAAGAAGCTGCTCGAAGGCGAGCTGCCGGAGATCACCTGCCTCGTCGGCACGATGGTGCAGGAGGCTTACGAGACGCAGCCCGAGATCCGCGACGCCTGCGGGCGCAGCATTCTCGCCCACGCCGCCGAGATCGAGCGCGACATCGCCGAAGCGATGCGGGATCGGGGAATCGCTGCGGACTGGACTGCCGGGAGCCTGGCACTCCACACGCAGGCAGTCCTCCAGGGAGCCTTCATTCTCGCCAAGGCGACCGGCGAAACAAAGGTCGCCGTTGCCAGCGTCGATCATCTTCGCCGTTACGTGGAGTTGCTCTTCGACGCCAATACCAAGAGAGGAGACGAGTCGTGACGGACGAGCAGCGACGGAAGGACGAAGCGGAAATTCGCGCGTTGATCGCAGATTGGTCCCGTGCGATCGAGGCGAAGGATGCGGCGGCAGCCGTGGCGGCCTATACGCCCGAAACCGTTCTCTATGACGCCATTCCCCCGCATCGCACGGTCGGGGCGGACGCGGTGCGCCGGTTGTGGGAGCAGATATTCCCGCATTTTCCGCAGAAGTTTCGATCGGAGCATCGCGACCTCGTGGTCGAGGTCGATGGCGACGTCGCCTTCGTGCATGGGATGCACCACTTCGTCCCGGAGCCAGCCGACCACCCTTGCGGCGCCACTTGGATGCGCGTGACCGCCTGCTTCCGCCGACACCCGGAGGGTTGGCGCATCGCTCATGAACACGTCTCGTTACCGTTCGACCCGATGACCGGACGGGCCTCGTTCATCACCGAGTTCTGAGCGAAGGAATGATCCGATGACCACCGAAGCGAACGATGCCACCGAGCGCGAGCTCGTTCTGTCCCTGGTGCTCGACGCCCCTCGCGAGAAGGTTTGGCGGTGCTGGACCGAACCCGAACTGCTGAAGCAATGGTTCACGCCTGCTCCCTGGACGACACCGCACGCGGAGCTGGACGTTCGCCCCGGCGGTTCGAACTTTGTCGTGATGCGAAGCCCCGAGGGGGAGGAGATGCCGCATCGCGGCGTCTACCTCGAGGTCGTGCCGTTCGAGAAGCTCGTCTTCACCGATGCCTACACCGGCGCGTGGGAACCCTCGTCCAGCCCCTTCTTCACGGCGGTCCTGACATTCGACGCCGATGGAGAGAAGACCAGGTACACGGCCCGAGCTCTCCATTGGACCGCCGAGAATTGCAGGAAGCATGCAGAGATGGGGTTCGAGCCGGGCTGGACTCAATGCGCGCGCCAGCTTGAAGCCCTCGCCCGCACCCTCTGAGGTGGGCCTGCCGCCGCTCCGAGTGCGGCCGGCCGGGCGCAGGCGATCATTGAAGTGACAAAGTTCGAAACAGCGGCGCCGGAAACAACCTGCCCGCAAACTTCAGGAGTGAAACGATGACCTATGTCGATGGATTCGTAGCCGCGGTTCCTACGGCCAATCGGGAGAAGTTCCGCAAGCACGCCGAAGAGGCGGCGGTGGTGTTCAGGGAGCACGGTGCGCTCAAGGTGGTGGAGTGCTGGGGCGACGACGTGCCGGAGGGGGAGGTCACGTCCTTTCCGATGGCGGTGAAGCGGAAGGATGACGAGACCGTCGTTTTCTCCTGGATTCTCTGGCCCTCGCGCAGCGTCCGCGACGAAGGCATGAAGAAGGTGATGGCCGATCCGCGCTGTCAGCCGGACGTGAACCCGATGCCGTTCGATGGCAAACGGCTGATCTACGGCGGCTTCGAGGTCCTGGTCGAGGCCTGAGGACCGCCCGGCAGGCCAGCATCTGCATCGGTGTGCCGGCGGGCTGCCCGGGGGCAGCATCCGCCGGCCATCTGTGATAGGGAACGCCGCACCGTTTGCCCGATGCTATCCTGTGGCGATGAACCGAAGCGCAGCGACGAGGACCCAGGCGCCGCCGGCCGACGAGCGCGCGACGCCGATGATGGCGCAGTATCTGGAGCTGAAGGCCGCCCATCCGGACCATCTGCTCTTCTACCGGATGGGCGATTTCTACGAACTGTTCTTCGATGATGCGGTCGAGGCGGCCGCCGCTCTGGACATAACCCTCACCCGGCGGGGCCGGCACGGCGACGCAGACGTGCCGATGGCCGGAGTGCCGGTCAGGGCGCACGAGGCCTATCTCGAGCGGCTGATCCGTAAGGGCTTCAAGGTCGCCATCTGCGAGCAGGTCGAGGACCCGGCCGAGGCGCGCAAGCGCGCCGGCGCCAAGGCGCTGGTGCGGCGGGATGTCGTCCGGCTGGTCACGCCCGGCACGATCACCGAAGACACGCTGCTCGATGCGCGGCGTCACAATTACCTGGCCTCCCTCGCCGAGGCTGGGGGCAGCCTCGCGCTCGCCTGGCTGGACATGTCCACCGGCGACTTCCAGGTGCAGCCGGTTGCGGAGTCCGAGGTGCCTGCCGCCCTCGCGCGTCTCGAACCGGGCGAGTTGCTGCTGCCCGACAAGCTCCTGCAGCGCGACGGCCTCGCCGAGCCGCTGCGCGAGCTCGCCGGCTGCCTGACGCCGTTGCCGTCGAGCCGGTTCGACAGCGAGAACGCGCGGCTCCGGCTCGAGGCCATCTACGGCGTTCGTGCGCTCGATGCCTTCGGTGCCTTCGAGCGGTCGGAACATGCCGCCTGCGGCGCCCTCGTCGACTATGTCGAGCTGACCCAGAAGGGCAAGCTGCCGCGGCTTGCCACCCCACGTCGGTTCGGCGAAACGCAGACGATGCAGATCGACCCGGCGACGCGCCGGAACCTCGAGTTGAGCCATACCCTCACCGGCGAGCGGCGGGGCAGCCTGCTGCACACCATCGACCGCACCATCACCGGCCCCGGAGCGCGATTGCTTTCCGCGTTTCTCGCCGCACCGCTCACCGATCCGGCGGCGATCGGGCGGCGGCTGGATGCCGTGCAATTCTTCCATGAGCACGAATCTCTACGCGCGGGCCTCCGCGACGAACTCCGACGCTGTCCCGACCTCGAGCGGGCGCTCTCGCGACTCACCGTCGGTCGGGGAGGGCCGCGCGATCTGGCCGCAGTGCGCGACGCGCTGCAGCTGGCGGGATCGCTCGCACGGCGCATTGCCGACGGAGCCAGTTCGGGCGGGCTCGACGGAGTGCCGGATCTGATCGAGGGTGCAGTGACGGCGATCGGCGATCCCGGCTCGATCGTCGAGCCCGTCGCTGCCGCACTCGCCGCCGATCTGCCGCTTCAGGCGAGGGACGGCGGTTTCATCGCTACCGGCTATTCGAGCGAACTGGACGAGCTGAGAACGCTTCGCGATCGAAGCCGGCGGCTGATCGCCGAACTGCAGGCCCGCTACGCGGCCGAGACGGGCGTTGCGGCTCTCAAGGTCCGGCACAACAACGTGCTCGGCTACTTCGTCGAGATCTCTTCGAACAACGCCGCCAAGCTCCAGTCCGACGACCGCTTCATCCATCGCCAGACGCTCGCGGGCTCGATGCGCTTCGGGACGGTCGAGCTCGGGGAGCTGGAGAGCCGGATCGCCACCGCTGCCGACAAGGCGCTGGGGCTGGAGCTGGCGTTGTTCGACCAACTAGTGGCAGGGGTTGTCGCCGAGGCGGAGCGGATCGCCGCGATCGCTGGCGCGATCGCCGAACTCGACGTTTTCTCCGCCTTGGCGGAGGTGGCCGCCGAGCGCGGTTACGTGCGCCCTGTCGTCGACTCCGCCACCGGCTTCTCGATCGTCCGCGGCCGGCACCCGGTGGTCGAGGCGGCGCTCGAGCGAGCGCAGCAGCAGTTCGTCGCCAACGATTGCGACCTCGGCGAGACCGGCGGGCGACTCTGGCTCGTTACCGGGCCGAACATGGCAGGCAAGAGCACCTTCCTGCGCCAGAACGCGTTGATCGCGATCCTCGCGCAGATGGGCGCCTACGTGCCCGCGGACTCGGCGCATATCGGGGCGGTCGACCGGCTCTTCAGCCGGGTCGGGGCGGCCGATGATCTCGCCCGCGGCCGTTCGACCTTCATGGTGGAGATGGTCGAGGCGGCGGCGATCCTGAACCAAGCGACCGAGCGAAGCCTCGTCATCCTCGACGAGATCGGCCGCGGCACCGCCACCTTCGACGGCCTCTCGATCGCGTGGGCCTGCGTCGAGCACTTGCACGCGGTCAATCGATCGCGGGCCCTGTTCGCAACGCATTACCACGAGCTGACGGCGCTTGCCGCGAAGCTTCCGAACCTCAGCCTGCATACGATGCGAGTCAAGGAATGGCAGGGCGACGTCGTCTTCCTGCACGAGGTGGCGCGCGGTGCAGCCGACCGCTCCTATGGCATCCACGTGGCGCGGCTCGCCGGGCTACCGCCAGCGGTCATCGCACGCGCGGAGGAAGTGCTGGAGCGGCTCCAGACCGGCGAGCAGGCGAGCGCCGTCGCCAGGCTCGCCGACGATCTGCCGCTCTTCGCCGCCGCTCGCCCGGTGCCGGCGGAGGCGAAGCGGACGTCTCCGGTGGAGGAGGCGCTCGATGCGATCTCTCCCGACGACCTGACGCCTCGGGAAGCTCTGGACCTCGTCTACCGGCTGAAGAGCTTGCGACGGGGAGGGGACGCCACAGGCTGAACGCCGACCAGCGAGGTCATGTCGTCGGTAGCTGCGCGACGCGCGAGCCTCGGGTCAGCGATCCATCAGGAGCGCCAGTTCCCCCGCGTGCGGGCGCCCCAGAAGCTCGCCTGGTGGGCGGAAGTCTTGGAGGGCGATCTCCGCCATGACGAACCGGGTCAACTCGTCGGCGGGCAGTGGCCGTCCGATGAAGTAGCCCTGGGCCTTGTCGCAGCCGATCATGCGCAGGAGATCGAGAGCTTCCTGCGTTTCGACGCCCTCGGCGCAGGCAGTCATGCCGAGCGTGTGCGCCAGACCGATGATCGCTCGCACGATGGTCTCGGCTTCACGGCTTCTGCCGATGGCGGTGACGAACGAGCGGTCGACCTTCATCTCGCTGATCGGCATCCGGTAGAGCTGGACCAGCGAAGAGAAGCCCGTGCCGAAATCGTCGATGGAGATCCCAATTCCGCGCAGCCGGAAGCGGGTGAGGATCTCCATGGTCCGGTCGACGTCGCTCATCATGCCTCGCTCCGCCATTTCGAAGAGGAGCTCGCGCGAGCCGATCGAGTGCATGCGCAGGATCTCGATCACCCGGTCCGGCAGGTCCAGGTCCGTGAGGACCGGAGAAGGGAGATTGATCGCCGCTTCGAGGCGCAGCCCCTGCTGGCGCCACGCCGCCACCTGTGCCGCGACGGTGTTGACGACGTGCAGCGTCAGACGACCGATCTGGCCGCTCCGCTCGGCCAAGGGAATGAACTCTTCCGGAAGCAGCGTTCCGAAACGGGAATGATTCCAGCGGGCAAGAGCCTCGACGGCGTCGATCGCCCATACCCGGTCCCGCCGCAAAGTCGCCTTCGGCTGGTACTCGACCACGATCTCGCCGTTGCCGATCGCTTCGCCCAGCTCGCGCTCGGTCACCGGCGGCGCCAGCGGTAACAGGCCGGCGATGAGCGCGTCGACGTCCTCCGCCCGCACCGGTTCGGCAAGGCCGCCGAGAATGCGGAGGCCGAGCCGCTCGCCGACCCGTCGCGCTGCCGAGAGCACCTTTTCGTCCATGCGACAGACGAGAATCACCGCCGCCGCACATTGTCTCTCCGCCAGCGCGTGGAGCAGATCGATTCCGTCGGTGTCCGGCATCAGAAGGTCGATCAGAACGAGGTCCGGCGAGAGTCTCTGGAAGTGCTCGAGGAAGGCCGGGCTGTTGTCGACGCTCACGACATCGTAGCCGTGTCCGGCGACGATCTCGCCGATACGGCGTGCGGTCGCGGATTCGTCCTCGACGATCAGCATCCTCTTGGATTGCATGGCTGGCCCTGGCATCGCGTTCGATCGATTCCGCCAGTCTCGGGCAGCGGAATTAGCAACCGGTGAATGTTCCGGCCACCGCGCGAAAAGGAGCTGATCTTCGGCGGCTTTCCCTGGCGTTGCGGCTTCGCGGCACCCACATGGCGGCAGAGTCGACCGCAATGATAAGATGCCGCCGATGGACGCCCTTTCGCCACAAACCGCCGCAGGCCTCCTCGAGCGGCTGCAGCCTCCCGACCTAGGGGGTCAGATCGCAGCGGATCTGGCGGAGGACCGAGCGCGCATGGAAGCGCTGGGTATCCTGAAGACGTATCTGGCCGATGCGCACGATCGGATCCGCACCGCGTTCGAGGCCGGCACGGACGCGCGGGAGACGATGGCGGCGCAGACCGCCGCTGCCGATCACGCGATCCGTGCGTTGCTCGACTTCGCCGTCACGAGGGTCTACCCGGCGGCCAATCCAACTACGGGAGACCGGCTCTGCCTCGCCGCCACCGGCGGCTATGGACGCGGTGTGTTGGCCCCACATTCCGACATCGATCTGCTCTTCCTCTGGCCCTACAAGAAGACGCCTCGTTCCGAGCAGATTGTCGAGTACGTCCTTTATATGCTCTGGGACACCGGCCTGAAGGTCGGGCATGCGACCAGGTCGGTCGACGACTGTATCCGCCTGGCCCGAGACGACATCACGATCCGCACGAGCCTGCTGGAGTCGCGGCGTGTCTGGGGCGACGAGGAGCTGTACGGGGAGCTCCGCACCCGCTTTCAGGAGGAGATCGTCGAAGGCACCGGGCCCGACTTCGTCGAGGCGAAGCTCGCGGAACGGGACGAGCGTCATCTGCGAATGGGCGATTCGCGCTACGTCGTGGAGCCGAACGTCAAGGAAGGGAAGGGCGGACTGCGGGACCTGCAGACGCTCTTCTGGATCGCCAAGTACCTCTACCGGGTCGACGACATCCGCGATCTGGTGCCCCGCGTCTTCACGCGTGCCGAGATGCGTCGCCTCGACAAGGCCGAATCGTTCCTCAGCACGATCCGGTGCCACCTGCATTACCTCACCGGCCGGGCCGACGACCGCCTGATGTTCGACGTGCAGATGGAGATCGCCGAGCGCACCGGCTACACCAGCCGCGCCGGCA
>JAJUGE010000087.1 GCA_029268305.1 Alphaproteobacteria bacterium
CACAGTCCGATCGGGCCGAACGCGCCGCGATCGCCGCTCTCAGGGTTCAAGAATGCGAACAATCGGGCCCTGGGGGGCGGGGTTCGTCAGATGGTGCGGTCGAGAAGACTCGAACTTCCACGGGGTCTCCCCCACAGCGACCTCAACGCTGCGCGTCTACCAATTCCGCCACGACCGCACGTGATCGGACTATATAAGGTGCGTCTGCACCTGCCCAAGGCGAGCGGGGGAATAGCAAATTGCTGAACGCCGATCAAGGACAACACGAGCGGGTCGTCGACGGCCGCGACCCGCTGCCGCCGCCGACGTGGAAGATCAGCGATGCTCCGGTCCCGTATCCGGATGCGGTCGCGTACATGGAAGAGCACGTAGCCGCCATGCATCGGGGCGCGGCGGGAGAGCTGGTCTGGCTACTCGAGCATCCGCCGCTCTACACGGCCGGCACCAGCGCCGACCCGGCCGAGCTGCTGGAGCCGGATCGTTTTCCGGTGTTCCGGACCGGCCGTGGCGGCCGGCACACCTATCACGGCCCGGGACAGCGAGTCGCCTATGTCATGCTCGATCTGCGAGTCCGCGGCGCGGACGTGCGGGCTTACGTGCACCGGCTCGAAAGCTGGGTGATCGCGACACTGGCGCGCTTCAACGTCAAGGGGGAACGGCGCGACGGCCGCATCGGCATCTGGGTGCCGCGCGGCGGCGGCCGCGAAGACAAGATCGCTGCGATCGGCGTTCGCATCCGGCGCTGGATCAGCTTCCACGGCATCGCCATCAACGTGGACCCCGATCTTTCCCACTTCTCGGGAATCGTTCCCTGCGGGATCGCCGAGCACGGCGTCACCTCGCTCGTCGATCTCGGCATCCCGGTGACGATGCCAGAGGTCGACAGCGCGCTTCGTGCCACGTTCAGCGAGGTCTTCGGCACGAGCCCTGTGCCTCGACCCGGGAGCCCGGCGCGGTAACCCCGACCGACGAACCGAGAGATCAGAGCGGCCGGCGTGTGCCGGCCGCCGCTCGACCCGCCTAACCCTCTTCCTTCAGCCCCATCTCGAGCTCGCCCTGCTGCGCGCCGTGATACTTGTACGGCAGGAACTTCCCGGACATGGTCACGCGGATCCGGTCCCCCTTGGGGTCGGGCTGCCGCTCCACGTCGAGATCGAAGTCGATCGCCGACATGATGCCGTCGCCGAACTCCTCGTGGATGTACTCCTTCATCGCCGGGCCGAAGATCATGATCGCCTCGTAGAAGCGATAGAGCGTCGGATCGGTCGGCGGTGCGACCCAGCCCTCGCCCCGCATCGGCACCTCGTTCAGCAGTCTCTCCTCCGCCTTTGAGAGGCCGAAGAGCTTGGCGGCTTTCGCTGCCTGGGGGCGCGGGAGCTTCATCTGACCCAGCAGCGCCGACATGATGAACAACGGCGTGTAACCGCCGATCTCTTCGGCGATGGCGGCCCACGTCAGGTTGTTCTCGCGTTTGTAGTCGAGGATCTTTTCCGTGAGATCTGCGCGCTTCATCGTTGGCTTCCTTTCCGAGTCGAAGTTATCGCGGAGCGAGCTGCTTCGGCTCCAGCGGCTGTCGCCCGCGCGGCGGCTGCCTCGCTGCATCTTCCCGCCCGGGCTCGACCACGGGCACGCTCCTCGCGCTCCATGCACGGCCGGCGGCGAGTTCGTCCCCGAAGGTTGCCGACCGGCTGACGAGAAAGTCCATCAGGTGGTTGCGGATCGCATAATAGCCCGGCAGACGATGCATCTGGTTGCGATCACGCTCCCGAGGCAGCGTGTTGCGCACCACCTCCGCGATGCGGGCACCCGGACCGTTGGTCATCAGCACGATCTTGTCGGCGAGATAGATCGCCTCGTCCACATCGTGGGTGATCATCATCACCGTCTGATCGGTCGTGAGACAGATCCGGCGCACCTCGTCCTGAAGGGTTCCGCGGGTGAGCGCGTCGAGGGCGGAGAACGGCTCGTCCATGAGCATCGTTTTCGGCTCGATCGCCAGGGCGCGCGCGATTCCGACGCGCTGCTTCATTCCACCCGAAAGCTCGGCGGGCCGCTTACGCTCCGCACCCGAGAGGCCGACCAGCTCGATGAAGCGGCGGGCGTGCTCCCGCACCTTCGCTTTCGACCACGACCGGTTGCGGGCGGCGACGGCATACGCGACGTTCCCCAGTACGGTGAGCCAGGGCAGCAGCGCGTGCCCCTGAAAGATCACGGCGCGATCCAGCGATGGCCCGTCCACCTCTCTGCCGTCGACGATCACGACGCCTTCGTCCGGCCGGTCGAGGCCGGCGAGGATATTCAGGACGGTCGTCTTGCCGCAGCCGGAATGGCCGATGATACACACGAACTCGCCCTGGTCGATGCCGAGCCACAGGTCCTCGAAGACCGTAACCTCGCCCGTGTGCTTCTGCCGGTATCGCCGCGCGATTCCCTCGATCGAAATCAGCCGCTGCGCGGGCTCGATTGCCGGAGCCGGCGGCACGGATGGCGCCGCCGCTGCACGGAGGATGTTGCCGACCATGGATGTCATTCCGGGAATGTGACGAGGCGGGCGGCGGCGGCGAGCAGCTGATCCAGGACCATGCCGACCACGCCGATGAAGAGGATCGCGACGATCACGTTCACGATCGAGAGGTTGTTCCACTCGTTCCAGACGAAGTAGCCGATGCCGGTACCGCCGACGAGCATCTCCGCCGCGACGATCACCAGCCAGGCGATCCCGATGGAAATGCGCATGCCGGTCAGGATCGTCGGCGCCGCCGCTGGAAGGACCACCGTCAGCGCGCGCTTCCAGGCGGGAATCTCGAGCGTGCGCGCCACGTTCAACCACTCGCGACGCACCGTCGCCACGCCGAACGCGGTGTTCACCAGCATCGGCCACACGGCGCAGATGAAGATGACGAAGACCGCCGACGCGTTCGAATCCCGGATCGTGTAGAGCGCGAGCGGCATCCACGCGAGCGGCGAGATCGGCTTCATGATCTGGATGAACGGATCGAGTGCCCGCGACACCAAGGGCGACATGCCGATCAGGAAGCCGAGCGGGATCGCCACGATCACGGCCATGCCATAGCCGAGCAGGACGCGGCCGATCGAGTAGGCGAGCTGAATGCCGATCCCCTTGTCGTTCGGTCCGGCGTCGTAGAAGGGATCGGTGACATGCCGCCAGAGCTCGGCCGCCACGTCGAGCGGGCCGGGCATGGCGGACGCACCCTCGGTGACCTGAGCGCCCATCAGGGCCGCGTAGGCGGGATCGAGCCCCTCCGCGCCGCCGGTGCCGCGGGTCGCCAGATGCCACGCCGCCAGAAAGACGCCGAGGACCAGTGCCGACAGGAGCAATGCCCTGCCGCGATCGCTCCAGCCCATGATCACACCCGCTTGATCTCGAACGACTCCACGTAGGCTTCGGGGTCGGCGGGGTCGAACGGCTTGCCCATCACCGAGAAAGGCTTCGACGTCGTCTCCGGCGGTGTCAGGCCCGCCTCCTTCATCAGGCGCGCCGCATCCGTCGCGAGATAGACCCGCTTCGCGATCGCGGCGTAATCGACGTCACCCGATATCTGCCCCCAGCGCTTCATCTGGGTCATGATCCAGATGGCGAAGGACTCCCAGGGAAACGGGGCGAAGTCGATCCGCTCCGGGTCCTGCTGCACGTTGCCGAGACCGTCGGCGTAGGTGCCGGTGAGAACCTGCTCGACCACCGTCACCGGCTGGTTGAGATAGTTCGCCGGCGCGATGGCCGCGGCGATCTCCTTCCGGTTCTCGTGCTTCGTGGCATAGGCGGTCGCGTCGATGATCGCCCTCAGCAAGGCCGAATAGGTGTTCGGCATCTCCGTCACGAACTTCTCAGAAGCCGCGAAGGCACAGCAGGGATGTCCGTCCCAGATCTCCTTCGACAGGAGATGAATGAAGCCGACGCCGTCGTAGACCGCGCGCTGGTTCACCGGGTCCGGCGCCAGGAAACCGTCCAGATTGTCGGCGCGGAGGTTGGCGACCATTTCCGGCGGCGGCACGACGCGGATCTGCACGTCCCGGTCGGGGTCGATGCCCGCCTCGGCCAGGTAGTAGCGCAGCAGATAGTTGTGCATCGAGAACTCGAACGGAACGGCGAACTTGAAGCCCTTCCAGTCCTTCGGATCGCGCCTTTCCTTGTGCCGGAGGGCGAGGGTGATGGCCTGGCCGTTGATGTTCTCGACCGCCGGCATCGTGTAGGGGATCGGGTTCGAACCCGCACCCATGGTGATCGCGATCGGCATCGGCGACAGCATGTGTGCCGCGTCGTATTCGCCATTGAGCGTCTTGTCGCGAACCACGGCCCAGCCGGCGGTCTTCACCACTTCGACATCCAGCCCGTGCCGTTCGTAGAAGCCCATCGGCTTCGCCATGATGATCGGCGTGGCGCAGGTGATCGGGATGAAGCCCACCGACAGCTTGGTCTTTTCGAGCGGCTTCGCCTCCGCGAGCGCCTCGCCGATGAGATCGAGCGGCAGGAAATGCGCGAGCGCGGCTGCCGCCGTGGAGCCGCCGACCGCCTTCAGAAAGGCGCGACGGCCGGCCGCTTGGGGGAACAGCGCGCGCATCAGGCCCGCCTCGACCACCCGCGCCACCCGGCGCTCCGCGCTGTCGGCGACCTTCCTGGCCTCGGCCCGGGCTGCGGCGTCGTGCTCGTGCTGGCTGCGGTGCCCGCCGCAGGAGCATGCGCTCGTCGGGCTGCGGTGGTCGTACGGGTTGTCGAAGCTGCTCATTTTCTCTCCCCCACGCCTCACGGTGTCTCGCGACCCGTAGCAGACGCCGTGCCAATGGACGGACTGCCCGCACCATGTGCGTCGGAGAGGGACAGCTGCGGAACGCCCCGTCCGAAAAATGATCAACTGCGGAACATTGTGGCAAATGCGCGCTGCCGCCTTGTGCAGGCGGGTCGCCGCCCGCAAGTCAGACGGTGGGGCGCTGCTCGAAGCCGACGGGACCCGGGTCTTCCGCCTCGACCGCCTTCACCTCGCTGACCGCGGCGGCCGGCGGGCCATCGCCGCAGAGGCGAATCAGGGCTTCGACCTCCGCTTCGGGCCCCGCGATCAGTGCCTCGACCGAGCCGTCGGAGCGGTTGCGCACCCAACCGTCGAGATTCCTGCGCCGGGCCTCCTGCACCGTCCACTGGCGATACCAGACACCCTGGACCCGGCCGGTGATTCTCACGAGACGCGCGATGCGCCCGTCTCCTGCCATGGCGTGTCCCCTCTACTGAAGCGGACCTCGGGCGATGCTCATGGCGAGGCCGCTTCCGTTATTCGAACTCCAGGATCACCTGATCGGCCGACAGGCTGTCGCCGGGTGAGGCCAGGACCGCCTTTACCACCCCGTCCCGTTCGGCGCGCAGGATGTTCTCCATCTTCATCGCTTCGACCACGGCCAGTTCCTGGCCGGTCTTCACCTCCCACCCCGCTTCCACCGCGACCAGCACGAGGAGGCCGGGCATGGGCGAGAGGAGCTGCTTGGAGGTATCGGGCGGTTGCTTCACCGGCATGAGCGCCGCGAGCTCGGCGGCCCGCGGCGAGAGCACCAGGGCGCGAACCGACGCTCCCCCGTGGGTGAGGGTATAGCCGGCTCCGTCCGGGTCCACCTGGACCGCGACCGGCGTGTCGTCGACGAGTCCGGCGAAGACCGGGCAGCCCGGCGCCCAGCCGGAGGAGACGCGGCAGGATTCCTCGCCGATCTGCAGCAGAAGATGATCGGTTTCCGCCTCCACCTTGACCGGATGCGGCTCACGGTCGAGGAGGACCACCCAGTCCGTCGCGACCACGCGCTCCCGCCCCGGGAGTTGACCGCTGATGGTGGCATCGCGCTCTACACGGCGACGGTGAATCACCGCGGCGACGGCGGTCAAGATTCTCGCTTGCTCGGCATCGGTGACTTCCGGACTGAAGCCGTCCGCGAACTCCTCGTCGATGAAGGCGGTGCTCAGACGCCCCTCGCGGAAGCGCGCCGAACCGACGACGGCGCGCAGAAAGGGGACGTTATGCGAGATTCCGCGGATGTAGTAGCGATCGAGAGCCTGCGCCATGCGCTCGATCGCCGCCTCACGGGTGCCGCCGCAGGTGATCAGCTTCGCGATCATCGGATCGTAGAACATGCTGATCTCGCTGCCTTCGACGATCCCCGTGTCGATCCGCACGCCGTCCTTTTCTTCCGGCGGCAGATATCGGCTGATCCGGCCGATCGACGGGACAAAGCCGCGCTCGGGATCTTCGGCATAGATGCGGGCTTCGATCGCCCATCCGTTCAGCCGGATATCCTCCTGGCGGTGACGCAGCTTCTCGCCCGCGGCGACGCGAATCATCTCCTCGACCAGGTCCAGCCCGGTGACCATCTCGGTGACCGGGTGCTCGACCTGAAGCCGCGTGTTCATCTCGAGGAAGTAGAAATTGCGGTCCGGGTCGACGATGAACTCGACCGTTCCGGCGGAGCGGTAGCCGACCGCCCGGGCGAGCGCCACCGCCTGCTCGCCCATGGCGGCGCGGGTCGCCTCGTCAAGGAACGGGCTCGGCGCCTCCTCGATCACCTTCTGGTGGCGGCGCTGGATCGAGCATTCGCGCTCGCCGAGGTGGATGACGTTGCCGTGCGCGTCGGCGAGCACCTGGATTTCGATGTGTCGCGGGCTTTGGACGAACCGCTCGATGAAGACGCGCTCGTCGCCGAAGCTGTTCCGGGCCTCGTTCGTCGCCGAGCGGAACCCGTCGGCGAGCTCCGCATCGCTCCAGGCGATGCGCATTCCCTTGCCGCCGCCGCCGGCGGAGGCCTTGATCATGACCGGATAGCCGACCTCGCGGGCGATCTGGCGCGCGTCGTCGACCGTGGAGATGGCGCCAACGTGACCCGGCACCGTCGAGACGCCCGCCTTCTCCGCAAGCTTCTTCGATTCGATCTTGTCGCCCATGGCGGCGATCGCGTCGGGGCCGGGACCGATGAAGACGATGCCGGCCGCTTCCAGCTGCCGTGCGAACGCTGCGTTCTCCGAGAGGAACCCGAACCCAGGGTGGACCGCCTCCGCCCCCGTCTCGCGCGCCGCGGCGATGATGCGGTCCGCTTTCAGATAGCTCTCAGCGGCCGGTGCCGCACCGATTGCGACCGCCTCGTCGGCCATTTCGACCGCGAGCGAGGTGGCATCGGCTTCGGAATAGACCACGACCGTGCGAATGCCCATGCGCCGTGCCGTGCGGATGATCCGGACGGCGATCTCGCCGCGGTTGGCGATCAGGATTTTCGAGAACATCTGCCCCAAGGCGCTCCCCAGACCCATATTATCGAAGTTGCCGGCCGGATCAGTGCCGGTCGAATAGTCCCATCACGAAGGCGACGTGGATCGCCAGCACGCCGCCCCATCCGAGCAGCGGCCATACGAACCAGGGCTCCCCGGTCCAGACGAAGCGGTTCGCCGCCACGAGAGCGGCCATGACGATCGCGTAGCCGAGGAAGTGCCAGCGAAGCGCCTGCATCCGTGCCGCGTTCCGCCGCCTGTCTTCTGGGCTTCCCATCGTCTCACAGCGGAATGTTGTCGTGCTTCTTCCACGGGTTCGCGAGCTTCTTCTCGCGCAGCATCGCGAGCGCGCGGCAGATGCGGCGGCGGGTGCTGCGCGGCCGGATCACGTCGTCGATATAGCCTCGGCCAGACGCCACGAACGGGTTCGCGAACAGCCGGGCATATTCCTCGGTGCGGGCCTCGATCTTCTTGCGGTCGCCGATATCCTCGCGGAAGATTATCTCGACCGCCCCCTTCGGCCCCATCACAGCGATCTCGGCCTGGGGCCAGGCGTAGTTTACGTCGCCGCGCAGGTGCTTCGAGCTCATGACGTCATAGGCGCCGCCATAGGCCTTGCGGGTGATGCAAGTCACCTTCGGCACGGTCGCCTCGGCGAAGGCGTACAGCAGCTTCGCGCCGTGCTTGATGATCCCGCCATACTCCTGCCCCGTCCCCGGAAGGAAGCCCGGCACGTCGACGAAGGTGATGATCGGAATGTCGAAACAGTCGCAGAAGCGAACGAAGCGCGCGCCCTTGCGGGCGGAATCGATGTCGAGGCAGCCGGCCAGGACCATCGGCTGGTTGGCGACGATCCCGACGGTGGAGCCTGCCATGCGGGCGAAGCCGATGACGATATTGCCGGCATAGGTCGGCTGCAGCTCGAAAAAGTCGCCGTCGTCCACGACCTTGGTGATCAGCTCCTTGATGTCGTACGGCTTGTTCGGATTGGGCGGGACGAGGGTATCGAGGGAGGGTTCGATCCGGTCGACGGGGTCCGCGGTCTCGCGCACCGGCGGCCGCTCCCGGTTGGATGCGGGCAGGAAATCGAAGAACCGCCGCGTCTGCAGCAGCGTCTCGACATCGTTCTCGAACGCGAGATCGGCGACGCCGGACTTGCCGGTGTGGGTGAGCGCGCCGCCGAGCTGCTCGTGCGTCACGGTCTCGTGGGTTACCGTCTTCACCACGTCGGGGCCGGTCACGAACATGTAGGAGGTGTCCTTCACCATGAAGATGAAGTCCGTCATCGCCGGCGAGTAGACGGCACCGCCTGCGCACGGTCCCATGATGAGCGAAAGCTGCGGGATCACGCCGGAAGCGAGCACGTTGCGCTGAAAGACTTCGGCATAGCCGCCGAGCGACGCCACCCCTTCCTGAATGCGGGCGCCGCCGGAATCGTTCAGGCCGATGACGGGCGCGCCCACCTTCATCGCCTGGTCCATGATCTTGCAGATCTTCTCGGCGTGCGCCTCGGAAAGGCTGCCGCCGAAGACGGTGAAGTCCTGGCTGAAGACGAAGACGAGGCGGCCGTTGATGGTGCCGTGGCCGGTGACGACGCCGTCGCCCGGCACCTTCTGGTCGGCCATGCCGAAATCCGTCGAGCGATGCTCGACGAACATGTCGTATTCCTCGAACGAGTCGGGATCGAGCAGGATCTCGAGGCGCTCGCGCGCCGTCAGCTTGCCGCGCTTGTGCTGCGCGTCGATGCGGCGTTGACCACCGCCCATCCGGGCAGCCTCGCGCCGGCGTTCGAGCTCCTTCAGAATTTCCTGCATCGTCGATCCCGTCTCGGTTCGGGGCAGCCGTTGCTGATAACATCTGCCCGGCCGAGGCGCCACCCCGCCGCAGCCGTGGATCAGCCCCGAAGCAGGTCCAGGAAACGCCGCGCGGCCGCGAGTTCGACAGCCTGAAGCGCCCACCGCCGCGTCACCTCGGGATCCTCTCCCCAGATGGCGGCCTGGTAGCGCTCCTCAAGCTGCACCGTCTCCGCCGCAGCCTCCGGCTCTATCCGGTGTTCGAGCAGGGCGAGCGCCGTCACGAGCGAGCCGCCCGCCGCCGTGGCGACCGACAGGCAGGCGAGGCCGAGATCGTCGAACGCCGCCACCGCCCCGCGCAGCGCCCGCAGCGAGGGCTCCGGTTGCGGACGGGGCAAGATTCCGGCCGTGGGCTCGAGGCGAGCCTCATATCGCATCGCCGCCCAGTCCAGAAGCGGCTGCCACGCCTGTGCCTGCCGCACCACGAGCTCCTGCGGGGCCTCGGCCCGATAGCAGAGCAGCTCGGTTTCGGCGTAGCGTGTTATCTCCTCGATCACGGCGTCCCGCCGCGGCGCGACGCGATCGGCCGCCGTGCTCGCGATGCTCATGAGCGGCATGGTGCGCGGCTCGATCTTCTCCGACTGGCTATCCCATTCCGCGGCCACGGCCTCGGCGAGAGGCGCTTTCGGAAAGGTGAGCGGCACCCGGGCCGGACTGCGCAGCTTCCGCCCGTCCAGCGCCACGCTGTGCCCGCCTTCGTCGGCGATCACGCTCACGGACTTGTAGAAGCGCTTCATCACCCGCCCCGGTCATAGAGGCGATGCACCGTCTCGACCAGCTCCTCAGAGCTCTCGACGACGCAGTGGGCGCCGGCGGCGAGCAGGTCGTCCGCCTCGTGATAGCCCCACGCCACGCCGATCGCCTTCGCGCCCGCAGCGCGGGCCATGGCCATGTCGAAGCTGGTGTCGCCGATCATGACGCAGTGCTCCGCCTCGACTCCCGTCTCGGCGATCGCCGCCAGCAGGATCGCGGGATGCGGCTTGCCCGGACCGTCGTCCGCGGTTTTCAGGGTGCAGAAGCGGGACGAGATCCCGTGCATCGCCAGCGTCGCATCGAGACCGCGGCGCGGCTTGCCGGTGGCGACGCCAAGGAGATAGCCGGCGGCGTCGAACGCATCGAGCGCATCCAGAATGCCGGGAAAAAGCGGCTCATGATGATGTGCCGTGCGCCCCGCAAGGAACGCCTCCCGGAAATGCGCGACAAGCCGCGCGTGTTCGTCGGGCCCGTGGTCGACCATGATCGAGGCGATCGCCTCGGCCAGCGGCAGCCCGATCGTCCGCCGGACAGCGAGGTCGGCCGGGCGCGGCAAGCCGTGGGCGTCGCAGGCGTTCGCCATGGCGGCCACGATGACGTGCTGGCTGTCGACAAGGGTGCCGTCGCAGTCGAACACGACCAGACGGAGGGGATCATCGAGAAGGTCGTCCAGAGCAGCCATCGTCAGTCCAGCTCGGCAAACGGATCGTCGCTCCGGCTCGCGTCGAAGCCGAACATGGCAAAAGTCTCCCGCATGTGGTCGGGCAAAGCGGCCAGCGCGCTCACCTCGCCGCGACCGGAGGGGTGCGGCAGCCTGATCGAACGGGCGTGCAGATGCAACATCCGGGGCAATTCGAGCCCGGTGACGAACGCGGCCGGGCCACCGTACTTGCCGTCGCCCAGGATCGGGCAGCCGATCGCGGCGAGATGCGCGCGCAACTGGTGCGTCCGCCCCGTTCGCGGCCAGAGCGCCACCAGCGCGAGCTTGTTGGCGGCCGCCTCGAGCACGCGGTAGTCCGTGATCGCGGCGAGACCGTCGGTCTCGTCCGGGCGTACACGCTCCGAGCCCCGCCCACCGGATTTGCCGAGCGGAAGATCGATCCTGCCCATCGAAGGCTTAGGCACGCCGACGGTCACCGCCCAATAGACCTTGCGCGCGTTCCGCCCGCGGAAGCTCTCGCCGAGGCGTGCGGCTGCCGACGCCGAGCGGGCGAGCAGCAGAACGCCGCTGGTGTCCCGATCCAGCCGATGAACGAGGCGCGGTCTCTCGCGGGCGTCGAATCGCAGCCCGTCCAGCATCCCGTCGAGGTGCCGCGTCGTGCCGGTGCCGCCCTGGACAGCGAGCCCCGGCGGCTTGTCGATGGCGATCACGTCCGCATCCCGATAGATGACTCGCTCGCGAATGGCGGCGATCTCACGCTCGCTCGGGAGACGCGGCGAAGGCGATTTCCGTGTCGGCGTCGCCGACAGGTTGAGCGGCGGCACCCGGATCTCCTGACCCGCACGAACCCGGTCTCCCGGCTTCGCTCGCCGCCCGTCGAGCCGCACCTGGCCAGTGCGCAGCAGCTTCTGCAGGCGGACGTGCGGCAACTCCGGAAAGTGCCGGCTGAACCAGCGGTCGAGCCTGATCTCGGAGTCCGTCTCGCTGACGGTCAGGCGCCGGACCGCCGCGTCATCGGCGGTCATTCGCCCTCTCCATCACCGTGCTCGCCTTCCTGCGCCCGCTTCTCGCGCAACTTCTGCCAGTACTCCAGCCGCTTCACGATCTCGCGTTCGTGGCCGCGCGGGCTCGGGTTGTAGAATCGGCGGCGCTCCATCTCCTCGGGGAAATAGCTCTGTCCCGAGAAGGCTTCGGCCGTGTCGTGATCGTAGGCGTAGCCCTTGCCGTAGCCCAAATCCTTCATCAGCCGTGTCGGCGCGTTCAGGATGTGCTTGGGCGGCATGAGAGACCCGGTCTCCCGCGCCGCACGCATCGCCGCGCCAGCCGCCTTGTATCCGGCATTCGATTTCGGTGCAGTCGCCAGATAGATAACACACTGCGCGATCGCCAACTCGCCCTCCGGCGAGCCGAGCCGCTCGTATGCCTCCCACGCCGCGATCGACTGCGGCAAGGCCGCCGGATCCGCCATACCGATGTCCTCGACGGCGAAGCGCGTCAGGCGTCGCGCGATGTATCGCGGGTCCTCGCCCCCGTCGAGCATGCGTGCGAGCCAGTAGAGCGCGGCGTCGACGTCCGAGCCGCGCATCGACTTGTGCAGCGCGCTGATGAGGTTGTAGTGGCCTTCCTGGCTCTTGTCATAGACCGGAGCGCGGCGCTGGATGGTGGCCGTGAGGGCGGCCGTGTCGAGGAGCGGCCGCTCCGGCAGGCGCGCCAATTCCTCAACCATATTGAGAAGGTAGCGGCCATCCCCATCCGCGAGCGCCTTCAGGGCGTTGCGGGCGTCGGAGTCGAGCGGCAACGCGTGCCCGATCTCGGCCTCCGCCCGTGCCAGGAGCTGTTCCAGAGCCGCCTCGTCGAGGCGGTTCAGAACAAGCACCTGACAGCGTGAGAGAAGTGCCGCGTTCAGCTCGAACGAGGGGTTCTCGGTGGTCGCCCCGATCAGCACGACCGTGCCGTCCTCGACATACGGGAGAAAACCGTCCTGCTGCGCCCGGTTGAAGCGATGCACCTCGTCCACGAACAGCAGCGTCCCCTGACCAGTCTCGCGCCGCTTGCGCGCGGCATCGAACACGCGGCGAAGATCGGCGACGCCGGAGAAAACCGCCGAAAGCGGCTCGAAATGCAGGTCGGTCTCATGCGCCAGCAGGCGGGCAATGGTCGTCTTGCCGCATCCGGGCGGACCCCAGAAGATGAGCGACGCCAGCCTGCGATTGTCCAGCATGCGGCGAAGCGGTGCGCCCGGACCCAGGACATGATCCTGTCCGACCACTTCGTCCAGGCTTCGGGGACGCAGGCGATCGGCGAGCGGGTGCGGTGCCGCCTTCTCCAACCCGCCAGCTTCGAACAAGGTCGCCATCAGCCGACCGACATGTTTATGAGCCGGCCGTCACGGCGGACGGTGATTGCCCAGGACCTGGCGCGCCGGTCGAGCAGCGAGCGCAACTCGGAAACGCGGCTGACCGACCGCCCGTTCACCGAGACCACCACGTCGCCCGGACGGAAACCCATTCGCCGGGCTATCGATCGCGGCGCCACCTCCAGAACCGCGACTCCGCGGTCCGTGAGCCCGACCGAAAGCTCGTCCGCGACCGCCGGCGAGAGGTTGACCACCGTCGCCCCGGAGAGCGGGTTGTCGCCACTGATCGTCGTCTGGTTCCGCGGCGGATCCTCGGGCGGTGGCTCGATCGGCACCTGCAGGCGGTATTCGCGGCCGTCGCGCCAGATGTCGATGTCGGCACGCGAACCGAGCGGGCGCGTGGAAATCCTGAACCGGAGCGCCACCGGGTCGTCGACCGTCATCCCGTCGACGGCGGTCACGATGTCGCCTACCCGACCGCCCGCCCGGGCGAACGGGCTGCGCGGATGCAGATTGCTGATCAGGACGCCGCGCGGCCGGGAGAGCCCCATGGCGGTGGCGAGGTCCTGTGTCACAGCCTGGACTTCGGCGCCGAGCCACGGCCGCACCAACGGTCTGCCGGAGCCGACGCTCGCCAGAACCGTCCTGACGAGGTTCGCGGGAATGGCGAAGCCGATGCCCATCGAGCCGCCGCTGCGCGAGTATATCGCGGTGTTCACACCGATCAGGCGACCGTTCATGTCGATTAGCGCGCCGCCGGAGTTGCCCGGGTTGATCGCGGCATCGGTCTGGATGAAGAACCCGTAGTCGTTGATGCTTGGATTGGTACGGGCGACGGCCGAGACGATTCCGCTCGTGACCGTCTGACCGACGCCGAACGGATTGCCGATCGCCAGCACGAGATCCCCGACCTGGAGCTGATCGGAATCGCCGAGAGGGATCGTGGGAAGAGCATCGCCACGCGCGTCGACGCGCAGGACCGCCAAATCGCTGTGCGGGTCGCTCCGCACGACGGTCGCATCGAACTCGCGACGATCGGGCAGCACCACCGTGATCTCGTCGCTACCTTCGATCACGTGCGCGTTGGTGACGATCAGCCCAGACGGATCGACGATCACCCCCGAGCCGAGGGCATTCTGGATACGCTCCCGGCCGGGCATCGAGGGCGCCAGGTCGCCGAAGAACCGTCGGAAGAAGGGGTCGTTGAAAAGGAGCGACGGCCCACGGTCCCGCACCACCCGACGGGTGTAGATGTTCACGACGGCCGGCGCCGCCCGCTGTACCAGCGGTGCGAAAGACCATGTGATCTGTTGGCGCGACTGGGGAACCTGTCGCAGATCGGTCTGGGCGATGGCCGGCGCCGGACCGAATCCATGGTCATCCCCCGGTGAGAGTGCTCCCCAACCGACCAGGACGGCCAACAACAGCCATGATACGCGTGAGGCACGCACGCTGTCCCATCCTCCGTTGTTGAAGCCCATGCCCTTCAGATGGC
>JAJUGE010000088.1 GCA_029268305.1 Alphaproteobacteria bacterium
TCCAGCGCTTTTTTCGGCTCGGTCAGCTCGACCTGTTCGACGCCGTCCGTCGCCAGCATGGCGACCGTGATGCCGTCCAGTTTGCCTGCCATAACGCAAATTCCTCTGCTCTACTTGTGAGACCGTCGTCGATTAGTCTCCTTGCCCGCCGAACAGACTCGCGGAAGGTCGGTTCCCGGTGTTGTCCCGCCACCGGGCGGCCGCCACCCGCTTGCGTTGGCGCGGGAACCGCACGACAAAAGGCGCGATGGATCAGACCCTTGTTGCCCTTGCCATGGGCGCCGCCGCCACCCTCTACGCCACCGCCGGGCAGGCAGGGGGTACGGCTTTCCTCGCGATCATGGCATTTGCAGCATGTCCCGCGGAGGAGATGCGACCGACCGCCTTGCTCCTGAACGTGATCGCTGCCGGCTACGCGACCGCCCGGTTGCAGTGGAGCAAAGCGATCCCGTGGGGGACCCTCTGGAAAGTGACGGTTCCGTCGCTCGGCGCGGCGTTCCTCGGCGGACTGCTGGTGCTCGACGCGAGCGTCTATTTCGTCGCCACAGGCGTGCTGCTGCTCGCCGCCGCATTGCTCACGGTCGCGCGACACGGATCGGAAGCCGACTGCGGAGCCGAAATCCCGTTGCTGCCCGTCATCCTGGTGGGAGCGGCCGCGGGAGTCGCTTCCGGCGAGACTGGAGTCGGCGGCGGAATTTTCATCGCTCCCGCTCTGATCGGTCTGGGTTGGACGACGGCGCGTCAGGCGGCCGCGATCTCTCCCCCCTTCATCCTCTGCAACTCTGTCCTGGCATTGGCGGGGGTGCTGATGTCTGGCCAACAGCCCACGGCGGACACCCCGCTATATACCGGCGCGGCGATCGCGGGAGCCGTGCTCGGAACGATGATCGGGACACGCTGGATGACGGAGAAGGCCACGCGGCGCGTTCTCTGTCTGATCCTCCTGTTCGCGGGGCTGCGCCTACTGGCGCGGGCGGCCTGAGCTTCGGAAGATCAGCTCGGCTTGCTCCGCCCGGCGAGGAACCGGTCGACCATGCGCGGCGCCTCGCCCAGATATCCGGCGGGGTCGGTGAGCCGCACCAGTTCCGAATCCGGCAGCTTGTCGGCCACTTCCGGCGTCGCGCGCAGCGCATCGAGAAGCGACAGGCCCCCCTGCGACGCCTTGCGGCAGGCGTCGTAGACGACGTCGTGTGCGGTCTGGCGGCCGAGCGTCGGCGCGAGCCCCATCATCACCGCCTCGGCCACGATCAGGCCCGAAGTCATGTCGAGATTGCGGCGCATCCTGTCGGCGTTCACCTCGAGCCCCGAGAGCATGAACCGCGCCTGGTTGAGCGCGCCCGCCGTCA
The DNA here is from genome assembly GCA_029268305.1 of Alphaproteobacteria bacterium. Classification (GTDB taxonomy): domain Bacteria; phylum Pseudomonadota; class Alphaproteobacteria; order JAJUGE01; family JAJUGE01; genus JAJUGE01. The sequence goes on from JAJUGE010000088.1 coordinate 1,347, forward strand.
GGACGAACGCTTCCGGCACCACCACCCACTCGACGTGCCAGGGCCCGGTCGCCCGCTCGAAGTCCGTGACCATCGCATCGAGGCCGAGAGCGGCATGCTGTCGGACGACCTTGCCGGCGGCGATGATGAGCTCGCACGAGATGGGATTGCGTTTCTGCGGCATGGTGCTGCTGCCGCCACGGCCCTTCACGAACGGCTCGAACGCCTCCTGCGTCTCGGTCGCCATCATCAGCATGACGTCGGTCGCGATCTTGCCGAGGGTGCCGGTCACGAGCCCGAGGAAGCAGATCGCCTCCGCTACGCCGTCGCGCGCGACATGCCAGGGCATCGAAGGTCGGCCGAGCCCGAGTTCGTCCATGAGCGCGTCGCTCACCTCGAGCCCGCGGTCGCCGAGGGACGCGAGGGTGCCCGCCGCCCCGGCGAACTGACCGACGAGCACCCGCTTCCGCAGTTCCGCCAGCCGCTCGCGATGGCGGTCGATCGAAGAGAGCCAGACGGCGGTCTTGTAGCCGAAGGTGACCGGCAGAGCGTGCTGCAGATGGGTCCGCCCGGCCATGACCGTGTCCCGATGCCGTACCGACAGTTCGGCGAGAATTTCCCCGAGCGCTGCCAGGTCCGCTTCGATCAGATCGAACGCTTCGCGAAGCTGGAGCACCGTCCCCGTGTCCTGGATGTCCTGGGTCGTCGCGCCCCAGTGCGCGTACTGGCCGGCCCCGTCGCGGCAGAGGTGGCCGATCTGGTGCACGAGCGGCAGGATCGGATAGCCGACGATCTCCGCTTCCCGCTTCATCTCCACGAGATCGAGCATCTTCGCGTCCGAGGCCCCGGCGGCAATGTCGTCGGCTGCGGTTTGGGGGATGATGCCTAGGCGGGCCTGGACGCGTGCCAGCGCCACCTCCACCTCCAGATGCTTCTGCAGCATGTTCTCGTCCGAGAAGACCGCGCGCATCGCCGCGGTGCCGAACATGTCGCGGAAGATCGCCGAATCGATGATCCCGGATGCCATGCTCCAGTCCCCCTCTCTGGCATTTGTCGATCGCCGGACGATATCGGCCCGACACCTGCGATACCAGCATCTAAGGCGGTTGGGGCTGGACTCCGCCGACGCTATGCTGCGCCCCATCGCCCGGCGGATCTTGGCATGCGGCGACCCGGCTTCAGGAGACATGCATGAGCATCGACGGCGTGAAGGCCCTAACATTCGACGTGTTCGGAACCGTGGTGAACTGGCGCGACAGCGTGGCGCGCGAGGCCGAGGCAATCCTCGCCCCCCTTGGCGTCCAGGAGGATTGGCATGCCTTCGCCGATGCGTGGCGTGCCCGGTATCAGCCGGCGATGCAGAAGGTCCGAGACGGCACCATGCCCTGGAACAAGCTCGACGACCTGCACCGGATGAACCTGGAGGACCTTCTGGCCGAGAAAGGGATCGGCGGGCTGGACGAAGCGACGCTCGACCATCTGAACAAGGCCTGGCACCGGCTCGATCCGTGGCCAGACACGATCGAGGGGCTGACGCGCCTGCGCAGAAAATACGTTCTGGCCACTCTCTCGAACGGCAATGTGGCGCTGATGGTGAACATGGCGAAGCGCGCCGGGCTGCCGTGGGACGCGATCCTCGGGGCCGAGGTCGCACGCGCTTACAAGCCGCAGCCCGAGGCCTATCTGCGAGCCGCGGACTTCCTCGGCCTCAAGCCGGAGGAATGCATGATGACGGCGGCGCACAACAACGATCTCGTCGCCGCGAGCAAGGTCGGTTTCCGCACCGCCTTCGTTCTGCGCCCGGTCGAGTACGGTCCGAACCAGGCGAAGGACACCAGGGCGGAGCACGATTTCGACGTCATCGCCGACGACTTCGTCGACCTGGCACAAAAGCTCGGCTGCTGACGCGGGTCCGGCTGCTTCTTCTCATGGTGCGGAGGCGACCACGACGAAGCGGCCGGGCAATCCTCAACGGCTCAGCCGGCGTAGTCGATCCAGCTCCTGCTGCACCTCCCGCCGCTCCTCGCCTATACGCGGCGATGCGTTCGGGCGCGCCTGCTCGAGCTCCCTGCGGCGGCTCTGGAGATCGGTTCGGTAGTTCTGGAGCTGCTGCCGCTCGGTCGGAGCGAGCGGCTGCGTCGCGCCCCGGCCCCGATAGGGAGCGACGGGGCTGCGCAGGGGGTCCGGGCCGCTCACGATCGGCACCGGAACCACTGTCCCCGCTTCTGCGGCAACGGGAGCGGGAACGAGCATGCCCGCAACCAGCAAGGCGAAGGCTGCGGGCATGCAGTGAAGTGCGGCAGGTGGTCGTGCCATCCGGAGATCGGCCTTTCGAAGAGGCCGGTCGGCGGCCTCAGCGCAGGTAGGAGATCGACTCGACGACTGCGCGACTGGTGGGCTTTCCGTGCGGTCCGACAACCGCCAGCGCCGTCAGGTCGGCGTTGCCCACGACCCGAAGTCGGTCATCCCAGAACATGGGGCGAAGGAAGCGGATTTCCATCTCCAACGAGCGCACCGGGCCCTTGCGATAGAGCGCTTCCATCATCAGGCGCGATGCCATGAGGCCGCCGGCGATCGGTGCCCGAAAGCCGAACTGCCTCGCCACCTCGGGATGCGAGTGGATGCGGTTGTCGGCTTCCGCGCTGTAAGCTGCAACGTGCTCCGGCACGAACTGAACCACCGAGAGCTCGTGCTCCGGAAGCGGTTCCGCCGCCTTCGGCGCCGAGCTTTCCCTGGCAGCGGGCTTTTCACCGGTGCCGAGATCGAGCCGGATGCTGCTCCGCTCCGCCACCATCGGCACGCTGCCGTCCGGCCGCACGTAGGTGAAGGTGGAACGAACGATCCGTCCTTTCGGCGTGTCCTCCGTCGACGTGATCTCACCGAGCTGCTCCAGCTTCTCGCCCACCATGATGGGCTCCATCAGCCGGTAGCGCTGCGTCATGTGAACGCTGCCGTTGATGGTGATTCCGGCGCGCTTCGTCGCCAGGATCGCCTGGTTGGCGAAGTAGGTGATGTCGGCGTAGTCGCCAAAGAGGCGGGTGTCGACGCCGCACAGGCGATGCTTCTCCGCCTGATCCTCCGGCGTCACCGTCACCTCGAAGCTGGGATAGGTGAAGCCGGCGACCAGCGCCTCCGCTTCGCGCTCGCCCGCATCCGCCATATTCCCCTCGCTCATCGTCGTCTCCTGCGGTGTGACCATCGCCGCAATCTATCACCCACCGCGCGAATTGCCTTCGATGTGTGGTCCGTCACATCGCAATCCGAGCGGAAGCCGCAGCATGGTCACGGTCGAGCCGGCGGCCAGGGAAGCGTCGGCAAAGCTCAGGTGTAGAGAAAGTGCACAGATTCACGACATCCACCCCGGCTAGGCTCCGCTCCAACACCGCGGCCGCAGCCGTCGCGGCTCTCGCGGCAGGGCTCGCTGCGGCGCAGAACCTGGCCGGCAGGGCCGGCCACCGTCATCGGCTGGTTCGAACGCTCGCACGATGGGTGCGACCGGCTCCGGACCACAATCGAACCGCTCCTCCAAAGACGAACGTCATGGCGATGTATCGCACGGCGGCGACCTCACCGGACGTTGCGAGCGGCGATGGGCGGTGGCGCGATTCCGGCCTGCTACGGCCGCATCGCGTGCAACGAGGGACCGGTCTCGCGCAGAGGTGCGGCATGGTTGGCGAATTCGACCAGCAGCGGGCGGGTATTGCGCGGGTCCACGATCTCCTCGATCCAGAAGGTCTCCGCCGATCGGAAGGGCGACCGCAGCTTGTTGAGCCGCTCCTCGATTTCCTCGAGTTTCGCCTTGGGATCCTCTGCGGCCTCGATCTCGGCGCGGTAGGCGGCTTCGATCCCGCCCTCGAGCGGAAGCGAACCCCACCAGCCGGAAGGCCAGGCATAGCGGAAGCAGTAGCGCCCGCCGTTCTGATGCGCCGCTCCGGCCACGCCGAATGAATTGCGGACGATGATCGCGCACCACGGCACCGTCGTCTGCCAGATCGCCGACATCGCCCGGACGCCGTGCCGGATCGTCGCCGTCTGCTCCGCCTCCAGCCCGATCAGGAAGCCGGGGCAGTCGGCGAGATAAGCCACCGGCAGATGGAACGTCTGGGCGAGGTCGACGAAGCGCGTCACCTTCTGGCAGGCGTCTGCCGTCCAGCCGCCACCATAGTAGAACGGGTCGCTCGCCATGATGGCGACCGGCCAGCCGTCGATCCGCGCGAGCCCGGTGATGACCGACCGGCCCCAGGCGCGGCCGATTTCGAAGAACGAGCCCTTGTCGACCACGGCCTCGACGATCGGGCGCATCCGGTAGACCTTGCGCCGGTCGCGCGGCACTGCGGAGAGCAGCCAGTCCTCCCGCCGGTTTGGATCGTCGGTCTGCGGCCCGCGCGCCGGCAGTTCGTAGACGGAGGACGGCAGATATGAGAGGAAGCGACGGGCGCATTCGAACGCCTCTTCCTCGCTGTCGACCGCATGATCGACGGCGCCGTTCCGGGTGTGGATCTGGTAGCCGCCCAGCTCGTTCTTGGTGAGCTTCTGTCCGAGGCGCTCGACCACCGGCGGACCGGCGACGAACAGGGCCGCCTTCTCCTTCACCAGGATCGAATAATGGCTGGCCGCCAGATGGGCGGCGCCCAGTCCGGCGACCGAGCCGAGGCCGAGGGCGACACGCGGCACCGTGCCCATGTTCCGCACCACCCACTCCCAGCCCTTGACGCCGGGGACATTGGCACGGCCGGTCGTCTCGATCGTCTTGACAGAGCCGCCGCCGCCGGACCCCTCCACCATGCGGATGAGCGGCAGGCGAAGCTCGTTCGCCATCTGCTCGCACATGATGTGCTTTTCCTTGATGGTCGCATCCGCCGAGCCGCCGCGGACGGTGAAGTCGTCGCCGCCGACCACCACCGGCCGGCCTTCGACCTTGCCGCGCCCGAACACGAAATTGGACGGCGTCAGCTTCTTCAGCTCGTTGTCGGCGTCGTACTCGGCGAGGCCGGCGATCTTGCCGATCTCGTGGAAAGAGCCCGGGTCGAGCAGCTTGTCGATGCGCTCGCGGATGGTCAGGCGGCCGGCATTGTGCTGACGGTCCACTTTGTCCGGCCCACCCATCTCCTCGGCGAATCGCTCCCGCCGACGAAGCTCCTCCAGCTCGGGCTGCCAATTCATGCGCCGTTCTCCTTCCGCGCCTTTCCGCGAGGCGCTTGTGTTCCGGTTGCGGGTTGCTGCGGATGTTAGCCGAAGCGGTCGGCGCAGGTCATCCTTCTTGCCCCGTCCCGCCCGATCCGTCGCCGGGTCGGCAGGTGGGTGGGCTGCTCGGGTTGCACTGCGAAAGACGCAGCGATATGACTGTGTTCCGCTGTCGAGGATCCGGGGATCGGCGCATGGACGTTATTCTGATACCGCTTCTGAACATCATCGCCACGCTGATCAACCTCTATATCTGGATCCTGATCATCTCGGCGGTCATGAGCTGGCTGATCGCCTTCAACGTCATCAACACGAGCAACCGGTTCGTCTACATGCTGGTGGATTTCCTCTGGCGGGTGACGGAGCCGGCGCTTCGCCCGATCCGGAATTTCCTGCCGAACCTCGGCGGCATCGACATATCGCCCCTGATCCTGATTCTCGGCCTCATCTTCCTGAAGGACGTCCTGTTCCGCCTCGCTGCGCGCCTTGCCTACTGACGGTTCCGATCCGACATCATCCGGCATGCTGCGCGAGACGGACGAAGGAGTGGTGATCGCAGTGAGACTGACGCCGAGGGCCGGCAAGGCGGCGATCGGTACGCCGGTGCGCGATGCCGACGGCGCGGCCCGTCTGCGCGTCTCCGTAACGGCGCCCCCGACCGACAATCTCGCGAACGACGCACTGATCGCCCTCATGGCGAAGACCTGGAAAATTCCGAGATCGGCGATCTCCATCGTTGCAGGCGCGCGCGGACGGGAGAAAAAGGTGCTGATACGCGGCGAGCCGGAGGCGCTCCGGGCGCGAATCGCGCCCTTGCTGGGAGACGTGCATGACTGAGAGGGCGGAAGTCCGCATCGACGGCAAGGCGTTCGCCGAACGCGTGCGGGCACGCGTGGCGGAGCAGGTGGCAGTACTACGAGGCCGTCACGGCATCGTCCCGGGCCTTGCGGTCGTCCTGGTCGGCGACGACCCCGCGAGCGAGATCTACGTCCGCAACAAGGGCAAGCAGACCGAGGCCGCCGGCATGCAGTCGCTGCAGATCCGGCTTCCCGCCGACACCGACGAGGCCACGCTGCTCGCCGCCGTGAACGACCTGAACGGCGACCGTCGCGTCAACGGCATTCTCGTCCAGCTTCCGCTGCCAAGTCAGATCGATACGGAGCGGGTGATCGCTGCGATCGATCCGGCGAAGGATGTCGACGGCTTCCATCCCATCAACGTCGGCCGCCTGATGAGCGGCGGCGAGGCTCTGGTGCCCTGCACCCCGCTCGGCTGCATGATGATGCTGCAGGATCGGCTCGGCGACCTCGGCGGGCTCGAGGCCGTAGTCGTCGGCCGCTCCAATATCGTCGGCAAACCTATGGCGGCCCTGCTGCTCAAGGCGAACTGCACCGTCACCGTCGCCCACTCGCGCACGCGGGACCTGCCGGGCGTGTGCCGCCGGGCCGACATCCTCGTCGCCGCGACCGGGCGACCCGAGATGATCCGCGGCGACTGGATCAAGCCGGGCGCGATGGTGATCGACGTCGGCATCAACCGCATCGCCGGCGCGGACGGCAAGAACCGCCTGGTCGGCGACGTCGCCTACGCCGAAGCGGTAGAGGTCGCCGGCGGAATCACGCCGGTTCCAGGCGGCGTCGGGCCGATGACGATCGCCTGTCTGCTGCAGAACACGCTGACTGCGACCTGCCGCCAGCACGGAATCGATCCGGCCGACCTCGGCGCCGGATCCGGTTGAGCCGGCCGGCCGACGAGAGCGGGTGACGGAGGGGAGATGCCGATAATCGCAGGCCCGCTCTACGATCTGATCGCGGCGGCGACGACCTTCGTTCTCGGCCATTTCCTCCTCTCCAGCCTGCCCGTGCGCACGCCGCTGATCCGCCATCTCGGCATGGGCGGCTTCCGCATCGTCTATACGGTGTTCGCCATCGCCACCTTCGCGTGGCTGCTGCTCGGCTACGCCTCCGCGCCGCCGCTCGGCATCTGGCAGCCGGCGGGCTGGATGCGCTGGATACCGGTGCTCACGATGCCGTTCGCCCTGCTGCTCGTCGTCGGCGCCTACACCACCCCCAACGTGACCGCCGTCGGCGGCGAGAGCCAGTCCGCCGAGGAGCTCGATCCCGCCCCCGGCATCATGCGCATCACGCGGCATCCGTTCCTGATGGGGGCGACGCTGTGGGCGACGAGCCATCTGCTCGCGAACGGCGATGCGGCCTCCATCGTCCTGTTCGCCGCGATCCTCGTGCTGAGCGTCGGCGGCATGCTGCACATCGACCATCGCCGGCGTCACGCCATGGGCAGCACCTGGGGCCCGATCGCGCTCACGACCTCGGTGATCCCGTTCGCCGCGATCCTGAGCGGCCGGACGAAGCCGGATTGGGCCGGCATCGGCCTCTGGCGGGTGGCGGCAGCACTCGGTCTCTATGTTGTGCTGCTGGTCGTCCACCAGCCGCTCTTCGGCGCGTCGCCGTTCCCGGTCTGAGACGCGGTCCCCTCCCCTTCGGCTACAGGCCGTAGGTGTTGACGTCGATCTTCGAGAGGATCTCCTCGTCCGCCGCCTCGCTCAGCTTCTCGACGTCGTTGTCGAGCGCAGCGGCCCTGTCCTCCCATTTCAGGATCGATTCCGTCAGCTTCTCGATCAGCGGCTCGGGCTCGGCGATGCCGAGGCGGCTCTTCGCCTGAGCGATGACTTCTTCCCGGTTCTGCGCGAGAAAGGCTTCGCGGGCGTCGAGAAGCTCCTGCGACGGCTCGATCACCTCCACTCCCTGCTTCTTGCCTTCCTCGAGCACCTCAGCATCCACATTCTCGTACTCCAGGGAGGTGTTGATCGAGTACTTCATCGCGTTGTGCAGGAAGAGCTTGCGCTGCTCCGGGCTCAGCTTGCTCCAGTAACGGGTGTTCGCCATGAAGGTGGCGAATGACCGGAACGTACCGAGCTGAAGCGTGGTCACACCCTTCGCCACGTCGGCCAGACCGTAGCTGCGCATCGCGCCCGCCGGCTGCAGCGCCAGGTCGATAATGCCGCGCGAAATTCCCTCGTACATCTCGTTGGCGGGCATGTTGACCGGCGTGGCGCCGACCGAATTCAGGAACCGGTCCCAAAGCGCGCCCGGCGTTCGCACCTTCTTGCCCTTGAGGTCGGCGAGGGTCCTGACCGGAGTTTTCGCCAGGATGACATAGGCCGACGTGCTGGTGGTGCCGGTGTAGACGGCGTTGAACCGCTTGAACTCTTCGAGGCAGGGCGGGCAGTGCAGCATCGTGAACTCGCTGACGCCGATACCGATCGCTCCGGGATTGCTGCCGATCATGGCCAGATCGGCGACGAGCCCCTGATAGGGGAGCTCCGATGGAAAGTAGGGAAAGGTGATCTGAACGACCTCCGCCACCCCGTCTTTCAGCCCCTGGAGGCTCGCGCGTGCACCCAGCAGCGCGCCCGACGAGAACAGCTTGAAGGTCAGCTCGCCGTTGGATTCCTTCTCCATCGCCTCCATGAACGGCTCGGCCCCGTGGGTGACCGTCTGATGCTTCGGGGGCGTCCACAGATTCAGCTTGGCCGAGATCTCGGCAGCCGCCGTCGTGCCGGCGGTCGTGGCGGCCAGCACGGCCCCCAGAACAAGCGCTCGCAGGGATGGCGTGGTCATTCCATTCTCCTTCTTCGTTCTTTTATGGGCGTCTCTCATTCGATGAGACTCGGCAGCCAGGTGGCCATTTCCGGGAAGCTCACCAGCAGCACTACGAACACCAGGTCGGTCGCCAGGAACCAGAAGATGCCCTTGAAGATGGTTTCGGTGCGGATCGCATCGCCCACCACGCCTTTGATGACGAAGACGTTCAGCCCGACCGGCGGCGTGATCAGAGCCACCTCGAGCCACTTCGTCATGAGAATGCCGAACCAGATCATGTCGAGGCCGGCATGCTCCGCGACCGGCAGGAAGACCGGCAGGGTGAGCAGCATGATCCCGATCGGGTCGAGAAAGCAGCCGAGGAACAGGAACACCGCCGACATCGCGATGATCAGATGGAGCTCGGAAAGCTCGTGGGTCGTCACCAGATCGGTGACGAAATCGTTGAATCCGCCGATGGCGAGGAAGCGGACCAGGACGTTGGCGCCGATGGCGATAGCGAAGATCGCCGCCGTGCTCCGCATCGTCTCCACCACGGCGGCGCGGAAATTGCGCAGGGTCAGGGTGCCCTGAACCGCGGCCACGATAAGCGAAAGGGCCGCGCCGACGGCGCCGGCTTCGGTCGGCGTGAAGATGCCGCCGAACAGCCCGCCGAAGACGCCGACGATGATCGCGAGCACCGGCCAGGTGTGCCAGAATGCGCCGAACCGCTCGGCCCAGGTCACGTCGAGGCGAGTGCGCGGCGCGAGCGCGGGCGTGATGCGGCACCGGACGATGATCATGGCGGCATACATGAGTGCCGTGATCACCCCCGGCAGCAGCCCGGCGATGAACAGCTTGCTGATCGGCAGCTCGACGAAAATCCCATAGATCAGGAGGATGATGCTCGGCGGGATCATCGAGCCGATGGTCCCGGCCGAGGCGATGGTGCCGGCGGCCAGGCTCTTGTCGTAGCCGCTCTTCAGCATCTCGGGGATGGCGATGCGCCCCATCGCCGCCGCGCAGGCGACGGACGAGCCGGTGACGGCGGAGAATCCAGCCGCCGCGCCGATCGAGGCGACCGCCAGCCCTCCCGGCAGCCGCGCGAGCCACACGCGCGCCAGCTCGAACAGACCGTCGGTCAGGCGAGCGTGATAGCAGATGTACCCCATCAGTAGGAACATCGGGACCGAGCTCAGCGACCAGTGCGCCACGAAGTCGTAGGGGATCGACTTGAAGATGCCGAAGGCGGCGTCGATACCGACAAGCACCCAGAGACCGACGAAAGAGACGCCGCCGAGCGCCACGGCCACAGGAATTCGCAAGAGGAGAAGTGCGACGAGCGCGACGAGCGCGTAGGCGCAGACCGCGAGATCGCTCACGACGGCACCTAATCGACCATCGCGGTGTCGTCCGGGCTCTCCAGCAGGTGCGGAGCGCCTCTCAACAGCCGGACCGACTTCCAGACGAGGTAAAGCGTCAGGAGCCCGCAGCCGATCGGCAGCAGGAATCGGCTCTGCCAGATCGCGAGCACATAGGAACCCATGATGTATTCACGCGTCGCGAACCGGTCGAGCCCGTCCAGCCAGGTCACATAGGTGAACATGGCGTAATAGAGCGCCGAGACGACGCAGACCCCCGCGATCAGCAGCTCCCGCGGACGTGGCGGCAGATGCTGTGAAAGCAACTCGACACTGATGTGGGCGTTGTCGCGCTCGACCATGGCCAGCGGCAGGAACACCACGGCCACGATGTAGTAATGCGAGACGATCTCGAGCGTGAGGGGGAGCGGCGCGCCGAGGAAAAATCGGCAGATCACGTCGAGATTGATCTGCACCATCATTGCGACGAGGAGCAGACCACCGACGAGCGCACCGGCATTCGTCAGCCCGTTGAGCGTTCGCCCGACTATGTGCGTCTCCACCGCTGCGCCTGCCGGGATAGATTCTGCCCGGCGAAGCGTCTTGTTCTTGTTCTCGTTTCTTCGGGCCGATTCGCGTCCGCGTCCCGGCCCTCACCGCTCAGTGTCGGATTGCCGGTCTCTCGCTGTCAAGACGGCACCTGCCGCTGGCTCGTGCAACAAAAAAGGCCCTCCCGCCGGGTGGCGGGAGGGCCCTTCGAACAATCTCCAGGAGATCAGGCCGCTTCGCGTGCGCTGGCGTCGCCGTTCTCCACCGCTTCCAGGAAAGCTTCGACGAAAGCCGGCAGGTCTTCGCCGCCGCGGCTGGTGACGAGTCGCCCGTCGCTCACCGCTTGGCCGTCGCTCCAGATGCCGCCGGCCTGCTCGACCTTCTCGCGGGACTCGGGCGCGCCCGTCACGTTGCGACCGGCGATCGCCTCGACGGCCGCCAGCATCTCAACGCCGTCGGAGAGAACGCCGACCGCCTTGTTCGCGTCGACCATGCCCTTGACGATCCGCCGCGCGTGCGCGTTCTCGAGCAGGGTCTTCAGGCTGCGCTCGCCGCCCGGCAGAAGCAGGCCGTCATACTGGCTCGGCAGCACCTCGTTGACCTTCACCTCGACGTAGAAATTGTGACCCCAGGTCCCCTCGTGCCAACCGTTGCACAGCCCGTTCTCGGGCGAGACGATGCGGGCCGTGGCGCCCTCGGCGACCAGAGCCTTCTGTGTCTCCGTCATCTCGGCTTCCTCGAAGCCGTTGGCCACGAGGATCGCGATCGTCTTGCCGCTCAGACGCTTGTTCTCATTGTCCATTCTGGAAGCTCCTGGAGTTGTTCTCGACACATTATCGCCTGGCCCGCGTCACCGACGTTCGAAGTCGGCGAGCGCCGCGACGCCTCTGCCCGCGCAAGCGCGACAGGCAGCAAAGTTCCGGTGCCGCTGGCCTGCGAGGGGCCGCGGACGTCGCGATCACCGCTATCTGCTGGGCGAAACCCGGAAAGATACTGGCTGGAAAATATGGCGCCCCCGCGGCAGATTCAACCCCGCGGGGGTGGTAAACCAGCCTCCTATTGTCGCACCGCCGCCGCCAGCCGGAGACGCAGCGCATTGAGCTTGATGAAGCCCTCCGCGTCGCGCTGATCGTACACGGTGTCCTCCTCGAACGTGACCACGTCGTGGCGGTACAGGCTGTCCGGCGACTTGCGCCCGACCACCGTCACGGACCCCTTGTACAGTTTCAGCCGTGCAGTCCCGTTTACCCGTTGCTGGCTCTCGTCGATCGCCGCCTGGAGCATCCGCCGCTCGGGCGAGAACCAGAAGCCGTTGTAGACGAGCTCCGCATAGCGCGGCATCAGCTCGTCCTTGAGGTGCATGGCACCGCGGTCGAGCGTCAAGCTCTCCACCGCCCGCCTCGCCGCGAGCAGCACGGTCCCGCCCGGCGTCTCGTAGACGCCGCGCGACTTCATGCCGACGAATCGGTTCTCGACCATGTCGATCCGACCGATGCCGTTCGCGCCGCCGAGCTCGTTCAGCTTCGTCAGCAGCGCTGCCGGAGACAGGCGCTTCCCGTCGATCGCGACCGGATCGCCCTTCTCGAAGTCGATCTCGACATAGGTAGGGGTGTCCGGCGCCTTCTCCGGCGCCACCGAGCGCGTGAACATTTCCTCGTCCGGCTCGACCCACGGGTCCTCGAGCGCGCGGCCTTCGTAGGAGATGTGCAGCAGATTGGCGTCGGTCGAGTAGGGGGGTTCGCCACGCTTGCCGCGCGCGATGGGGATCTGGTGCTGCTCGGCATATTCGATCAGGCGCGTGCGTGAGTTGAGGTCCCACTCTCGCCAGGGCGCGATCACCTTGATGTCCGGCTTGAGCGCGTAGTAGCCGAGCTCGAAGCGCACCTGGTCGTTGCCCTTGCCGGTGGCGCCGTGCGCCACCGCGTCGGCGCCGACCTCTTCCGCAATCTCGATCTGGCGCTTCGCGATCAGCGGCCGGGCGATCGAGGTGCCGAGCAGGTAGACACCTTCATACAGGGCGTTGGCGCGGAACATCGGGAACACGAAGTCGCGCACGAACTCCTCGCGCAGATCGTCGACGAAGATCTGCTTCACGCCCATCGACTCGGCCTTCTTGCGCGCGGGCTCCAGTTCCTCCCCCTGGCCGACGTCGGCGGTAAACGTGACGACCTCGCAAGCATAGGTCTCCTGCAGCCAGCGGAGGATGACGGAGGTGTCGAGCCCGCCGGAATAGGCGAGGACGACGCGCTTGACCTGATCGCTCATGGAAATCTGTCCGGCTCTGGGTTCGGGCGGCGCGGAGTATCGGTAAATCA
>JAJUGE010000089.1 GCA_029268305.1 Alphaproteobacteria bacterium
CCGGCATCCTGAATCTGGACGGGGTGGAACAGCTCGCGCGCCTCGACCTGCCCCTCGGCCAGAACTTCCGGAAGCGAACGCACGCGCACCGCAGGCACGCCGGCACGGTTGAGTGTGACCTCCCACTCGTCGGCGCTTCGGGCCGCGAAGATCTCGGCGAACTCCGCCCTCAAAGCCGCGGCATTTCGCTTGCGCTCCTGTGGATCGGACCAGCGCGGATCCTGCGGAATGTCGTCACGCCCGATCGCTTTGCAGAGCTTCAGGAACTGGCGCTCATTGTTGGCCGCCAGCAGAAGTAGCCCGTCCGTCGTCGTGTAGGAGCCGGAGGAAGGGCTGCCGCTGAAAGCTTCGTTGCCCGCCGGCTCTGGAGCTTTGCCGGAGGCCATGAAGCCCACGATCAGGGACGACATCATCAGCAGGGACGTGTCCAGCATCGCGACGTCGACGTACTGACCCTCTCCGGTGCGATTGCGCTCGAGCACCGCCGATACGACCGCAAACGCGGCGTTCATCCCGGTCGCATAGTCGATGTAGGGCGAGCCCACCTTGTTGGGAGCGGTTTCCGGAGTGCCCGTCAGGCTCATGATACCGCACATGCCCTGCACGATGTGGTCGTAGGCGGGCCGCTCGCCGAGGGGGCCGTCCTGTCCGAAGGCGGAGATGGAGCAGTAGACCAGCTTCGGATTCCAGGCGCGCGCCTGTTCCCAACCGATGCCGAGCCGCGCCGCCGTCCCCGGGCGCATATTCTCCACCATGATGTCGGCGCTCCCGACGATGCGCTGCATCACCGAGACGCCCTCGGGCGATCTGAGGTCTAGCGCCAGCGAACGCTTGCCGGCATTCTGCGTCAGGAAGGCCGTGCCGAGGCCGGTGGCCGCGAGACCGCGATCGTCACCGCCTCTGCGTGACCAGTCGCCTTCCGGGGGCTCGATCTTGATGACGTCGGCGCCGAGCAAGGCGAGTTGATACGTGCAGTATGGTCCGGCGAGGACCTGCGTCACATCGACGACGCGCTGACCGGCGAGGGGTGAGAACATTCCGACCTTCCGAATCGTTTTCGGACCTTGAGCTTAAGCGTTGTTTAACATCGCGGCACGCATGCTGGGAGCGTGAACCGGGGGGCAATCGAGGGCGCATGCTGACTGAGCAGCCCATATCCGCATTGGCCGAGCTGATCGAAGCTGTGGCGGCGCCGCTGCTCGTGTTGGATCTCGACGAAGGCGGCAAGGTTGCGGCGGTCCTGTGCAACAAGCGATTCGAGGACCTCGACCCGCCGTTTGCCTCGGGCGCGACCGAGACGCAAATTCCGGGCGCTTTCCGTGCAGCAATCGGATGCTGCGCACGAAGCGCCGCGCCGATCGAGCTCTCCCGGTTTCTCGCTATCGAAGGCGAACCTCGCGACATCCGCCTCGCACCCCTGAAAGGAGCGGACGGCGTCGTGCGTCGGATCGTCGGCACCGTCACGGACGAGTCGTTCCGGGAGGACCTGATCGCGGCCAGGGACCAAGCCGAAACATCACACCGCGCCAAGAGCGATTTCCTGGCCAACATGAGCCATGAACTGCGGCAGCCCCTGAATGCGATCATCGGCTTTTCCCAGATCGTCGTGGACGAGGTTTTCGGTCCGATCGGCGAACCGCGCTATCTCGACTACCTCCGGGACATTCAATTCAGCGGCAAGCATCTGTTGAACATCATCAACGACCTCCTCGATCTGTCCAAGAACGAGGCAGGGCGGCTCGCGCTGATCGAGCAGCCAACGGAGATCGCGGAAGTGATCGAGACGTCGATCCGTCTACTCCGCGACAAAGCGGCGGTCGCGGGGGTGACCGTCAGGGCGGAGTTGCCGTCCGACCTGCCCTTGGTGTGGGCCGACGAGCAGCGGCTGCGGCAAGTCGTGATGAATCTGCTCTCCAACGCCATCAAGTTCACGCCGGAAGGGGGGGAGGTGGCTGTGACGGTCGCCCTGGATGCTGCCGGCGTGTCGATCGTCGTGAGCGACACCGGCATCGGAATGGCACCAGAGGATGTTCCGAGAGCCCTCGAACCGTTCGTGCAGATCGAGAACGTGATGACGAGAAATCGGGAAGGAACCGGGCTCGGGCTCCCTCTCTCGAAGGCGCTGATCGAGCTGCACGGTGGGTTCTTCTCGGTTCAGAGCACCCCGGGCAAAGGAACGGCCGTGACCGCGGGAATTCCTGTCGCGCGTTTCGTGACGGGACCGAAGAAGGGCGGGGAGCGGCAGATCGAGGCAGGCGCCGCCTGAACCCCGCGTGTCACGCAGCGTGAACGTGACGCCGCCCTGATCGCTTCAACTCCATACTTCGCGGGCTTCCCGTCTACGTGCGGCGATCGAGACCCGTTGCAGATTGGTCGGCGAATGCTGGCCGCGCCTGCTTGTCGGAGGCTCCGCAGCCGGTCTGCCGAAGAGAAAACCCTGGCCGAATCCGATACCGAGATCGCGAAGCAACGAGGCCTGCGCCTCGGTCTCGATCATCTCTCCGACCGTTTCGATGCCGAGTTCCCGGCAGAGACCGGCCATTGCCTTCAGCATCATCCTGCTGCGATCGTCATCGAGGATCTGACGGATGTATCTCCCGTCGAACTTCACGAAATCCACGTCGAGCGCCTGGAGGTATGAGAACCCTGCCGCACCCGCCCCGAAATCATCTAGGCAAACGCGATGGCCGAACTGACGGAGGTGGCGGATGGCTGCGTTCGCCGCGGCGAGGTTCAGAAACTGCGCCGACTCCGTGACTTCGAAGATGAGGCGCTCGCCCGGCCGCTCGCGGCGAAGAAGCTCGGCTACGGCGTCGATGAACTTCGGACATTCGATCGAATGAGCGGACACGTTCACCGCGATCGGCGCCGCTTCCGGGTTCGTCACCAGCAGAGTCACCGCCGCGCGGCAGATCTCGAAGTCCAGCTCGGAGATGATCTGCATGTCTTCGGCAAACGCGATGATGTCCTGGGGGGATTTGCCGTCCTCGAAGCGGACCAGAAGCTCCGAATGGTGCAGTCGACGATCGGCGAGGTAGACGATCGGTTGGAAAACATGACGTGTATTGCCGCCGGTCAGGCTCCGGCGAAACTCGATCACTCGAGCGAGCGTGTCGTCGACCATCTCCGCCAGCGCTCCGGACGCGGAGGAGATGCCGAGCTCGCCGGCGGGCTGTTCGGCCATCTTCCGAATGGTGACGGCGATCGCCCGCGCCATGTCCGAATCGGACACGGAGTTGTCCACCGTTACCGAGGCTCGGCCCAGATCCAGTCCGCGGCTGGCAGGATCCGCTTCCCGTGCGATCCGGCCAATCTCCCGCGTGATCGCATCGACGTCGAGGGCGGCATCATGCATGAAGCCGTATTTTTCGCCGCTCAACCGGCCGACCGCATCTCCGATCGAGCGTGCACGAAGGACGCCGCCGACGCCACGGAGGAGACCTTCGGCACGATCCTTCCCGAGACGCTCTTCCAGTTCGGCAATCCCGCCGAGCTCGATCATGGTCAACTCGGGTGTCTGGCCCGCCTGGCGACACTTGTGGGCCGCTTCCGTAGCCCGGCGCATGAAATCCTCTTGCGAAAGCAGCGTCAGTGCTCCCGCCCCATTCTCGAGAGATCCATCGCGCGTGGCGATCATCGCGCTGAGTGTCAGGTAGGTCACCCCGTTCTTGCCCGGAAGCCGGCATGCTCCCAGCAGCGCCGTCCGCTCGGTGCCATCCACGTCGACCACCGGAATCGGCACAGGGTCGAGCCGGTCGCCATCGCCAAGGACATGCAGGGCCACATCCAGCATCATCTCCCCGGCAGGCCCGAAAAGGTCGTTCGCATGAAGGCCGACGATCTCTCGGTCCTGACGGCCAAAGAAGCGCTTTGCCGCTCCCGCGGCGTAGGTCGCAACGCCGGTCTGGTCCAGCTCCAGAAGGAGATCGGCTGCGGCGAAGGCGAATCCCAGGAAGCGGTCTCGCTGAACCTTCAATGGGGAACTGGCCAATGCTCCTCTCCGATGCCGGTGCGGCTAAATCAGTGCACCGGGCGCGCTTCTTCTCCGGCGGCCTCCTTGTGGCCGATCCTGCCGAGCTCCGCGAGCACATGTTCGAGGTTGCCGGGAGAGATCTCCCGATATTCCTGGAGAAGCCGGTCGAGGATCTCTCGAGTCAGGGCGTCCACGGTGGTCGGCTGGCCGTCCTTCGACCTCGAAACGGCGACCGAGATGGCCGCGCGGACCGCATTCATCAGAGCGGGCGGCAAGCCCGCCTTTCGGTAGAGGTTCTGCACGCCGAGCGGACCCGGGTCCGATATCAGGATCCTGGCATTCTCGATCGGGATCTCGGCCAGGGTCGCCATCGCTGCTTCGACGAAGTGCAACTTGCCCAGGCAGAGGCAGCGGACGAGAAGCGTAGGCGTAACGGCGCCCTTCCGTTTCGCCAGTGCTTCGGCCATGGCCGCGTCGTCGTTTGCCGCGATCAGCCGTGCGATCGCCCCTTCGCGTCCCTGGTTCAGGATCTGCCCGGTGATCTGAGGCGGGATGTCGTGCTTGAGGATGAGGCGGGCCGCGAGCTCGTCGGAAACGTGACAGATGAGCTCCCGGACGGCGCTCATCGGCAGCCGAGGCCGACTCACCAGCTTCTCCTGAATGTCCTCGTCACGGCCGAGCGCCGCCACGACTGCGAAGAAGGAGATATCCGAGATGTCGGCCGAGTTGTTCTCGAGCATTGCCCCGACTACGGTCGAGCTGCCTGTCTCGACGAGCACATCGGTCACGGGGATGCCGATGTTCGGTCGCCGCGCGATCGCGACCTGCTTCGCGGTCGGGCCGGCGCGAACGATGTCGATGAGGTCGGATTCGGTGAGAGAGCAGGAGAACTGCAGGATCGGCACGGCGACGGTCTCGATGTCGTACGCGAGCTCGAGCGCGATCTCGCGCGGTAGCAACGGACAGCTCTTGAGATGCTCGGCAATCGATTCCCGCACCTGAATTTCGGCATCTCTCGCGAGCACCGCTATGATGTCTTCCGCGATTCGTCGATCGGCATCGGCCAGGTGACCGGACGCAAATTCGGCCGCGACGATGGCAGCCGTTTCTGCGCGGACGCGGCCCGAGAGGTCTGACATCAATCTTTCAACCCGGGCCTGGGTCAGCATGCCCATCGCTCACTACCTGTGCGAAGTTCTGTTGGTCTTTTGATTTGGCCTGCCGGAAGACTGCCGCTTCGCCGTTTCAGCTTCGAGCACGCATGAACGATCCTGCCCCGCAAACGTCAAAAACTCGTCAACGGCGAGACCGGGCACCCCCCTCGTCCGGTGGGAGGAGACGTCCGTCAGCGCGAGCTTCACTGAAGCTGCCGCCGCTGCGCCAGCGGTGGCGTAAGGTGGTTTTCGCGGCGTTGCTGGTGCTCTTGCTCGGTCCGCCGACCATTCTTCTGGCCTTTCGATACGTGCCGCCCCCCGTCACACCTCTGATGATCATCCGGTTGTTCGAGGGCGAGGGGCTTCGGAAGAGCTGGACTTCGCTGCGCCGGATGCCGCCATCCGTCGTGCAGGCGGCGATCGCCAGCGAGGACAACCGCTTCTGCACCCACTCGGGCTTCGACTGGAACTCGATCAACGCGGCGATCGAGGATTGGCGTGCCGGCGGCCGCTTGCGGGGCGGAAGCACCATTTCCATGCAGACGGCGAAGAACCTCTTTCTCTGGCCGGGCCGCAGCTGGGTGCGCAAAGTCTTGGAGGCGTGGCTCACGGTCCAGCTCGAGCTGCTCTGGGACAAGCGGCGGATAATGGAGGTGTATCTGAACGTGGCCGAAACGGGGCCCGGCATCTACGGTGTGGCGGCCGCCGCCGAAGCGCATTTCGGCAAGGACGTCGCAGATCTCTCCGCCCGGGAGGCTGCCCTCATCATCGCCGTCCTGCCCAGTCCGCGCAGTTGGTCTGCGGCGAAGCCGGGTCCATATACCCAGGGGCGCGCGCGCACGATCCAGGCCCGGATCAGGCAACTCGGTCCGTTGCTCGATTGCGTGCGCGGCGAGTGAACTTCCGGGCCCGGTCTTCGGATCGTGAGTTCACGCGACAATACGCGGCATCGCATTCGCGCTCGCCGGATGTATACAGGGTCGAGGCACCGGAATTGGAAGGCACGAGATGGTGAGCCGTGGCTTGATCGCGGCGCTCAGGATCGCGGTGACGCTGCCTCTGTTCATCGTAGCCGTGCTGTGGGCCGCCTCGCCATCATACGGCTCGACGGCATCGGCGTGGCAGCGCACCCCGGAAAGTGGCGTGCGGTTGTTGTCGGCCGTGTCTGGCACCGGCGAGCTCGCCATTCTGCCATTGGGGCTGGAATTTGAGCTGGCGCCAGGTTGGAAGACTTACTGGCGCTCGCCCGGGGACGGCGGCTTCCCGCCGAAGCTGGACTGGAGCGGTTCCGAGAATGTCGCTTCGGCCGAGATCGCATGGCCGGCGCCGGAACGTTTCTCCATTCTCGGCATCGACAGTTTCGGCTACAGAGACGCCGTGGTGCTGCCGATCGCGGTGCAGCTCGCGGAGCCGGGCCGGGCTGCGGAACTGCGACTCACCCTCGACTATCTGACCTGCGAAGAGATCTGCATCCCGCAGCGCGCACAGCTCGCGCTGACGGTGCCTGCCGGACCTGCCGCGCCGAGTGCGTTCGCGCATCTCATCGACAGCTATCGCGGTCGCGTTCCCGGACCCCCGGGTCCGATTTTGTCGATCGATTCGGCGCGGTGGACGGAGGTGGACGGCAACCCGGCTCTGCTCACGGTCGTCCGTGCGGCCGAGCCGTTCCAGCAACCCGACCTGTTTATCGAAGGGCTGCCCTCGGCCGACTGGGGCCGACCGTCGCTCGCGGTTCGGGGCGACGGCAGGCAGGCAAATATCGTCGTGCCGCGCCTGGATGCGGGCGGCATGCCGGACCAAGAGATTTCGCTGAAACTTACGTTGGTCGACGGCGACCGGGCGGTAGAGCACACTCTTCCTGTGCCGATAGAGGCAGGGATAGCGGAGTCGCCGCTGACGTCGGGGGAAGTGGCGGCCGGAACCACCATTATTCCGATACTGGCGATCGCCTTGCTGGGCGGCTTGATCCTGAACCTGATGCCCTGCGTGCTACCGGTTCTTTCGATCAAGGTGCTCGGCCTGCTGAAGCATGGAGGCGCGGATGTGTCTGCGGCCCGCCGCAGCTTTCTCGCGACTTCCGCAGGCATTCTGGCGTGCTTCCTACTGCTGGCCGGGGCGGCGTCCGGTATGCGTGCCGGCGGCATTGCGGTCGGCTGGGGCATGCAGTTCCAGCAGCCGGCATTTCTGATCGTCATGACGATGATCCTGGTGCTGTTCGCGTGCAATCTCTGGGGTCTGTACGAGTTCGCGTTACCGGTCTGGCTCGACGTCGGCAGCAGAGAGGAGCCTGGCGGTCTTTCCGGACCGTTCCTCACGGGCATGCTGGCGACGCTGCTGGCGACACCCTGTTCGGCACCGTTCGTCGGTACCGCTGTCGCCTATGCCCTGTCGCGCGGCACGCTGGAGATATTCCTGATCTTCCTGGCACTCGGTCTCGGCCTGGCACTGCCATATCTCGCGATCGCGGCTTGGCCGCGGCTCGCGACGATGCTGCCGCGGCCGGGAAACTGGATGATGTGGCTGAGGCGGGCTCTGGGATTCGCCCTGCTCGGAACCGCCATATGGCTTCTCTCGGTCCTCCAGGCGCAGACGGATGCTCGGGTGACCATGATCGTGGGCGCGATCGCCGTCGCGGTTATCGCGCTTCTGTGGTTGGGTCGAAATGCTGGAGCTTTCTGCCGGGTGTCGGCAGCGGCCGTGTTGATGGCGGCGGCGGTGGCGGCGCCTTTCCTCCTCGATCAGGATCGGTCTTTCGGCCGCGCGGTCGCCGACGATCGGTGGGAAGCTTTCGACCGGCGTGGGATCGATCGCTTCGTTGCGCAGGGGGAGGTCGTGTTCGTGGACATAACCGCGGACTGGTGCATCACCTGCCAGGTCAACAAGGCGGCCGTGCTCGACCGGGAGCCGATTGCGAGCCGGTTGTTCGAGGAAGAGAAGGTCCGGGCGATGCGAGCGGACTGGACGCGCCCCAGCGACGAGATCTCCGCATACCTCGCATCGTTCGGCCGGTACGGCATCCCCTTCAATGCGGTCTATGGCCCGGGTGCGCCGCAGGGCATCGTTCTTCCGGAGCTGTTGTCGGCGGATGCCGTCGCGGCTGCGCTCGATCGGGCATCGCAGGGAGCGCCGCAGCGCTTCTCGTCGCGCTGAGAGTCCTCGCGGCTGTTGCCGGGCAACGCGCAAAATGGCACCGTCTGCCATCGGTGTTCTGCCGCCGTCCCGGTGGCGGGTCCGACCAGTTTCTGCTTCAGGAGGCGATGCGATGACGATCAAGGTAGGTGACAAGATTCCGTCCGTGAGCCTGCGGCGCATGACGCCGGAAGGTCCGAAGGAGGTCAGCACCGACGAGCTGTTCTCGGGAAAGAAGGTCGTGCTCTTCGCCGTCCCCGGCGCCTTCACGCCGACGTGCTCGGCGCGGCATCTCCCGGGCTTCGTCGAGAAGGCCGGCGAGATCAAGAGCAAAGGCGTCGATTCCGTGGTTTGCCTCGCGGTGAACGACGCGTTCGTCATGGACGCGTGGGGCAAGTCGCAGCAGTGCGATGGCAAGGTCGAGATGGTCGCTGACGGCAGTGGCGATTTCACCCGTGCCATCGGGCTCGAACTGGACGCGACGAAGAACGGGATGGGCAAGCGGTCGCAGCGCTACGCCATGATCGTCGATAATGGCGTCGTGAAGCAGCTCAACGTCGAGAAGCCGGGCACGTTCGAAGTGTCCAGTGCCGAGCATGTGCTGAGCCAACTCTGACTTGGACCGTCGGACACGGCCTGTAATCGGGGGCGCAGCCCCCGGTTACACTTCCGCCGCGCCTGCGGCCGTGGGGGACTTGAGCAGATCCTTGATCGCCTGACGCGCGAGTGCGTCGGCGCGCTCGTTCTCCGGGTGACCGGCGTGGCCGCGCACCCAGTGCCACTCGATCTCATGTCTGCCGATCGATCTGTCGAGACGCTGCCAAAGATCGGCGTTCTTCACCGGCTTGCGGGCCGCCGTTTTCCACCCATTCCGCTTCCAGTTGTGGATCCAGCCTGTGATGCCGTCGCGAAGATACCGGCTGTCGGTATGGATTCGGACGCGGCAGGGTCGCTTCAGCGCCTCGAGCGCCTGGATCGCCGCCATCAACTCCATGCGGTTGTTGGTCGTTTGCGGCTCGCCACCCGAAAGCTCGCGCTCCCGGTCTCCATATCGGAGGATGGCGCCCCAGCCGCCCGGTCCCGGATTGCCGCTACAGGCGCCGTCGGTATAGGCGTCGACGACCATCGGTCAATCGAGCCCGTAGGCTGCCGGACTGCCGACCTGCCGGTGAAAGCGCAATCGGTGCAGGTACTCGATCGGGTTCTTCGGGGTCACCAGCGCACCTTCCGGCTGGTTCAGCCAGTCGTAAAGGCGGGTCAACAGAAAGCGAAGCGCGCTGCCGCGCGCCAATAGCGGAAGGGCGTCTAGCTCCGCATCGTCGATCGGGCGGACACGACTGTAGCTCGCCAGAAGCAGGCGGGCCTTGGTCACGTTGAAGCTGTTGTCGCGCTCGAAGCACCAGGCATTGAGGCAGATGGCGATGTCATAGGCGAGGAAATCGGTGCAGGCGAAGTAGAAGTCGATGATTCCGGACAGGCTTCCGCCCTTAAAGAAGACGTTGTCCGGGAACAGATCTGCGTGGATCACCCCTTTCGGGAGGTCGGTCGGCCACGCCGATTCCACTACGTCCAGCTCACCGGCAATCTCGCGAGCGAGACCGACCCGGACATCGTCGGCGTGGTCGGCGCAGTGTTCGTACAGCTTGCGCCATCCTGCCACGGAGAGGTTATTCGGCCGTCGCATGGGAAAGCTTTCGCCAGCGATGTGCATGCGAGCGAGGGCCGCGCCGACCTCGGTACAGTGCTCGGGCATGATCCGGCGCGGCCAAAGACCCTGGAGGAAGGTCACGATTGCCGCCGGGCGCCCGCAAAGTTCCCGGAGCACCTTGCCGTCGCGCCCATGGATGGGCGTAGGGCAGGCGATGCCATTCTCGGCGAGGTGCTCCATCAGCCTGAGGAAGAAGGGCAGGTCCTCCGGCTCGACGCGGCGCTCGTAGAGCGTCAGGATGTAAGGTCCACGGTCGGTGTGGAGGAGATAGTTCGAATTCTCCACCCCTTCCGCGATGCCCTTGCACGAGACGACCGTCCCGATGTCGTACTCGGCAACGAACGCTTCGAGCTCCTCGTCGGAGATGTCGGTGTAAACGGCCAAGGTACCAGCGTCAGGCGACGAGGACGCGCGGAAGCTTGAACTCGATGTCTTCCCGTGTGACGACGACCTCTTCGACCGAGACTTCGTAGCGGGTGCGGCACGCTTCCAGGACCTCTTCGACGAGGGACTCCGGAGCGGAGGCACCCGCGGTCAGGCCCAGCACCTTCACCCCTTCCAGGGCGCTCCAATCGATCTCCGAAGCCCGCTGAACGAGCTGGGCGCGGCCGCAGCCATTGGCCATCGCCACTTCGACCAGACGGTTGGAGTTGGAGGAATTGGGGGCACCGATCACCATAAGGAAGTCGCAGCGTCTGGCGATCGCCTTGACCGCCTTCTGCCGATTGGTCGTCGCGTAGCAGATGTCCTCCTGCTTCGGCGCCTGGATTCCGGGGAACCGCTCTTGCAGTATGGCAACGATCTCGGCCGTATCATCGAGCGACAGGGTCGTCTGGGTGATGAAGGCGAGATTGTCCGGTGTCGGCACCGTCACCGTGTGCGCTTCATCGGCGTTCTGGACGAGGGTCACCTCGCCTGCCGGAAGCTGCCCCATGGTGCCAATCACTTCCGGATGGCCGGCGTGGCCGATCAGGATTATGTGGCGTTGTTTCTTCGAATGTCGCTCCGCCTCGCGGTGGACCTTGCTCACCAGCGGACAGGTGGCGTCGAGGAAGAACATGTTGCGCCGCTCCGCCTCGGCCGGCACCGACTTCGGCACCCCATGCGCGGAGAAGACGACGGGAGCGCCTTCGGGGACCTCATCCAGCTCCTCGACGAACACCGCTCCTTTCGCTTCCAGGCTCTGGACGACGAAGCGGTTGTGAACGATCTCATGCCGGACGTAGACGGGCGCACCGTAGCGGTCGAGCGCACGCTCCACGATCTGGATGGCGCGATCGACACCGGCGCAGAAGCCGCGCGGGCCGGCGAGGAGGATCGAAAGTGGCTGGCGGTACATCACTTGTCCGAATTCGGGTCCGGTGCGACGTGCGATATGGGGCGACCCGGGCCGGCCTTGTACCCCATGTGGGCTTTCTCTAGAGTTTCGGCCCCGCCACTCTGCCCCGAAAGCGCCCGAATTATCGCAGGCGGTAGCCGAACTTGTATGAGAAAGTAGTACAGCGATGTCCTTGAAGGAAGGGTTACGTGTGCCAGCGGATCGCGTCGCAGAAGGTCTTCCGCGAAGTTCCAGCCGAAGTGCAGGTGCTGGCCGGAGGCCCAGCTTCCTGACTCGCTTGTGGCAGAAGCGCACGTCGGTTTTGGTGCTGGCTGTCTTGCCGGTGCTCGGCGCCTGTAGCGCTTTCGAGGACGAGGGTCCCCAACAGAGCAACTGTCCCTCGATCGGGACGCTCGAGGATGCACGCACCCTGACCAGGTTCGAGCCTGGCCTGGGCACGAATCCGTCCGCCGCCCGCCTTCAGGTCCGGATCGCCGATGCGGTGCCGACGTCGTGCGCCATCAGTGGAGCAAATGGCGTCGTCGAGATGCAGGTGCGCTTCGATCTGTCGCAGCCGGCCTCTGCGAGCGGTGAACGGACCGGGTTCGGCTACTTCGTCGCGATCTCCGACCCCGATAGCAGGATAATCGCGCGAGAAGGGTTCGAGTTGGCTATGACGTTTCCCGACGACCGGACCAGGGCCTCGGCGACAGACGATATCGTGACGACCATCCCGCTGCCGCCCGGCGCCCGGCTGGAGGACTATCGTTTGCTGGTCGGCCTTCAGCTCACGCCTGAGGAATTGGACTACAATCGCCGGACACAACCACGCTGATTCCCGGCCTCCCGATCGCTTTCTGACGCGTTGACATTCTGCCGCCGCACGATAGGTTGCCGCCAACGGACGAGGGTGATCCTTGACCGTGCCGCTAAACCCTGCGGGAGAGATCGAGCGGGCTTGCCCACTCGGCGCCGAAGGAGCAACAGGCCCCGGAAACTCTCAGGCAGAAGGACCGCAGGGGAAGGCAACTCTGGAAAGCAGGCGTCTGCCGGCCGCGATGGCGGCGCCTCACCGAAGATGTAAACTGAAGCCTCGCGGCTTCAGTGATTCTTTCAGGTCCGAGGACAGAGGGGGTCGCCGCGATCGAATTCAGCCATTTCGGCTGTCGCACGCGGACTCTGGGAGGACCGGGTGACCACTGATCAGTTCGACAGCCTGAAACGCACGCCGCTCCATGCTCTGCACGAAGAGCTCGGCGGGAAGATGGTGCCATTCGCAGGCTATTCCATGCCCGTGCAGTACTCTGCCGGAATCGTGCAGGAGCACCTGCATACGCGCGCCGCGGCAACCCTGTTCGACGTTTCGCACATGGGCCAGGTCCGCGTCGACGGTGGGGATTTCGTCGCCGCATTCGAGACGCTGGTTCCCGGCGACCTCGAAGCGCTCACACTTGGCCGCATGCGCTACACTTTCTTCACCAACGACGCTGCCGGGATCCTCGACGATCTGATGGTGACCCGTTTCGAAGATCACCTCTTCGTCGTGGTCAATGCCGCCTGCAAGGATGCCGACCTCCGGCATATGGAGGCCAGGCTCGGCGGCAGAGCCACCGTTTCGCCTCTGGAGGACCGCGCGCTTCTGGCGCTGCAGGGGCCGAAGGCAGTCGACGTCATGGCGCGCCTCGTTGGCGACGACATTCGGGCGATGCCTTTTCTCAGCATGGCGCAGATGAATATCGGCGGAATTCCCGCCCTCGTATCCCGGTCCGGCTACACGGGAGAGGACGGCTTCGAGATGTCGATTGCGGCCAACGAGGCCGAGCGCCTCGCGCGGCAGCTGCTCGACCAGGATGAGGTGGAGCCCGCGGGGCTCGGTGCGCGCGATTCGCTGCGGCTTGAGGCCGGGCTCTGCCTGTATGGCAACGATCTGGACGAGCGAACGACGCCGGTCGAAGCGGGGCTCGCCTGGTCGATCAGCAAGCGCCGCCGGGAAGGCGGCGGCTTCCCCGGTGCGGAAGTCGTGCAACGCCAGCTTCGGGAGGGCGTGAAGCGGAAGCGGGTAGGCATCCGACCCGAAGGGCGAGTGATAGCACGCGAGCACGTCGAGATCGTCAATGCTGCAGGGGCACGCGTGGGAGAGATCACCAGCGGCGGCTTCGGACCGACGGTTGGCGGCCCGGTGGCCATGGGCTACGTCGAAAGCGATCAGGCACAGGTCGGGCTCGATCTCGGGATCGTCGTGCGGGGCAGGCAGCACCCGGCGAAGGTGGTGAAGATGCCATTTGTCGAACTCGGCTACTACCGCGGCAATTGAGGGGAAACTGCCCGAGGGGCGGAAGGAGGGTTGAATGGCGAAGAAGAAGAAGAGCGATCTTCTATATACCCAGGAACATGAGTGGGTCAGCGTCGAGGACGATGTGGCGACCTGTGGCATCAGCGATTATGCGCAGCAGCAGCTGGGCGACGTCGTCTTCGTCGAGCTGCCGGAAGTTGGCAAAACCGTCGCGCAGAGCGAGGAAATCGCCGTTGTCGAATCGGTGAAGGCGGCGAGCGACATCTACGCCCCGATCAGCGGAGAGGTGATCGAGGTGAATGACGCGCTCGAGGATGAACCCGGTCTCGTCAACGGCGACCCGACCGGCGAGGGATGGTTCTTCCGCCTTCGCATCGAGAACCCGGAAGAGCTCGAGGGTCTCATGGACGAGGACGCGTATCAGGATTACGTCGAGGGCCTCGACTGATGCGTTACCTTCCTCTGACGGACCGCGACCGGGAGACGATGCTGAAGGCTATCGGCGTCGGCTCCGTCGAGGATCTGTTCCGGGACGTGCCCGAAGCGGCCCGGTTGAAGAAGCCGCTCGATCTGCCGCCGCACAAAGGTGAATTGGAAGTCGAGCGCATTCTCGGCCGAATGGCGGCGCGCAACGTGCCCGCTGGCTCGGTGCCGAGCTTTCTCGGTGCCGGAGCCTACCGCCATCACATCCCGGCCACTGTCGATCATC
>JAJUGE010000090.1 GCA_029268305.1 Alphaproteobacteria bacterium
AGGGCTGCGCCGCGGGGATCATCCAGCCCCTGGTGATGGTCACCATGTTCCAGGTCTTCCCGGCAGACAGGCGCGGCCTCGCCATGGGCATCTACGGCACCGGCGTGGTGATCGCTCCGGCCATCGGTCCGGCCATCGGCGGCATCGCCATCGACGTGTTCAGCTGGCGGCACATCTTCTTCATGCCTCTGCCGTTCTGCTTCGTCGCCTTGTTCCTCGGCTCGATCTTCATGCCCGCCAAGGGGCGCAGCTCGGACCCGCTGCCGAAGTTCGACTGGATCGGCTATGCGCTCCTGTGCACCGCTCTGGTGCTGCTCCTGTCGGCCTCCGCCAACGGGCCACGCTACGGCTGGACGTCCGACCGGATCCTCGGCATGGCGGTGCTTGGCACGCTCGCCGCGGCCGCGTTCGTGGTGACGCAGCTCCGCGGCCGGGCACCGTTGCTCGACATGACGCTGTTCCGCAATCCGCGCTTCGCGGCCGCCCTGCTGGTCGCTTTCGTGTTCGGCGCGGGCAACTTCGCCTCCAGCTACGTCATTCCGGTGTTCGTGCAGGCCGTCCAGGGTTACACGGCAACCAAGGCGGGGCTGGTGCTCATGCCCGCCGGCCTTCTGCTCGTGCTGTCTCTCCCATTGACGGGCCGTCTTTCCGACCATGTCCCGGATCACGTGCCGATCATGCTCGGGCTCGTCTGCTTCGCGATCGGGGCGGGGCTGATGGTCGATTCGGACGTGAACACCGGGTTCTACACTTTCGCGCTATTCGCCATGATCAGCCGGTTCGGGTTGGCGTTCATCATCCCTTCGCTGAGTGCGGCGGCGCTCCGTGCGCTTCCACCCGAACAGCTCAATCGAGGCTCCGGCAACGTCAACTTCATCCGGCAGCTCGGCGGCGCATGCGGTGTCAATCTGATCGTCGTGTGGCTGCAGCAACGAACCTATTTCCACAGCGACGTGCTGACCGCCACCCAGACCGCGGCCAACGGCGCCAGCGAGGCTTTCCTCGGCGCCGTCTCGGCCGAGCTCGCCCATGCGGGCCTTTCGCCGGACGTGCAGATGCCCTTCGCGCTCGATTATCTCGGGAAGGTGGTTTACGCCCAGGCCACGACTATGGGCTTTCAGGACTCCTTCCTGATGCTGGCGCTGGTGTTCCTCCTGGCGCTGATTCCGGCATGGCTGCTCGGCCGGACGAACAAGGCCGGGCAGTCCGGAGCCGATCGGGCCGAAAAGGTGCGGAGCGTGCCCGCGGCGAGCCCCGCTCGGGCTGCAGCGCCACGGAGCTGAACGCCCGGCTCCGGAGGGTCGAGCTTCGGCCGAGGGGAAATGACTGGGGAGCCGTCCGCCGCGACCAGGGCGCCGCCTGCCGACGGCGCCCTGACGAACGGATCAGGCCGCCTTCTTCTTCTGCTCGATCGCGTAGCGCATCAGTTCCAGGCGGTCGTTGCCGAAATACATGTCGTCCTTGTCGACGAACATGGTCGGCGAGCCGAAGCCGCCGCGGGCGATCAGCTCGTCCGTGGTGTCGAAGAGCTTCTGCTTCCAGTCGGGAGCGGCGATCTTCTGGAAGAAGTCGCGCGAGTCCATGCCGACGCTTTCGACGATCTGACGCAGCACGTCGTCCTGCGAGATGTCCTTGTCGTCGGTCCAGTAGGCCTTGAACACCTCCCGCGAATAATCGGAGATCTTGCCCGCCTCGATCGCGACGAAGGCGCCGCGCAGCGCCTTGACCGAGTTCACCGGGAATACCGAGGGCTTGCCGATGGTGAGCCCCTGAAAGCGCGCCCAGTCGTGCATGTCCTTGCGGTAATAGGCGTCCTTGGGCGGCACCGGGTTCTCGCGCCGCTGATAGACGCTCGGGTTCACCTTGTTGAACACGCCGCCGACCAGAAACGGCTTCCAGACGAGCTCGGCACCCGTCTCCGCGCAGACCTGCTCGATCCGGTCGAAGGCCAGATAGGTCCAGGGGCTGGAGTAGTCGAAGAAGAACTCTACCGTTGTCATGACTGCGGACGTTCCCGATTTGCGTTGCGTTGGGCGAAGGGTAGCCGCTCGGCCGTGCCGGTTCCAGACCGGTGCTTGACAGGCGGTCCCTGCACGGGCTCATCTGCGACGAAACCATTCGCCCGGAGGGAAGAAGAAGAATGTCGCAACCGGCCGCCGACATCGGCCCCAACCCGCAGGTGCGCGCGGGGCACGAGTTCCCCGAGTACCGACTCGTCATCGACAGTGAATATCAGCACAGACTGCACGGCTTCTGCGACATCCCGCGGAGCCTCTACGGCGATCGGGCCGACCCCACCTTCCTCGCGCGCTATCCGATCAAGGTGATCGGCAGCACCATGTTCGCCTGCCATCCGGAACGGGGCTATGTGCACATGGTCCACCGTATCCGCCAGCACAAGCCCGCGAAGCTGGACACCCCGGTCACGGTCCGAGGCCGCTTCACCGAGATCGAGCCGGTGCCGCGCGGCTGGATCATGCACGCCTCGTTCGACTATTTCGCCGAGGACGGCACGCACCTCATGACCGTGGAGCCGCAGGCCCTGATGGCCGACCCGACCCGGATGCCCGACAAGAGCGCGAAGAAGCCGGAGCGGAGCGGCGGCGGCGCCGGGGAGGAAGGATTCGAGGTGCTCAAGCACAAGCAGTGCACGCCGGAGAAGGTGCTCGGCTATTGCGGCGACACCAACAACAAGATCCACACCGATCCCGAATACGCCAAGGGGTTCGGCTTCCGCGCCCCGATCACGGCCGGCAACCAGATCGTCAACTATCAGCTGGAGGCCCTGGCGACCGACGGGCTGCCGGATAGTTTCGATGTGTCGATCCGCTTCCTCAGGCCCGTTTTCTGGGACGATGCGATCGATATGATGGGGCGCCGCGGCTCGGACGGGCGGCTCTCGGCGCTGAGGGCCGTGAAGGAAGACGGCAAGATCGCGAGCACCTGCGAGGTGTTCGCGGTCGCCTGAGCCTCGCCCCGCAGATCCGGGGATGACGCAGTCGATCGCAGGCGGCGGGCTCTACTGGCTCGCCGCCGCTTCCGCCTTCACCTTCTCGATGGCGGCCTCGCCGGGGCCGAACAACACGATGCTTGCGGCGTCGGGTGCCAATTTCGGCTTCGCCCGAACCATCCCGCACATTCTCGGCATCTCGTTCGGCTTTCCGGTGATGTGCGTCCTCGTCGGCGTCGGGCTCGGCGAGGTGCTGCGCGCCAATCCCGCAGTATACCAGGCGATGAAATGGGTCGGCGCCGGCTATCTGCTCTGGCTCGCCTGGCGGATCGCCACCAGCCGTCCGGCGACTGGGACCGACAACGGCACCACCCGCGGTCGCCCGCTTCGCTTCCACGAGGCGGCCCTGTTCCAGTGGGTGAATCCAAAGGCGTGGATGGCAGTGACCGGAGGCATCGCCACTTTCACCACCGGCACCAGCGGGATCGAGATCGATCTCGTCCTGACGCTGGCGGGCATCTTCTTGCTGATCACTGTGCCCTCGACCTCATGCTGGACGGCACTCGGCGTCGGCGTCGCCCGCGTCCTGCGGCACGGAACCGCGCTCCGCATCTTCAACTGGTGCATGGCCGCCCTGCTCGTCGGATCGCTGCTGCCCTTCCTGGCGGAGTGACGCGCGCCCTACAGCCGGGTCATTGCGGGGAGGCGAAGCCGACGCGGCAATCCAAAGGCGGCAGCCACTGACCCGGCCATTCTGGATCGCTTCGCTTCGCTCGCGATGACGGCACCCCCAGATGCGATTCACGAAGCGGCAGCGGCTGTCCCTACTCCGCCGCGACCGCCTGCTGCGGCGGGTTGCGGAACGCTTCCTTCAGCGATGCTTCGGCCGCACGCGCCTGCTCGAGGTGGCGTGCCTTCACGTGGCCGTAGCCGCGGATGTGCTCGGGGATGCGGGCGATCTCGACGGCGGTGGCGTGATTTTCGGGCGTGAGACCAGCGATCAGCTCCTCGACCGTCGCCTCATAGTCGCGGATGAGCTGGCGCTCGGTTCGTCGCTCCTCGCTCCGGCCGAACGGATCGAGCGGCGTGCCGCGCAGGAAGCGCAGCTTCGCCAGTGTCGCGAAGGCTTTCATCATGCGCGGGCCATAGGTGCGCTTCTCCGGCTCGCCGGTATCCGGATCGATTTTCGAAAGCAATGGCGGCGCCAGGTGGAACTCCAACCGATAGTCGCCCTCGAACTGCGCCTCCAGCTCGCGCATGAAGGTGCCTTCGGTGTAGAGGCGGGCGACCTCGTACTCATCCTTGTAGGCGAGCAGCTTGAAGTAATAGCGCGCTACCGCTTCGGCCAACCGGCTTTCGCCCGGCATGCGCTCCTGCTCCGCCTTCTCCACCCGACGGACGAACGATTCGTAACGCCGGGCGTAGCGGCTGCTCTGGTAGCCCTTCAGGAAGTTGACCCGACGCGCGACGATCTCGTCGAGGGTGGCGGCGGGCGTGGGTGTCGCCACGACATCCGGTCCGGCGGCAGCCTCCACCCCGGCCAGGTCCACGGCGGCCCGGCGCCCCCACTCGAAGGCCTGCTTGTTGAAGTCGACGGCGACGCCGTTGAGCTCGATCGCGCGCTCGATCGCGCCGGCCGAGAGCGGGATCAGCCCCTTCTGGAAGGCATAGCCGGTGAGGAAGAGGTTTGTGGCGATCGCATCGCCGAGGAGAGCGGTCGCGAGCCGTGTGGCCTCGATGAAGTCGACGGCATCCTTACCCGCCGCGGCGGCGATGCGGCTGTGCAACTCGTCCTCGGGGAAGGCGATGTCGGGATTGCGCGTGAAGTCCCCGGTGAAGGTCCGGTGGCTGTTCACGACCGCCCGGCTGCTCCCCGGCGCCAGCTTGGTGACGGTGTCGGGCTGACTCGAGACCACGAGATCGCAGCCGATCAGCAGCCTGGCACCGCCCGAGGCGATCCTCACCGCGTGCAGGTCCTCGCGGCGGTCGGCGATGCGGAGGTGCGTCCAGACCGCGCCCCCCTTCTGGGCGAGGCCGGTCATGTCCATGATCGTCGCGGCCTTGCCCTCGATGTGCGCCGCCATCGCGAGCAAGGCGCCGATGGTGATGACGCCCGTGCCGCCGATGCCGTTGATCAGGATGCCGTAAGGCTCGGTCGTCGACGGCTGTTTCGGGACCGGCAGCAGCATGCGCGGGGGTTCCGCCCGCCCAGCTTCCGCGTTACGGGCCTTCCGCTTGCGCGGGGTCGCGCCGTGAACGGTGACGAAGCTCGGACAGAAGCCGTTCAGGCACGAGAAGTCCTTGTTGCAGGACGACTGGTCGATGGCGCGCTTGCGCCCGAACTCGGTCTCGACCGGCACGACGGAGACGCAGTTCGATTTGATCCCGCAGTCGCCGCAGCCTTCGCAGACCAGCTCGTTGATGAACACGCGCTTCGGCGGATCCGGCATGCGGCCGCGCTTGCGGCGGCGGCGCTTCTCGGCGGCGCAGGTCTGGTCGTAGACGATGGCGGTGACGCCCTTTTCCTCGCGCAGCTCACGCTGCACCCGGTCCAGCGCCTTTCGGTGCTCGACCCGCGCGTCGGCCGGCAAGGGGATGTCCTTGCCGTACTTCTCTGGCTCGTCGCTGACGACGGCGACCTTGCGAACGCCCTCGGCCAGGATCTGTCCGACCACCTGCGGCACGGTCATCTGACCGTCGACCGGCTGGCCACCGGTCATCGCGACCGCGTCGTTGTAGAGGATCTTGTAGGTCATGTTCGCGCCCGAGGCGATCGCGGCGCGGATCGCCAGCAGGCCGGAGTGGAAGTAGGTGCCGTCGCCAATGTTCTGGAAGACGTGCGGCGTCGTCACGAACGGCGCCTGGCCGATCCAGTTGGCGCCTTCACCGCCCATGTGCGTGAAGGTTTCGGTGTTCCGGTCCATCCACTGCGCCATGTAGTGGCAGCCGATGCCGGCGAGCGCGCGGCTGCCTTCGGGCACCTTGGTCGAGGTGTTGTGCGGACAGCCGGAGCAGAAATAGGGCGTGCGCACGAGGCTCGGGGCGTTGGCCGACGTCCGCGCCGCGAGCGCATCCAGCCACTCGACCCGCTCGCGGATGCGATTGCTCTCGTGGAAGCGCGAGATGCGCTTGTGCAGCACCCGCGCGATCACGCCCGGCGTCAGTTCACCGTGGGATTGCAGCAGCGGCGCGCCGGTCTCGTCCCGCTTGCCGACGATCACCGGGCGGCGGTCGGCCGGCAGGCCGTAGAGGATGTCCTTCATCTGCGGCTCGATCAGGCCGCGCTTCTCCTCGACGACGAGCACCTCGTCGAGACCTTCGGAGAACGCCTTCAGGCCCTCGGGCTCCAGCGGCCAGGACATCCCGACCTTGTAGAGCGAGAGACCGAGCTCTCTCGCATAAGCTTCGTCGATGTGCAGGTCGTCGAGCGCCTGGCGCACGTCCAGATAGGATTTCCCCACCGTCACGATGCCGAAGCGCCGCTGCGGGCCGCCGATCACCACGCGGTCCAACCGGTTGGCGCGGGCGAAGGCGAGCGCCGCCGGCAGCTTGTAGAGGTGCAGCCGCCTTTCCTGGTCGAGTGGCGTGTCCGGCCAGCGGATGTTGAGCCCGTCCGGCGGCCCGGCGAAGTCGGTCGGCTGGACGATGCGGACCCGGTCCGGACCGACCTCGACCGAAGCGGCGCTGTCGACGGTCTCGCCGATACACTTGAAGGCGACCCAGGTGCCGGCGAAGCGCGAGAGCGCCCATCCGTAGAGGCCGAGATCCAGGAACTCCTGCACGCCGGCGGGCACGATCACCGGGATCATTGCGTCGACGAAGTTGAACTCGCTCTGGTGTGCCGTCGTGGACGACTTGCACATGTGATCGTCGCCGGCGAGCGCGAGCACGCCGCCATGCGCCGAGGTGCCGGCCAGGTTGGCGTGCTTGAACGGGTCGCCCGAGCGGTCGACGCCGGGGCCCTTGCCGTACCAGATGCCGAAGACGCCGTCATACTTCGCGTCGCCGTGGAGGCCGACCTGCTGCGTGCCCCAGAGGCTGGTCGCGGCCAGATCCTCGTTCACTCCCGGCCGGAAGACGATGTGATGCTCCTCCAGATGCTTCCGCGCCTGCCAGAGCTGCTGGTCGAAGCCGCCGAGCGGCGAGCCGCGATAGCCGGAGATGAATCCCGCGGTATTCAGGCCAGCCACGAGATCCGCCCGACGCTGCATCAGTGGCAGGCGCACCAGCGCCTGTGTCCCGGTCAGGAAGATGCGGCCTTCCTCGACCGTATACTTGTCGTCGAGCGAGACCTGGGCGAGGCCGTGGGCGGAGGTCTGAGACATGGCGTTTCGCGCTTTCTTGCTTCTTCCGACCCTTCATAAGGTAGCGTTTGCCGCGCCGGCAGCAATCGCCCGAATGTCTTGTTCCGCCAACGGTAATTCCCGTTCTCGCTCGCCGTAGCGAGGTTGCGTTTCGTTTCGTCCGGAGGGGGCGACTAGACAGTTTCTGTCGCTCGGATTTGCGAGCATCCCTGCAAATAGTGGCAGCTATCGTGCGCCCTTCCGCACACAAGCCGACAAACAGGCACGTTAGCATGGTGCCCTCGAGATCCGAAACCAGGCAACAAGGACGCGTGTGATCTGTGTTTGCCGGGGCAGTGTGAAACTTAGCCGTTGACCTAACTGTTCGCATGGGGCACACTTAGCCAAGTGGAAAACAATCGAGATTTGAGCGCGGTCTTCCATGCGCTCGCCGACCCGACCCGGAGAGCCGTGGTTCAGCAGCTCGGGCGTGGCTCGGCGACGGTGAGCGAATTGGCAAAGCCGTTCGACATGGCTCTGCCGTCGTTCCTGAAGCACATCGAGGTGCTTCAGTCGTCGGGCCTCATTGTCTCCAGAAAGGTGGGCCGGGTCCGAACCTGCTCGCTCGACCCCCAGGCCCTTGCTGCCGCGGAGCGGTGGTTTCACGAGCAACGCGCGATCTGGGAAAGCCGATACGAAAACCTCGACAGCCTTCTGGCGAACCTGAATGGAGGAAAAGATGAGATCTGATCTGCGGTTCGATTTTCGCGTCGACAAGGCGAACAGCACCATGACCATCGAGAAGGAGTTTGCCGCGAGACGGCAACTGGTCTGGGACTGCTATACCAAGAGCGAGCTCCTCGACCGTTGGTTCGCGCCCAAGCCCATGACGACGAAGACCAAGTCGATGGATTTCAGGGAAGGCGGCCATTGGCACTACGCAATGGTCGATCCCGGCGGGCAGGAGTATTGGGGGCGACTGGATTATCAGACGATCAGTCCGATCGACAATTTCACCGCTCTCGACGGCTTCTGCGACGAATCCGGCACCCTCGATCCCGAGCTGCCGCGATCGAACTGGGACGTCACTTTCACGGATGCCTCCGAGCGGACGCTGGTGCAGACGGTCATTTCCTTCAAGTCGGCCGCGGAGCTCGAGAAAGTGGTCGAGATGGGAATGGAAGAGGGAATGACCTCGACGTTGGAACGTCTCGAAGAGCTGCTAGAGACGCTCGAGAAGTAGAGCGAGCTACGGCGCGCGATCCTGCGGCGCCCGGACGGGAGGTCCGATCCTCGCGCTTCGGCAGGTTGACCCCGAGTGGCTGGTGCGCATCTTCATGAGGCAACATCAACGCGAGAGTCAGGTATGAACATCTCGATCGAATACTGTGTGCAGTGAAACTACGAGCCGCGGGCCCTCCGTGCGAGGGAGATACTGAGCCGCGCGCCGGGCGCTGACGTCACGCTCGTAAAGGGCAGGGGCGGCGTTTTCGAGATCACCGTCGACGGTCGTCTCGTGTTTTCCAAGAAGAAGCTCGGCCGGTTTCCGACGGACGCCGAGCTGGAGGAAATGGTGTCGACTTAGCCGCTCCGGCCGATGGCCCTGCGCGCCGCGCGACGCATGTCGGCGTAGGCAGGGCCGCGGGCCTGCTGGTGGGGCGCTCAGTGCTCGCCCATACCCTCTGCGGGCTTCGGCGCGGCGCCTGCGCGCACCTTGTCCTCGATCCGCTGTCCGACGTTCGTATCGATGCTCTTCCAGTAGGAGAACGCCTTGGAGAGCACGGGTTCGCGAACGCCGCCGAGAAGGCTTCCGGCGACCTGATCGACCAGCTTCGCTCGCTGGTCGTCATTGAAGACC
Organism: Alphaproteobacteria bacterium; assembly: GCA_029268305.1. Taxonomy (GTDB): domain Bacteria; phylum Pseudomonadota; class Alphaproteobacteria; order JAJUGE01; family JAJUGE01; genus JAJUGE01. Next base: position 9,092 of record JAJUGE010000090.1, read on the forward strand.
TCGCGTACCATGATGCCCGGCTGGGTGAAGTCGTCGTCGTTCGAGCGCATCGTATAGGCGCTCCGCACCATCTCGCCGTCGGCTTCCCATCCGTCCGGAACCGGGCCCGTCTCGTCGGCCCACTGGCGCCCGCCAGTGTTCGGCGCATAGACCGGCGCATTGCCGCTGTGCAGATACGCCATGTGACCGTCGAACATGTAGGTGTTCACCGGCACCTTCGGCTGGTTGACCGGCAACTGATGGAAGTTGGTGCCGATGCGGTTGCGCTGCGCGTCGTTGTAGGCGAAGGCGCGCCCGAGCAGCATCTTGTCGGGCGAGAGGCCGATCCCGGGGACGGTGTTTCCCGGAGAGAACGCCGCCTGCTCGATCTGGGCGAAGAAGTTCTCCGGGTTGCGGTTCAGGGTCATCGTTCCGACACGAACGAGCGGATAATCGGCGTGCGGCCAGGTCTTGGTGAGGTCGAACGGGTTGATGCGATACGTCTTTGCATCGGCGTAAGGCATGATCTGGACCGAGAGCGTCCACCTCGGATAGTCGCCGCGCGCGATCGCCTCGAACAGGTCGCGGCGATGGTAGTCGGCGTCGCTGCCCGCCATCTCGGCTGCTTCGGCGTTGGTGAAGAAGGCCATGCCCTGGTCGGTGTGAAAGTGATACTTTACCCAGAATTTATGCCCGGCGGCGTTCACCCACATGAAGGTGTGAGAGCCGTAGCCGTTCATGTGGCGCCAGGTGCGCGGCAGACCGCGCTCGCCCATCAGGTAGGTGACCTGATGCGCCGATTCCGGGTTGTTGGTCCAGAAGTCCCACTGCATGTGATTGTCGCGAAGGCCGGAGTCGGGAAGCCGCTTCTGACTGCGGATGAAGTGCGGGAACTTCATCGGATCCCGGACGAAGAAGATCGGCGTGTTGTTGCCGACGAGATCGTAATTGCCTTCGTCGGTGTAGAATTTCAGGGAGAAGCCGCGGACGTCGCGCCAGGTGTCGGGGCTGCCCATCTCGCCGGCCACCGTCGAGAAGCGCGCCAGCATCTCGGTCTTGGCACCCTTCTGGAACAGCGCGGCTCTCGTGTAGGCCGAGACGTCCTCCGTCGTTTCGAAAACGCCGAAGGCGCCGGCTCCCTTGGCATGCGGCTGGCGCTCCGGCACTTTCTCCCGGTTGAAATGGGCCATCTGCTCGAGGAAGTGCACGTCGTGGAGCAGGACCGGTCCGTCGGGGCCGATGGTCAGCGAGTTGCGGTCGCTGAGGGCTGGCGCGCCGGTGCTCATCGTTGAGCCGCCGGTTCGGTTGTCCGTTGAGTCCGCCATCTTCTTCCTCCTCCGCCTGGATACAGACTACAAACGGCCCCCGGAGAGCGGCTGTTCCGGCCGGGTGGAACCCTAACCCCTATCCGGAGGATCAGTGCTCGGAACCCTCGGGCGAAGGAGCCGCGGCGATGCAGTGCGACCGTAACGGCGGGAGCGGACCGGCACCCGATCCTTCGATTGGCGATCGCCACGAGGCGGCATCGCCCGAGGCGCGCGGAAGCGATCTCCTTCTCGTGCTCGCGACGACGCTGGCCGTGCTGCTTTCGATCCGGCTCACCATCGGCGCTCCTGCGAGCGAGCCGTCTGTCATCCTGTTGCTGCTCGCTCTTCAGGCGGCCGTACCTTTGGCCGCCGTCTATCTCGTCGTCGTAAAACGCCGTGGCGTCTCATGGCGAGAGATCGGCCTTCGGGCGGCGCCCCGTGGCTGGTATTCGCGAGCGGTTCTGCTGGCTTTCCTGACGCTGCTGCTCGTGGCCATGGTCAACCTCACGGTCCAGGCCCTGTCGGGAGAGCCGCTTCGAAACCCTCAGGTCGAGATCCTGGCACCGGTCGCCGGCACCTGGCACGCGATGATCGGCCTGCTCGTGGTGGCGGGAATGGTTTTCCCGTTCGTCGAGGAGATCCTATTTCGGGGCCTGCTGCACGACTGGCTGCACCGCCGCTTCGGTGCTGTCGCCGCATGCATCGGAAGTGCCGCCATTTTCGCCGGCGCCCACGGGATCCTCGTCCTGCTCCCGGCATTGTTCGTCGTCGGCGTGATGCTCGCCTGGGCACGGCAGAAGAGCGGTTCTCTCTGGCCGCCGATCATCCTGCATGGCAGCTTCAACAGCATCATGGTGTTGCTGCTGTTCGCCGTACTCGCCGCCGGCGCGCCTGCCTGAGGCCGGTACGGCTTCCCGACAGCCTAGCTCTGCAGCTCCGGCAAATTCTCGTACAGCTCGAGCGCCTGCGGATTGTCGAGCGCTTCCTTGTTCTTCACCGGGCGCCCATGAACGACGTCGCGAACGGCGAGCTCGACGATCTTGCCGCTCTTCGTGCGCGGAATGTCGGCGATCTGGATGATCTTCGCCGGCATGTGCCGGGGAGAGGCGTTCTCGCGGATCCGTTTGCGAATCCGGTCGATCAGTTCCTGATCCAGGGTGAGACCGTCACGGAGACGCACGAACAGGATGACGCGAGTGTCGCCGTCCCACTCCTGGCCGATGACGATGCTCTCCACCACCTCTTCGAGCTGCTCGACCTGGCGATAGATCTCGGCGGTGCCGATGCGCACGCCGCCGGGGTTGAGCGTCGCGTCGGAGCGGCCATAGATGATCATCCCGCCATGCGGCGTCCACTCGGCATAGTCGCCGTGGCACCAGACGTTGGGGAAACGCTCGTAATACGCGGCGCGATAGCGGCTGCCGTCCGGGTCGTTCCAGAAACCCACCGGCATCGATGGGAAGGGCCGCGTGCAAACGAGTTCGCCCTTGCCGCGCTCCAGCGGCCGCCCGTCCTCGTCGAAGACCTCGACCTTCATCGCCAGCGACGGCGCCTGGATCTCGCCGCGCCAGACCGGGCCGATCGGATTGCCGCCGACGAAGCAGCCGCAAAGGTCCGTCCCGCCCGAGATCGAGGCGAGGTGCAGGTCCCGCTTGATGTGCTCGTAGACGTAGTCGAAACCCTCGGCCACCAGAGGCGAACCGGTCGAGAGGATCGTCTTCAAACGCGACAGGTCGTGGGTCTTCGCGGGCTCGAGCCCGGCCTTGCGGATCGAGTCGATGTACTTCGCCGAGGTGCCGAAGATGTCGAAGCCCTCTTCGGCGGCATAGTCCCAGAGGACATTGCCGTCGGGATGGAAGGGCGAGCCGTCATAGAGCATGAGCGTCGACCCGGCGGCGAGTCCGCCGACGAGCCAGTTCCACATCATCCAGCCCAGGGTGGTGAAATAGAACAGGCGGTCCCCCGGCTTCTCGTCGGTGTGGAGCACGTGCTCCTTCAGGTTCATCAGCAGCGCGCCGCCGACCGAGTGGACGATGCATTTCGGCACGCCCGTAGTGCCGGAGGAGAAGAGGATGTAGAGCGGGTGATCGAAGGGGACGCGCTCGAATTCGATCTCACCCGCCTCGAACGGCCGGAGGAAATCGTCGAGCAGGACCGCATTCGGGATTCCGGCGACGTCGGGGCGGTCCTCCAGGAACGGAATGACCACGACCTTCTCGACCGTCGGCAGCTCCGCCTGGATCTCCTTCAGCTTCGGGCGTTGGTCGATCCCCTTGCCTGCGTACTTGTAGCCGTCGACGGTGAACAGCACGCGGGGCTCGATCTGGCCGAACCGGTCGAGTACCCCCTGCACGCCGAAATCGGGCGAGCATGACGACCAGACGGCGCCGAGGCTGGTCGCCCCCAGCATGGCGATGATCGATTCCGGCATGTTCGGAAGGTATCCGGCGATCCGATCGCCGGGCCGGACTCCGAGTGCCTTCAGCGCCCTGGAGATTCGCGAGGCCAAGGCATGGGCTTCGTCGCGGCTGACATGGCGTTGCAGGCCGTCCTCGCGACGGAAGATCATCGCCGGCTCGGGGCCGCGATGCTTGAGCAGGTTCTCGGCGAAGTTCAGGCGCGCATCCGGGAAGAACTTCGCACCCGGCATCCGGTCGCCGTCGACGAGGATGCGCCCGCCCTTCTCGCCCACGACGCCGCAGAAGTCCCAGATCGCGTTCCAGCAGGCCTCGAGGTTGTCCACCGACCAGCGGTGAAGAGCTGCGTAGTCGGGGAGCGCTACTCCATGCTCGCGCTCGATCTTCCCGATGAAGTCCCGAAGGTTGGTCGCCGCCACCCTCTCGGGGGACGGCTCCCAGAGCGGCTTTTCCATGACGCTCAACCCTTGCCGCCAGCGCCGACCGCGGCGCGGAACGGCACCACTTCGATCTTCTGCCAGACCTTGCCGGTGACGTAGGGGTCGCGCTCGAGCCATGCATCGAGCTCGGCACGGGACGGAAATTCGCAGATCACGGCGGAGCCGATCATGTTGCCGGTGTCGTCGAGGATCGCGCCGCCGACCAGAAAATGCCCCTTCTCGGTCAGCTCGCGCGCCCCGGCGAGGTGCGCATCGCGAACGGCCTGCCGCCGCGCCGGCGCCTCGGCGTCTGTGCCGTCATAGGCGGTGACGAGAAACTGCACGGGTGGGCTCCTTTCGAGCGTCCGGACCGGAAGGGCGAATGATGGCGAAGCCGACGCCGTGGTTCAAGCGGCCGGGAAGTTCGATGCCGGCGATGATCGAACCATCGACGACGAGGACTCTACCCACGCGGCGTGCCGCGCCTCCTGCTCCAAGTAGTTCGCGCGGTAGAGCCCGAGGGCACGGTCGTGGGTGGCAACGGCATCGGCGTCGAGCTCGCCTCCCGGTGGGGCGAGGAGGTCGAAGTGTCCGTAACGATCCTCTCCCCGCACGAGCATCGCCGCCGGTCTGGCCGACCCGGTCGAGCGCACCGAGGTCGGGATGTAGTTCAGGCCGAGGCCGATGCGGCGGTGCGAGGAGCGGTTGGGACCGGAACGGTGCGGACAGAGCCCGTGGTGCATCGAGAACTCGCCGGGCCTGAGCGGCATCGCGATAGCGCGGCTGTCGTCCAGCGGCTCGACGATCATCTGGCTCGCGCGATTGACACTGTTCTCGATCACTCGAGCCCGGTGCCGCATCTGCCGAGGCTCGCCGTCGTAGGGCAGTGCCTCCATGCAGCCGGCCGTCTCGTTCGCCTCGGTGAGCGCGACCCAGACGGTCACCTCTTCCGCGGGCGCGAGGCCGTAAT
>JAJUGE010000091.1 GCA_029268305.1 Alphaproteobacteria bacterium
CGCCAGGGGGGTTACGTGGCGCCGTTCGATTCCGGCGGTCGCACCGGCATTCCGCACTCGCGCAAGGCATCGACGATATCGGCGAGCCGCATCGGCTTTCCTACTACCGGCTTCTCGGCGAACCGAGGCTCTCGATCCACAAAATTGTTCAGACCCGTGACGAAAGCGTACGGAATGCCTGCGGCATCGAGCGCGTCGGCCACGGGAAACGAAAGGCCGTCATCGATGCGCACGTCGAGAAGCGCGGCATCGACCGGCACCTCCTGAACGATAGCCAATGCCGGCGCTACACCTGGGATCGGTCCGATGGTGTCCAGTCCCAGGCTTCTGACCATTTCTCGCAAATCGTGGCCGACGATGAAGTCGTCCTCGACGATCAGGACGCGTGGGGACGATCGGCCCATTCGCCAGGTCCTCTGACGACATTGCTCCACACCCCACGGCAGTCATCTAAATGCGCGCGGCCGCTGCTGTCCAGCGGTCGGCTACAGCCAAGGGAGGAAAATCGCCCTACACGAAGTGCGCCCGCCGTCCCTCCGTCTGCAGCCAATCCAGTCCGCGAGCGGTCGCACGTACGAAAACCGCGCCATCACCGGCGCGATCCCGCGCGACCAGCCCCTCCTCCACCGCATTTGCCCAGATCGTGAGCCGTGGACACGATGTCCGCCACGCTTCCATCACTTCCGTATACGGCCTCGGCTGCTCTGCGACCCATTGCACGAGATCCAGCACGAGGGGTTTCGTCGCTGCGTCCATGGAGCCTCCTTTCGGCGCGAAAAGGTCCGCCGGCCCGACCCACCCCCTTTGCCCTCTACGCCCCTGCCGCTACACTCCGGGCGAACAACCATCCGAGCGGAGGAGAAGAAGTGGCTGACACGATCAAGTTTCCGATAGAGGCGTCGCACATCATGATGTTCGCGCGCTCGATCGGCGACACCAATCCGATCTACCACGACGAAGAATATGCCAAGAAGACGGAGGTCGGCCACATCACCGCACCGCCGACCTTCCCCCGCGCCGTTGCCCAGTTCGATCCAGATTATCACCTGCGCTGGCGCCCCAATCAGCCGTGGTTCGGCTCCGGCAAGAATCCGAGCAGCATCGAAGGCAAGCCGAAGAGCTCGGGTGGGCTGCATGCCGAGCAGCACTTCGAGTATCATCGTCCGCTCAAGCCCGGTGACGTGCTGACCGTCACCACGAAACCCGGGAAGACTTGGGAGAAGGAGAGCAAGCGCGCCGGCAAGCTCGTCTTCACCGAGACCATCCAGGAAATGCGCGACCAGAATGGCGAACTCGTCATCACGTCGCGGGGCGTCGGCGTGAAGACCGAGCGCCCGGTGGATCAGGGTTGAGGAGAACGGCGATGGCTCTCAGCGCAAGCAAGCTCAAGGTCGGCGACACCCACGAAGAGGTGGTCGTCGAGGATCTCTCCCGGACACAGATCGTGATGTATGCGGGCGCCTCCGGCGACTACAACCCGCTTCACTCCGACGAGGTCTACACGACGCAGGCGGCGGGCTATCCTTCCGTCTTCGCGCACGGGATGCTCACGATGGGCATGACCGGCAAGATGCTGACGAACTACGTCGGCGACGGCCGCCTCACCAAGTTCGGCGTCCGCTTCACGAACCAGGTCTGGCCCGGCGACACTCTGACCGCCAAGGCGACGGTCGAAGATATTCGCGAGGAAGGCGGTCAGAAGATCGTCGACCTGAAGGTCGAAACCGTGAACCAGGACGGCAAGGTCGTCGTCTCGGGCAGCGCATCGGCCCGCCTGGATCCATGAGCCATAGGCGGGGCGACAAACGCCCCGCCCTTCTTCCGGTTCAGAGACACTTCCAGCCGTAGGAAACCTCATGCTGAGGAGGGCCGAAGGCCCCGTCTCGAAGCACGAGGGTTCCGGGCCTCGGAACGATGAGCGCTCACGCCTACATCCTCCTCTGCGCCGACAGCCGCTACTACGTCGGCTCGACCATAGGCTCGCTGGAGCGGCGCCTGTCGGAGCACAATCTCGGCACCCACGATGGCTGGACTAAACACCGCCGCCCGGTACGGCTGGTGTTTGCTCAGGAGTTCCAGCAGATCGGTGACGCAATTGCGGCCGAGCGACAGCTGAAAGGTTGGAGTCGAGCCAAGAAGGAGGCGCTGATCGCCGGCAAATTCCACCTACTGCCCGAGTTGGCGCGGAGAGGCCGGAGGGCCCGGGCCCCGTTCTTCGAGACGCCGCCTGACGGCGGCTCCTCAGGATGAGGCCCTACTTGGAACCCCGCTCGAACGACCCCACACCCATACCGAGGCTAGAGGCTTCGCGGCAATCTAGTCGGAGCGCCTCCCCCACCTTCTCCGCTCCGTAGTCGCGGGCTGCCGCCTCGCGGCTGACGTAGCCGCCCCTGATGTCGCGTGCAAGGTCCGCCGCCGCACGCTCCGACGGAGGGCCGAAGCCGCCGCCGCCGCCGGTCTCGATCCGCATCGACTCGTCGCGCTTCATCGCCACGTGCGAAACCTTCGACGAGAGGTACTCGGCGCTCGGCGTCCCGTGATTGCGGATCAGCGCCGCCGTCCCGCCGTCCAGTCCGCCCAGCACTCCCGGTGCTCCCAGGATGTGTCCGTCGGAGCGGATCGAAAAGATCACGTCGTCGGCAAGGGCGCGGATCTGCCGCGCGATGCCGAGGCCGCCACGCCGGCGTCCTGCCCCGCCGGAATCCTCCACCAGGGCATACTCGTCGACGCGAAGCGGATATTCGTGCTCGAGCGCCTCGACCGGCAGGTTGGTCGTGTTCGTCATGTGCACGTGCACGGCGTTCATGCCGTCCGCGTCGCGCCGCGCACCGGCGCCGCCACCGATGGTCTCCAGATACACATAAGTGCCCGGCCGGTCCCGCCAGGTGCCCGAGAACACGATCGCCGGCACCGAATCGTGACCCGCGGCCATGACCCGCTCCGGCGGAAGCAACCCGGAGAACGCCGCGAAAATCGCGCGTGACGCCTTGTTGCAGGTGATGCTGCGTGCCCCGACCGCTCCGGGAAAGCGCGGGTTAACGATCGTGCCGGCGGGCGCGTCGATCTCGACCGCCTCGAAAATGCCGCTGTTCGGCATCAACTCCGGATCCAGCAGCGCCTTGATCGCGTAGCAGACGGTGGCGTTCAGGGCGCTTTCCACCATGTTCAGCGCGCCCCGCGCTTGTGGCCCGGAGCCGGAGAAGTCCAGTGTCAGCCGATCGCCCGCGACCCGCGCCGTAACCCGCACCGGCACCGGGTCGCCCCCCTGCCCATCGTCGTCCAGCCAGGCCTCGCCCGTGTACTCACCATCGGCGAGGGCCGCTATCCGGTTGCGGAGACGGCGGCGCGTATAGGTGAGGATATCCTCCACCGAGCGTTCGACCGTCTCGATGCCCTCCCGGTCGATCAGCGCGGTCATGAGCTCGACGCCGCGACGATTCGTGGCCACCTGAACCTCGAGGTCCAGCATCCGCTCTTCCGGCTCACGCGTATTGTGCGCGACCAGGTAGAGCAGGTCCTCGTCGAGCTCGCCGGCGCGAACCAGCCGGATCACCGGGAGGCGCAAGCCCTCCTGAAAGACAGTCGGCGAGGAGCCGGCGATGGAACCGGGAACGCTGCCGCCGAAGTCGGAATGGTGTGCGATGTTGGCTGCGAAAAACCGAACGCTCCCGTTGTGGAAGATCGGCGTGACGATCGTCACGTCGGGCATGTGCGTGCCGCCGGCCAGGTAGGGATCGTTGCACATGAACGCATCCCCTTCCCGCATCCGCTCGACCGGCCATCGCCGCAGCACCGCCTCCACACCCCCCATAAGCGAGCCCAGGTGCAGCGGGATGTGAGCTGCCTGAGCGATCAGGCGGCCGTCGGCGTGGAAGAGGCCGACCGAGCAATCCCGCCGCTCCTTGATGTTGGTCGAGAAAGAGGCGCGGATCAGCAGATTGCCCATGTCCTCGGTGATCGACAGCAGCCGGTTCGAGAACACTTCCATCGTAACCGGGTCGAGCAGACGCTCCTCAATCGACGTCACGATCCGCTGCTCCCGAGCTCGATGATGATATTGCCGACCCGGTCGACCCGTGCCGACTGCCCTGGATGGAGAAGAGTCGTGGCACTCATCTCCTCGATCACGGCCGGCCCTTCGACCCTTGCACCCGGCGGCAGGTCCGCCCTGTCGAAGACCGGCGTCGGGAGGAAATCCCCCTCGGACCGGAACCAGACAGGTCGCTCGCCGCGAGCTATCGCCTCTATGCAGACGCCGGATTCCTGCCCCGCGTCCGCGACGGTCGGCACCCGACCGATCGCCTGCAGCCGGCAGTTTACGATCTCGACCGCACGGCCAGGCACGTCGTAGCCGTATTCCTCGCGATGGCGCGCCTCGAAGGCGCGGATGAACTCGGGCAACGAGGGGACTTCGAGCACGTCCAGGTCGATCCGCACCTCGTGGTTCTGGCCCTTGTAACGGGCCTCGACCATCCGCCGCCAGCGCCGATCCGCCTCGCCGACGCCATCCTGCTCCAGGAGTCGCGAGCCTTCCGCCATCATGTCGTTCAAGGCGGCGAGCGCCGCCTGCCACGTCTCGTCGTCTGCCTCGGCAACCGCACTTCGCACGAAGTCGAAGACCAGGTCCGAGAGCAGGATGCCACGCGCGCACATCGTGCCCGGCTCAACCGGAACCACCACCCGCGGCATGGCGCAGTCGCGCGCCAGCTCCGCCGCGTGCAACGGACCCGCCCCACCGTAGGCGAAGAGGGAAAACCGGCCGAGATCGTGGCCGCGCTCGGTCGACACCGTGCGGATGGCGCGCGCCATATTGGCTATCGCGATGCGGATGATCCCCTCCGCCGCCGCCTCCACCGACAGTCCGAGCGGCTCCGCGATCCGGCGCCTGATCGCTTTGCGGGCCGCCCTCGCGTCCACCTGCATCCGCCCCGCGAGCAGCGCGCCCGGATCCAGACGACCGAGCACGAGGTTCGCATCCGTGATCGTCGGCTCCGAGCCGCCTCGCCCATAGGCCACTGGCCCCGGCTCCGCACCGGCGCTCTCCGGCCCGACCTTCAGCGCACCCGCGTCGTCGATGCGCGCGATACTTCCGCCGCCCGCGCCGATCACGTGGATATCCAGCATCGGTGTCTTCACCGGATAGTCGGCAACGAGACGATCGCCGGTGAAGCGCGGCCGCGACTGGTGCACCAGCGAGACGTCGGTGCTCGTGCCGCCGACATCGAAGGTGATGATGTCCGGGAATCCCGCATCGCGCGCGACCTCCGCCGCTCCGACCACACCGGCCGCCGGCCCCGAAAGGCAGGTCCGCACCGGAAACGCGCGCACCGAGCGCATCGACATCAGGCCGCCGTTCGAGTGCACCGTGTAGGGCTCGATCTGGATCCCGAGGTCGCGAATACGGCCCAGAAGCCGATCGAGATAGGCCGCCATGCGCGGCCCGACATAGGCGTTCAGGACTGTCGTCGAGAGCCGCTCGAACTCGCGGAACTCCGGCAGGACCTCGGAGGAGACGCTGACGAAAGCCTCGGGCATGACCTTCTCTACCGCACGCCGCGCCGCCGCCTCGTGGTCGGGCATCCGATAGGAATGAAGAAAGCAGATCGCGACCGCCGCGGCGCCCGCCTCCCGCAGTCGCATCGCCGCCGCTTCCAGCTCGGCATCGGAGGGAGCTTCGACCACGCTCCCGTCCGCTGCCACACGCTCCGCCACCTCGATCCGGTTTTCGCGGTCGACCAGCGGTGGCGGATTGACGATCCCGTAGTCGTAGAGGTGCGGTCTCGTCTGCCGTCCGATTTCGAGCACGTCGCGGAAGCCGCGCGTCGTGAGAAGCCCGGTCCTGCTGCCGCGTCGTTCGATGACCATGTTGGTGGCCGTCGTAGTGCCATGCCCGACAAACCGGATCAGGCCCGGGTCGAGCTCCAGACTGCGGATCAGATGTGCCAGGCCTTCGGCGATGCCACGTGACAGATCGCCGGGGGTGGACGGCAGCTTGAAGTGCCGGACGGCGCCACTGCGCTCATCCAGCACCGCGAAATCCGTGAAAGTACCGCCGACGTCGAACCCGATCCGATACATGCGCGCTCCGCCGCTTTGCCGAGGCGGCGGTTATAGCAGGATGTCGACCCGAAGGGAGGGCGGCTTACGTGCGCTTCCGCGCCTCGTACGCATCGAGATTGTCGTCGGGGCGCTCCATGGAGAAGACGTTGTCTACGACCGAATAATCCATGTAGCCCAGACGCGAGATCGGCCGGTACTTCATCATGTCGACCCGACCGTCGACGATGATCTCGTCGCTGATGTGCACGCCGACCACCCGACCGAAGACGACGTTGTTCTCGATCTTCGGATTGGTGCTCGGCAGGCGAACACGCTGGAGGAACACACATTCGAGATTGACGGGCGACTCCTTCAGCCGCGGCACCTTGACGTTGATCGAAGGGATCGGTGTCAGCCCGGCGAGCTCGAACTCGTCGACATTGGAGGGAACGTGAGCTGAAGTTTCGTTCATCTGCTCACGCAGATCCCACGTCGCGAAGTTCACCACGAACTCGTTCGTCTTCTCGATGTTCGCGAGCGTGTCCTTGCCATCGCCCCGTGGCCCGGGCCCGTTCGGCGCGAACACGATGGTGGGAGGGAACTCGGCGACGGCATTGAAGAAGCTGAATGGCGCCAGGTTGAGGTTGCCTTCCGTATCGACCGAGCTGACCCAGGCGATGGGCCGCGGAGCGACCAGTGCCTTGAAGGGGTTGTACTTCAGGCCATGGTGTTTCGGATCCTCATAGAACATTCGGTCCCTCCCGATGCGGCGGCCAAATCGCCGGTCGCGGTTAACCTACACCAATCCGGCGTCAGAGCCAGTCCGGCGAGGGCAAGCCCTTTTCTTTGAGAAAGGCGGGGTTCCAGAGCTTGCTCTGATAGCGCGACCCGAGATCGCACAGGACCGTCACGATCGTATGCCCCGGCCCCATCGTCTTCGCGAGGTGGACGGCACCGGCCAGATTGATCGCCGTCGAGCCGCCCATATGGAGGCCCTCGTCCTTCAACAGGTCGAAAACGTACGGCAGCGCCTCTTCGTCCGGTATCTGGAATGCCTCGTCGACCGGCGCCCCTTCGAGATTCGCCGTGATGCGGCCCTGGCCGATGCCTTCGGTAATCGAGCTACCTTCCGCCTTCAGCTCGCCATGCCTGTAGTAGTTGTAGAGCGCCGCCCCCATCGGGTCGGCGAGCGCGATCACCACGTCCTTGCGCCGCTCCTTCAGCGCCATGCCGATCCCCGCGAGGGTGCCGCCCGTACCGACCGAACAGACGAAGCCGTCGACCTTGCCATCCGTCTGCGTCCAGATCTCCGGGCCGGTGGTCTCGTAGTGGCCACGACGGTTGGCGACATTGTCGAACTGGTTCGCCCAGATCGCCCCGTTCGGCTCCGTCGCGGCGAGCTCTTCCGCCAGCCTTCGCGACACATGAACGTAATTGTTCGGATCACGGTAGGGCACCGCGGGCACCTCGCGGAGGTCGGCGCCACAGGTTCGCAGCGCGTCCTTCTTCTCCTGGCTCTGCGTCTCGGGAATGACGATCACAGTGCGGTAGCCGCGGGCGTTGCCGACCAATGCCAGGCCGATGCCGGTGTTGCCGGCCGTTCCTTCGACGACCACGCCGCCGGGGCGCAGCTCGCCCTTGGCTTCGGCATCCCGGATTATGGCGAGTGCGGCACGGTCCTTCACCGACCCCCCCGGGTTGAGGAATTCGGCCTTGCCGAGAATCTCGCATCCGGTCTGCTCGGACAGCCTGCGCAGGCGGATGAGCGGCGTGTTGCCGATCGTCCCGACAAACCCGTCTCTGACATCCATCGTCGCCTCCGGGGGTGCACAAGGATCTGGCGGAGCCTATTGCGGGCCGCACCGCTCCGCAACACCGAGCGGTCGGCAGCATTCCCGCACCGGTCGGAGCAGAGTACCTTCGCGTCCGACGCAATCCCACAACCGGAGCCGCACATGCAACCGCTCAGCAGCGCCATCCTGCCGCAAGGAATCCGCTCCCGCTTCGTCGAGGGAGTGAATGGCTTGACGATGCACGTGCTGGAAGCGGGCTGGCAGAAGCCGGCTCGGCCATGCGTGCTGTTGCTCCATGGCTTTCCCGAGATCGCCTATAGCTGGCGCAAGGTCATGCTGCCGCTGGCGGACGCCGGATATTACGTCGTCGCGCCGGATCAGCGCGGCTACGGCAGGACGACCGGATGGGACGACGATTATGACGGCGACCTCCGCTCCTTCCGCCTGCTCAACCTCGTGCGGGATTCACTCGGGCTGGTCTCGATCCTCGGTCATCGATCGGTCGCAGCAGTGGTGGGCCACGATTTCGGCGCGTCGGTGGCAGCGTGGTGCGCGCTGGCCCGGCCGGATGTCTTCCGCTCGGTCGTGCTGATGAGCGCGCCGTTCGCCGGGCCGCCGCCGATTCCGTTCGGCACCGACGGCACATCCGCACCCCCGGTGCAGTCGCGATCAATCCACGACGACCTGGCCGCATTGGAGCGACCGCGCAAGCATTACCAATGGTATTACTCGAGCCGCTCCGCAAACCGCGATATGGTCGACTGCCCGCAGGGCGTGGCTGCGTTCCTGCGCGCCTATTTCCACCACAAGAGCGCCGACTGGAAGCAGAACCGCCCGTTCCCGCTCGCCGGCTGGACTGCGACGGAGCTGGCGAAGATGCCGACCTATTACATCATGGACCTGCACCGGACGATGCCGGAGACGGTGGCCGAGGAGATGCCCTCCGCCGACGAGATCGCCGCATGCGAATGGCTGACCGATCCGGAGCTGGCGGTTTATGCGGGCGAATACGAGCGGACCGGCTTCCAGGGCGGTCTGCAGTGGTACCGGTGCCGGACGTCAGGATTGCAGACCGCCGAGCTGGAGATCTTCTCTGGCCGCAGCATCGACGTGCCGTCTTGCTTTATCGCCGGCCGTAGCGACTGGGGCATCCATCAGTCCCCCGGTGCTCTGGAGCGGATGCAGACGGAGGCCTGCACCGACATGCGCGGCTTTCATCTGATCGAGCGTGCCGGGCATTGGGTTCAGCAGGAGCAGCCGGAGGAGGTGGTGCGCCTTCTGAACGCGTTCCTCCGCTCCGTCGAAAGCGACCGCACCCCCCGGGAGCCGCGCGACCGAGCCACCGGTGCATCCAGTGCATAGGTCCGTTCTCTTCGGCAACATTGTAGCTTCCCCGATCGCTCGTATAGTTCGCGTTCTGGATCTCCCGAGGACGAGACATGAGTCATGATCGCGGGCTGAAGCCTGTGATGCCCATTTTGCTAGGGGCATGCCTGATGCTGGCACTGGCGATGGGCTTGCGGCAGTCGCTCGGCCTCTTCGTACAGCCTGCGACCAGAGACCTCTCGATGGCGGTCTCGGAGTTCACGCTGGCAATCGCGGTGCAGAACCTGATGTGGGGCATCGGACAGCCGATCGCCGGCGCCTTCGCCGGCCGTTTCGGGGCCGGCCCCGTGATGATGGTTGGCGCGGTCATGTATGCGGCCGGCCTTCTCCTGCTCGCGACCGCCAGCGGACCTGTGGGCGTGATGATCGGAGCCGGGATACTGATCGGGTTGGCGATGGCATGCACCGCGATGGCGATGGCTCTTGCGGTGGCCTCCCGCAGTGTGCCACCGGCCATCCGCAGCACCATGCTCGGCGTCGTCTCGGCCGCCGGCTCGCTCGGCACGCTGTTCGCGGCACCGGCCGGGCAGTATCTGGTCGAGACGTTCGACTGGCGCGTCGCGGTGTTCGGCTTCGCGCTAGCCGCGTTGTTCATGCTCCCCGCTGCATGGGCCGCCGGTCGCTCCGACCGCATCGCGGTTCCCGTGCGCGCCGGGGAGGATGTCTCCGGCCTCGCCGCCTTCCGGGCCGCGATGCGGAGCGGCCGGTTCCTGATCATGAGCGGCGCTTACTTCGTCTGCGGACTGCAGCTCGTTTTCCTCACCACGCACCTCCCCTCCTACATCGAAATCTGCGGCCTCGATCCGATGCTGGGGGCACAGGCGCTCGGCCTGATCGGCGCGTTCAACGTGCTCGGAAGCCTGTTCTTCGGCTGGGCCGGGCAGAGGTGGTCCAAGACCGGGCTGCTCGGCGGTCTCTACATCAGCCGCTCTCTGGTTCTCGCCATCTACTTCGGCACGCCGCCGACGCCGGAGAGTACCCTGATCTTCGCATCCGTGATGGGATTCCTCTGGCTGGGGGTCGGCCCTCTGGTGGCGGGCGCGGTGGCCGAAATGTTCGGCGTGCGCTGGCAGGCGATGATTCAGGGCATCGCGTTCCTCTGGCACCAGGTCGGCAGCTTCGTAGGCGCTTTCGGCGGTGGCGCCCTCTATGACGCGATGGGTTCCTACGACCTCGCCTGGAAGCTGGGCGTCGCCATGGGCATCACAGCGGGCGTCATCCAGATCCTCGCATCGCTGCCGAGCTGGCCGTCGCTCCGCCCGCAGCCGGGATGACCCTCAGAAGCGGTAAGCGACGCCGACGCCAAGACTGAACTGGTCGGCGTCCTCGGTGATGGGGCTGTCCTCGGCGTCGCCCAGCAACCGCTTGTACGATGCCGTACCCTGAAGGCTGACGTTCTCGTCCAGCGGGAAGACGACGAGCAGTTCCGGTCCGACGTTCTTGAAACCGGCATCGGCATCGTGGACCGGATTCCCCGACCGGGCGGATTGCGATGGGGAGATGCCGAAATAGGCCTCCATGTGGTCGTCGCTCGCATATTCGGTGGAAAGGGAAGGCTTCACGATCACGCCGGGCGGGAGACGGAACGTATAACCCACACCGACATCGACGACATAACCGGTGTCGTCGCCGGTGAACTGGTGTGTGAAGCGCGACGATAAGTCGAAGCCGGCGAACTCGTAGGAGGCGAACAGATTCACGGTGGCGCCGCCATCGACGTCACCGAGCCCTTCCAGCAGGGGCCCATCGTCGTCATCCCGGCCGAAGGCATAGCCGATGCTGGCGCCGAGCTTGATCCCGTCATCATTCCAGACATAGGCGCCGGCGCCGCGACGGCTGCTCAGGAAAAGGCGGTCGCGCCAGACGACGTCGACGATCGGGTACGGGATCACCTCATAGTCTTCCGATCCTTCGTACTCCGGCACGAGCACGGCGGAAGCGCCCAGCGTTACCGCCCATTCCCGCTCCTGCTCACTCGGCGCTGCGGACTCCTGTGCTGCGGCGGGAACTGCATGCAGAGCGACCAGTGCGGCAACCGCGGGAGTGGCGAACTTCATCGAACCTCCGGAACCAGGACCAGCAGCGATAACGAGCGTTCGATTGGGTAGTGCGTCCGGCGGGTAAAATTTCATGTCACACGTCGGCCTTCCAACTCGTCATGCAGGCATAAGCCCACCTGGAAGGAGTCTTATCGATGAAGCCACGCCTCAACCCTTACAAGGCCGCGCCCGATGCGATCGAAGCGATGCGAGCGCTCGAGGATTACGTCCGCAATTGCGGCCTCGAGCATTCACTGATCGAACTGGTGAAATTGCGAGCCTCGCAGATCAACGGCTGTGCCTACTGCATACACATGCACTCGAACGATGCGCGGCGCGCCGGCGAAACCGAGGATCGGATGCAGCTTCTGTCGGCCTGGCGGGAATCGCCGCTCTATACCGAACGGGAGCGGGCGGCCCTCGCGTGGACCGAGGCCCTTACCCTCATCAGCGAGACCCATGCCCCGGATGCAGACTATGATGCCGCGAGCGCGGTCTTCTCGGAGGCGGAACTTGTGAAGCTGAGCCTGCTCATCTGCACCATCAACGCCTGGAACCGCCTCGCTGTCGGTTTCCGGCAGATCCATCCGACGGAGAAGGCTCGTGCCGCCTGACGGCGACCTCTCCTATGCTACGGCCGGCGGTGCGGCGGAGAGCTTCGAGCCGCACCGCCGGCGCCTTACCAGCCTCGCCTATCGCATGCTGGGCTCGCTGGCCGACGCTCAGGACATCGTCCAGGACGCGTTTCTGCGTTGGCAGGCCGCCGACCGCGCGGAGGTCCGCAGTCCCGGCGCCTGGCTTTCACGGGTGGTGACGCGGCTGGCGGTGGATCAGCTCAAATCGGCGCGGGCACGACGTGAGACCTATGTCGGTCCATGGCTGCCCGAGCCGATCGTGGAGGATCTCACCGTCGAGACGATCGAGAGCCACGCACAGGATCTGTCGTTCGCCATTATGCTGGGGCTCGAGCGGCTTTCGCCGCTGGAGCGGGCCGCCTTTCTCCTCCACGACGTTTTCGACGTGTCGTTCGCAGAGATCGCCGACACGCTGGGGCGCAGCGAGGCTGCCTGCCGCCAGCTTGCCGCTCGTGCGCGCTCGCAAATCAGGAAGGGCCGGCCGCGCTTTCGCGCCTCCGAAGCTGAAGCACAGTCGCTTCTAACCGCCTTTTACGAAGCCGCGCGATCCGGAGATACCGAGACGCTCGGTCGGGTGCTGGCGGAAGACGTCGTCTGCCACACCGACGGCGGGGGAAAGCGCCTTGCCGCCCTGAACGTCGTCGTCGGACGCGCGAAGATCCAGCGCTTCTACCGGGCTCGCGCACGGAAGACGGGCGGCGGCGCCGTCCTAGATCGGTTCGTGCGCATCAACGGGCTTCCGGGATACATCACCACGGAGGCCGACGGGTTGCCGCAAGCAACCGCACTCGAGATCGTCGACGGCCGCATTGTCGCGATCTACGTGGTCCGAAATCCCGACAAGCTGCAGCACCTTCGCACGTGATGTGGTGGCGTCCTTGCGTCACGTCGCGAGGACCGCATATTACCGGTTTCCGGAAAGCGCGGGTTGAGCGAGTTGAAGACGGATCGGCAACATCGGCTGTCCGTTGCCCCGATGATGGACTGGACGGACCGGCACGACCGGTTCTTCCTTCGCCTCATCAGCAGGCACGTGCGTCTCTATACCGAGATGGTCTCGACCGGTGCCGTGCTGTACGGCGACCGTGACCGCCTGCTCGGGTTCGATCCGTCGGAACGTCCGCTGGCCCTCCAGCTCGGCGGCTCCGATGCGCGCGAGCTCGCCGAGTGCGCCCGCATCGGCGAGGACTGGGGATATGACGAGATCAACCTGAACTGCGGCTGCCCGAGCGACCGCGTCCAAAACCGCCAGTTCGGTGCCTGCCTGATGGGCATGCCCGAGACGGTGGCGCGCGGTGTGGAGGCGATGCGGGCGGCAACCAGTCTCCCGGTCACGGTCAAATGCAGGATCGGGATCGACGACCGTGACTCCTGGGACGAGTTTCTGGCGTTCGTCGATAGCGTGGCGGAGGCCGGCTGCGACACGTTCATCGTGCACGCGCGAAAGGCGTGGCTCCAGGGACTCAGCCCGAAGCAGAACCGCGAGATCCCGCCACTCCGCCACGACTGGGTCCACCGCCTGAAGGCCGAACGGCCGCATCTCTCGATCTCGATCAACGGCGGGATCACCAGCCTCGACGAGGCGGCAGCGCATCTCGCCAGCGTGGACGGCGTGATGATCGGCCGTGCTGCCTATCAGAACCCCTGGCTGCTCGCCGACGCCGACGCCCGCATCTTCGACGACGAGCCGAGCGGACTCTCGCGCCACGACATCGTCGACCGCCTCATCCCGTATATCGAGCGGGAGCTCGCCACCGGCACGCGACTGGCGCAGATCACGCGCCACATCCTCGGCCTCTTCCAGGGCCGGCCTGGCGCCCGCGGCTGGCGGCGCCATCTCGCCGAGAATGCCCATAGACCGGGTGCCGGCGCGGAGGTCGTCCTCGAGGCGGCGGCACGAGTGCCCCGGGAACAGCCCTCCGCGGAAGCTGCCTGACCCCTCCCTACCCGGCGGGCGGGACGGGGATCATCTTTCCGTCCTTCAGGAAGGGGAAAGGTCCGTCGAACTCGCCC
>JAJUGE010000092.1 GCA_029268305.1 Alphaproteobacteria bacterium
AAGCTCGTTCCCGCCGGCCATATCCTCGGCAGCGCACAGGTCGTGCTCGAGTTCGGCGGGTGCCGTGTCGTTGTCTCGGGAGATTACAAGCGCCAACCGGATCCGACCTGCAGTCCGTTCGAGCCGGTGCCGTGCGATGCGTTCGTCTCCGAAGCCACGTTCGGGCTGCCGGTATTCCGGCACCCCGACGCCCGGGCGGAGATCGCGCGCCTTCTCGCCTCGCTCCGCCGCTTCCCCGACCGCGCCCACTTGGTGGGCGTGTACGGTCTCGGCAAGTGCCAGCGCGTCCTGCACCTGCTCCGCGACGCCGGCTACGACGAGCCGGTCTATCTGCACGGCGCTCTCATCGGCCTGACCGACCTTTACCGCGCACACGGCATCGAGCTCGGCCCCACCGAGCCAGCATTGGGTGCTTCCCGTGATGCTCTGCGCGGAAAGATCGTGCTCGCTCCACCCTCCGCCGCCGCGGAGCGCTGGTCGCGTCGGCTTCCGGACCCGGTCGTGGCAATGGCGTCCGGCTGGATGCGCGTGCGCCAGCGGGCGCGACAGCGAGGGGTGGAGCTGCCGCTCATCATCTCGGACCATGCGGACTGGGACGAACTCAACGCCACGATCGACGAGGTCGCCGCCCCCGAAGTGTGGATCACCCACGGGGCCGAAGAGGCCATGGTCCATGCAGCCGGCTCGCGCGGCATCCGGGCGCGGGCGCTGTCGCTGCTCGGGCGCGAAGGCGAAGAAGGCGAATGAAGGCGTTCGCCGGTCTTCTCGACTCCCTCGTCTTCACGCCTTCCCGTAACGGCAAGGTCCGGCTGCTCGGCGAGTATTTCGCCACGGCACCCGACCCCGATCGAGGCTGGGCTCTGGCCGCGATCACCGGCGAGCTCGCTCTCCCTACGGCCAAGCCCGCCCTCGTGCGCGGGCTGGTCGCGGAGCGGACGGATCCGGTTCTGTTCGCCCTTTCCTATGACTTCGTCGGCGACCTCGCCGAGACGGCTGCGCTGATCTGGCCGGAAGGTGACGGCGCGGCAAAGTCCGCTCCTTCCCTCGACGAGGTCGTCACCCGCCTCCGCAGTGCCGGCCGCTCCGAAGTGCCCGGTCTCCTGACAGGCTGGCTCGACTGTCTGGATCCGACCGAACGATGGGCGCTGTTGAAGCTGATAACCGGTGCGCTCCGCGTCGGTGTCTCGGCGCGCCTCGCCCGGACTGCGCTGGCGGAGCGGTTCGATGTCGAACTCGCCGACGTCGAAGAGGTTTGGCACGGCGTCGACCCGCCCTATGCGCCTCTGTTCGCATGGCTGGACGGACCGCACGAGAAACCCGATGTCGAGAGTGGGCCCGGCTTCCGGCCGCTGATGCTGTCGAATCCGCTATCCGATGCGGATCTCGCGAAACTGGACCTCGGCGCTTACCGGGCCGAATGGAAATGGGATGGGATCCGGGTGCAACTCGTCGCTCGCGGCGGCGAACGACGCATCTATTCGCGGACGGGCGACGACATCGGCGCAGCTTTTCCGGACGTGGTCGCGGCGCTGGATTTCGATGCCGTGGTCGACGGCGAACTGCTGGTCTACCGAGGTGATCCCGAGGACGGGCCTCCCTACCACGAGATCTCGACCTTCAACGATCTGCAGCAACGGCTCAACCGCAAGAGTGTGACGGCGAAGCTGCAAGAGACGCACCCCGCGTTCGTCCGCCTCTACGATATTCTGCTCGACGGCGACGAGGATCTGCGGCCTCTTCCCTTCGACAGCCGACGCCGCCGCCTCGAGGAATGGTACGCGCGCGCCCCCCGTCGCCGCCTCGACCTTTCGCCTCTCCTCGAAACCGATAGCGTCGAACAACTCAAGAGCCTGCGCGAGGGGGCACGGGCCGCCTCGATCGAAGGCCTGATGCTGAAACGCGGCGACAGCATCTACCAGGCCGGACGGCCCAAGGGACCGTGGTTCAAGTGGAAGCGCGACCCGTTGACGCTCGACGTGGTTCTCCTCTACGCCCAGCGCGGCCACGGCCGCCGCTCTTCCTACTATTCCGATTTTACGTTCGGCGCCTGGCGGCCGACGGCGACGGCGGACGGCGAGGAGCTCGTTCCCGTCGGCAAGGCCTATTTCGGCTTCACCGACGAAGAGCTGCTGCAACTGGACCGCTGGGTCCGAAACAAGACCGTCAGGCGCTACGGCCCCGTTCGCGAAGTCAGGCCCGAGTTGGTGCTCGAGGTCGCCTTCGACAGCGTTCACCGGTCCAACCGACACAAGTCCGGGGTGGCGATGCGGTTTCCCCGGGTTCACCGGATCCGGTGGGACAAGCCGGCTTTCGAGGCGGATCGGCTCGCGACGCTGGAAGCGCTCATCGAGGAATAGGGAGAGGTCATCCGGCGCATAGCGCTCGACAGTTTCGGCGGAGCAGCGCAAGAGTCATGCCCTCAGCCGCCCGGCCATACCGGGCGCGCGAGCCCAACACGTCAAACAAGGACGGCGAACGTGACCGTGCTCGTCACCGGCGCAGCCGGCTTCATCGGAATGCATGTCTCGGCTGCTCTGCTGTCGAGCGGCCGCGATGTACTCGGGGTCGACAACCTCAACAGCTATTACGACCCAGCGCTGAAGCGGGCCCGCCTCGCCGAGCTCAGCCGCTACCGTAGTTTCGCCTTCGCACCGGCTGACATCGCGCTAGAAGGGGCGATCGGAGCGGCGGCTTCGGGACGGCGCATCACAGCGATCGTGCATCTGGCTGCACAGCCGGGCGTCCGCTACTCGATCGAGCATCCGGCCGCCTATATCGAGGCCAATCTGGTCGGGCACTTTCGCGTACTGGAATTCGCCCGTCATCTTCCCGATCTCTCTCACCTCGTCTACGCAAGCTCGTCTTCGGTCTACGGCGCAGGCACGAACCTGCCGTTTTCGACGACTCAGCGGACAGACCGCCCCGTCTCGCTCTATGCCGCAACCAAGGCATCATGCGAGCTCATGGCATACACCTATGCTCACCTCTACCGGATTCCGGCCACCGGCCTCCGCTTCTTCACGGTCTACGGTCCATGGGGACGGCCGGATATGGCTGTCTACGGATTCACTAAAGCGATCTTCGGCGGACAGCCGATCCGCCTCTTCAACGGCGGAGCCATGAAACGCGACTTCACTTACATCGACGACATCGTTGCAGGCGTGACCAACTGCCTCGAGCGCCCACCTGTGAGCGACGGAGAGGGAGCACCCCACCGGGTTTACAATTTGGGCAACCACCGAAGCGAGCCGCTGATGCGCCTGGTTCAGGTGCTGGAGAAGGCGATCGGCCGGCAGGCACTGACGGAGCCGGCGGCGATGCAGCCTGGCGAAGTCGTCGAGACCTTCGCCGACATCGCCGATGCCCGGCGCGATCTCGGCTTCGAGCCGACGACGTCGATTGACATCGGCATTCCGAAATTCGTGGAGTGGTATCGCCGCTATCATAAGATCGACTGACCGCAACGGCCGGTCAGGTCTCGGAGGAGAGCCATGGCCAGAAAACCCGTGGTCGTCGTCGGCCGCAAATTGCCGAGTGCCGTCGAGGAACGGCTTCTCCGCAATTACGATGCCCGCCTCAACCCCGACGATCGTATCTATGATTCGGATACCCTGCTGGCGCTGTGCAATGGCGCCGATGCCGTTCTGCCGTCGCCTACCGAGCAGCTGTCATCGGCCGTGATCGCGAAGCTGCCCGACAGCATCCGAATCATCGCCAGCTATTCGGTCGGAGTGGATCACATCGACTTGCAGGCGGCTCGTGACCGCGGCATCGTCGTGACGAACACGCCGGACGTACTGTCGGACGCGACAGCCGAGATCGCGATTCTGCTCCTGCTCGGCGCAGCTCGTCGCGCGGCAGAGGGCGACCGCATCGTCCGCGAGGGCCGGTGGGCGGCCTGGAGCCCGAACTTCATGGTGGGCATCCAGATGACGGGAAAGCGGCTCGGAATCGTCGGGATGGGGCGGGTCGGCAGGATCGTCGCGAAGCGCGCCCGCGGCTTCGACATGGAGATCCACTACCACAACCGTCGCCCGATCGAAGGAGAGTCGGCCCGATACCATGCCACTGTAGAAGAGCTCTTGCCGCACGCTGATTTCCTCTCGCTGAACTGTCCGCTGACGCCCGAGACGCGTCACCTGCTGGACGAGCGCCGGATCGCGCTCCTGCCTGACGGAGCCGTGGTCGCCAATACCGCGCGCGGACCTGTCGTCGATGACGACGCGCTCATAGGGGCGCTGAAATCCGGTAAGGTCGCCGCCGCCGGGCTGGACGTATTCGAGAACGAGCCTGCGATCGACCGGCGCTACCGGGAGTTGGAGAACGTCTTTCTCCTGCCGCATATCGGCAGTGCCACGCGCGAAACACGGGACGCGATGGGCTTTCGAGCCCTCGACAATCTCGACGCCTTTTTCGCCGGCAAACCGCCGCGGGACCGGGTTGCCTGACCGGCTTACGCAGCCGAAGACGCGATCTGCTGTTGGCTTCCGACGGTGAGGCACCGGCGCCGAACCGCGGGAAATGCCGCTGTTGATCCCGGCGGTCGACAGGTCACTCGGGAACACCTCCAACTCCCCTCCACCTGCCTGTACGAGAGATGACAGGCGGGACGGCCAATGATTGAATGCGCACCTAGCCTCAGGGCGACCTGCAATTACGAACAACACGAAGGAAAGCCGAAAGATGACCTGGCAGCCGGAGCTGGACGAGCTCAAGAGACGCGAAGCCATGGCCCGAGAGATGGGCGGGCCCGAGAAGATCGCGCGGCAGCACGCAGGTGGAAGGCTCACGGTGCGCGAACGGGTCGACGGGCTCGTCGACAAGGGCAGCTTCCATGAGATCGGCACCATCGCTGGCATGGCGGAGTACGACGAAGATCAGAAACTGAAGAAGTTCACGGCTTCGAACTCGATCTTCGGGCGGGCGACCATCGACGGCCGGCCGGTGGTGGTCTACGGCGACGACTTCACCGTGCGCGGCGGCTCGGCCGACGCCACCATCAAGGCGAAGCCGCTGATGGCGGAGCAGATGGCGAACGAGCTTCGCCTCCCATTGATCCGCGTGATCGAAGGCTCCGGCGGCGGCGGGTCCGTCAAGACGATCGAGACGCGCGGCCGCGCCAACCTGCCGGGGGGCGTCGGCCAGGCGACCGGCTTCCATCTTCTCGCCAACAACATGAGCACGGTGCCGGTGGTCGCCCTCGGCCTCGGCTCGGTCGCGGGCCTCGGGGCGGCGCGCCTCGCCGCGAGCCATTACTCGGTCATGACCAAAGAGACCTCGGCGATGTTCGTCGCCGGGCCGCCGGTCGTGGCGCATACCGGCCAAAAGCTGGACAAGCAGGAACTCGGGGGCTGGCAAATCCAGACCCGGGCCGGTGGCGTCGACCATGCGGTCGATACCGAGGAAGAGGCGTTCGAGGCGGCTCGGCGCTTCCTCTCCTACCTGCCCTCGTCGACCTTCGAGGTGGCACCCCGCGGCGAGACGACCGACGACCCCAACAGGCGCGAGGAGTTCCTGTTCGACATCATCCCGCGCGACCACCGCAAGGTCTACAAGATGCGCCGCATCATCGAGGCGGTCGTCGACAAGGGCTCGTTCTTCGAGATGGGCCAGATGTTCGGCCGCTCGATCATCACCGGCTTCGCCCGCATCAACGGCCTGCCGGTCGCGCTGATGGCGAGCGACCCCTACTTCTACGCGGGTGCCTGGACCGCCGACGCCTGCCAGAAGATCACCCGCTTCATCGACATGGCGGAAACCTTCCACACGCCGGTGGTCTACCTGGCCGACTGCCCCGGGTTTCTGGTCGGGCTGGAAGCGGAGAAGACCGCGACGATCCGCTTCGGCGTACGCGCCATGTCGGCGATCAACCAGTCGACCGTGCCCTGGTGCTCTTTCATCATCCGCAACTCGTTCGGTGTCGCCGGCGGTGCCCATCAGCCGACGGGCCGCTTCGCAGTCCGCTACGCCTGGCTGTCGGCACGCTGGGGCTCACTGCCGCTGGAAGGCGGGATCGAGGCGGCGTACCGTGCCGAAATCGAGGCGGCCGACGATCCTGCCGCCAAGCTCGCCGAGATCGAAGATCGGTTGCAGAAGCTCCGGTCGCCCTTCCGCACAGCGGAGACCTTCTGGATCGAGGAAATGATCGACCCGCGCGACACGCGCCGGCTTCTCTGCGAGTTCGTCGACCTCGCCGAGCCGTTGCGCACGCCCGGAAAGCGGACCTTCGGCATGCGGCCGTGACCGTGTCGCGGCATCCAGCGGTTGCCCCCCAGACCGGCCCGAGGCTATAAGTTTAGCCAAAGGGTGAAATGCCCGTAGAATCAAAGTTTCTTTACTGGGAGGATCCAGATGACAATCGACGCTTTGCGATCCCTTAAACGACTGGGCGTCATGGCGGTGTCCGCCGCGGCGCTCAGCCTCGCGGCCGGAGATCTGCTGACGCCCGCCCATGCGGCAGACGTTGAGCCGGTGATGATCCGGATCGTCGGCGACCACAGCCCGACCCCGCATCCGGCTGCCATCGCCGAAGAATTCATGAAGCAGCGGATCCAGGAAGAGATCCCGGGAAGCGAAGTCCGCATCTTCACTGCGGGCGCGCTCTACACCATTCCCGAAGCGGTCGAGGCGATGGGCGAGGGCAATCTCGAGATGGCGTGGGGCCAGTTCGGGAAAACCGCGCAGATCGATCCGTACATGTCCGTGGTGAATGGGCCGATGCTGCTCACCACACCTGGCGCAATGAACGAGCTCGACAACTTCGAGACGGTGAAGATGCTGGCTGAGCGGTTCAAGGAGCAGCACGGCATCAAGATGTTCGGCACCGCGCATCTCAGCATGTTCATGGGCGTCGGCGCCGGCAAGCGCCTGCTTCAGCCGGCCGACCTCAAAGGCATGAAGATCCGCAGCATGGGGCCGGCGGAAAACGCCGCGCTGCAGGCCTGGGGCGCCAACCCGACCACCATGGCCTTCGGCGATGTGCCGCCGGCACTCGAAACCGGCGTCATCGACGGGCTTCTGACCAGCCTCGGCGGCTGGAACAGCGTGAAGGACCAGGCCTCCTTCTTCACCCTCGCCGGCATCAACGGCATCGTCGGCGACTACTATTGGGTCGGTGCCAGCCAGATCTGGTGGGATTCGCTGAACGAGGATCAGCAGCGCATCATCGAGGACATCATGGTCAACGAGGTGCTGCCTTTCCAGAAGCAGGTCAACTGGTGCAACGACAAGCGGGTGATCGACCGGTTCGGCACCGAGGACCCGAGCAAGCCGGGCATCTACCTCGCCTCGGCCGATGAGCAGAAGGCGCTTGCCGAAGCGCTCGGCGATGCCACGAGCGAGTGGGTCAAGTCCAATACGCCCGACGACGCCAACCAGTGGGTCGACAAGTTCGCCGAAGAGGCGCGCGCAGCCTCCGAGGCGCACCCGATCGGCAGCTCCGAGCTGGAGAAGACCGACTGCGCCGCGATCCAGCCCTGGTTCGACCGGTACGTCAACTGACAGCCCGCCAATCATAGGAACCCGCGGCGCGTGCGGGAGAGCGGCGCTCTCCCGCACGTCACTCTTCGGGCGATCCTCGGAACCGAAATCATGGAAGCGGCAATCGATCGTATCTACCGGGTCTTCCGAGTCGGCTTGCACTGGATCGTCGGCTATGGCGCCGCGATCATCATGCTCGGGGGAACCGGCCTCGCCATCCTCGAGATCATTCGCCGATACGTCTTCGGATCGGTCTACAACTGGGGCCAGGACGCGGTCACTTTCTTCATCGCGGGATCGGTGTTCCTCTTTTTCGCTGTCACGCAGGCTCGGCGCTCGCACCTCGCGATGACCGCTCTTCTGGAGACGCTGCGCGATCGCGGCTACGTCCGCACGGTTCTCGCCCTGCGCGCCTTCATCTCGGCCGTCTCGCTCGCCTTCTTCGCCACCTTCGCCTGGTGGGGCACGGACGCCGTGGCACAGACGTTCGCGCGGGGCAGGGTCACGCAGAGCATGGTGTTCTACGTCTGGCCATTCCAGCTTTGCCTTGCCGTCGGGTTCGCGCTGATGGCGGTCGCGACAATTTTCCACCTCTACCAGGACGTTCAGGCGCTCCGCGGCAAGACGGTGTTCCCGTGGGCGCCCGTCGAAGAAGGCCTGGACATCTGAGAAACGCAGAACCGGCCCCGAGAGGCCGGCAACGAACACTCTGGGGGAGCTCGTCGTAATGGCCGTATTGGGCAGCGTACTGCTCGTTCTGCTGACAATTGGGGCGCCAATCGGCATCGCCCTCGCCGGCGCCACGCTCATCGTCAGCCTCTACGATCCTTTCATCTCGCCGGTCGGGCTCTTCCGGGCCTTCTTCAGCTTCCTCAGCAGCTACACGCTGATGGCGATCCCGTTCTTCATCTATGCCGGCTTCCTGATGGAGCGGTCGGGGCTGATCACCAAGCTGTTCAACTTCGCCGACGCCATCATCGGCTGGCTGCCGGGCGGCTTCGCCTACGCGACCCTGATCGCCGCCGTCCTGTTCGGCGCCATCTCCGGATCGAGCACGGCGATGGCGGCGGCCATGGGCCTGATCGCCTATCCGGAGATGATCAAGCGCGGCTACCCGGTCTGGATGGCAGCCGGCATCATCGCCTGCGGCGGCGGCATCGCCATCCTGATCCCGCCGAGCATCATCCTGATCCTGTTCGGCATCCTGACCGAGGAATCGATCGTCGCGCTGTTCTTCGCCGGCTTCGTCCCGGGCGTCATGCTGGCGATCAGCGATGCGATCATCATCGTCATCATGTCCTTCTACATGAAGCTGCCGTCGGGCACCTTCAGCTGGAGCTATCTCGGCCGCACCTCGATGGAGGCTCTGCCCGCCCTGCTCATGCCGGTGCTGGTGCTCGGCGGGCTCTACGGCGGCGTCTTCACGCCGACCGAGGCGGGGGCCGCCGCCTGCGCCTATGCCCTGCTCTACGGCTTCATTTCCGGGCGCGGCGAGTTCCTGAAAGAGCTGCTGCCGGTCACCTTCCGCGCCGTCAACCTGACCTCGGTCGTGTTCTTCCTGGTGGGCTGCGTCGGCGTTTTCCAGTTCCTGCTCGCCAACAAGGGCTGGCCGCAGGACATGGCGGCCTGGGTCAGCAGCCTCGGCCTGTCGCCGCTCGCCTTCCTCGCCGTGCTCATGGTCGTGCTGCTGATCCTGTCGATGTTCCTGACCGGCGTCGCGATCCTGGTGCTGACGGTGCCGATCTTCTTCCCGGTGGCGATGTCGCTCGGCATCGACCCGATCCATCTCGGCATCCTGACGGCGATCGCCTGCGAGATGGGCGGCGTCATCCCGCCGGTCGGGCTCAACCTCTTCGCCGTGAGCGGCACCACCGGGGTCCCGGTCTCGAAGGTGACGCTGGGCTCCCTGCCCTATCTGTTCACGGACGGCATCGTGCTGATCATCATTCTCTTCTTCCCGATCTTCGCGCTGTGGCTGCCGAACCTCCTGGTCGTCTCGGTGTTCAATTAGGGCGTGGCGCGCACGACCCGCGCGAGGGTGAGGACGTCGACCGAAGCCGCGCCGCCGGCGAGGAGCACGGCGGTGCAGGCCTCGACGGTGGCACCGGTCGTGAGCACGTCGTCGACCAACAGCACCCGACGCCCCTCGGCACGGGCGGCGTGGCGCGGATGCAGGGCGAAGGCGCGACGCACGTTGCGCCGCCGCTCGTCGCGGCCGAGCCGCCCCTGTGACGGCGTGCGGCGGGTGCGCACCAGCAGGTCCGGCAGCACCTCGATACTCGACTGCCGGCCGAGTGCCCTCGCCAAAACCGCCGACTGATTGAAGCGCCGCGCGAACAGGCGCGTCCAGTGCAGCGGCACCGGCACCAGCAGGTCGGCCTCGTTCAGGAGCGCGCCGCCCGGTCCGCCCGCCATCCACCGCGCGAGTGCGGGCGCCAACTCGGTCCGGTCGCGGTGCTTGAAGCCGAGCACGAGCGGCCGGCTGCCGTCGTCATAGCGGAGCGCCGCCCGTGCCCGCCCGTAGACCGGCGGCGCGCGGAGGCACAGACCGCAGAGCGAGTCCGGGCCGCTGTCGTGCTCGAAGGGGTGGCCGCACCTGGCGCAGCACGGCTCGGCGAGGAAGTCGAGCCCGGCCCAGCAGCGGCTGCAGACCGAGCCGTGCGCGCCGACCGGCTCACCGCAGGCGACGCAGCACGGCGGCAGCAGCAGGTCGAGGCAAAAGGTGCCGAGCCGGCGAACCGCACCCGCGGCCACCCCGCCCGCCTCCCTCGCCTCGCCCGGCTATGCCCTCCCGTCAGGCGAACGAGCGGAACCGGGCGGTGCCGTCGCGCTCGATCTGGTGGACCAGGTCGATCTCCCAGGAGAGGTATTCGCGCATCGCGTCCTCTACCTTGCCGTCGTCGCGGTCGTAGGGCTTGAGCCAGACGTCGTCGGGGACGTCGGTCATGTCCTCTTTGCCCGGGTTGAGCGGGAAGCCGGCTGCGTGCCAGGCGTCGGTGCCGCCGTCGAGCACCTTCACCGGCCGATCGGTCAGCCCCTGCGCCTCCCGGGCCGCCAGCCGCGCCACCAGCCCGTCGCCGGACGTCAGCACCAGCGTCCCCTCCTGCGGGATCGCCCCCAGTGCCTTCTTCAGGCGCGAACGCACGCCCCACCAGGCGCCGGGGATGTGCTCGTCGCGGAAGCGCCGGCTGCTGCCGAGGTCGAGCACGGTCGCTTCGCCTCGGTCGAGCATCTCGCGGAGTCGCGACGGCGAGACCATCTCCGCCT
Source organism: Alphaproteobacteria bacterium (assembly GCA_029268305.1). GTDB lineage: Bacteria > Pseudomonadota > Alphaproteobacteria > JAJUGE01 > JAJUGE01 > JAJUGE01. The sequence goes on from JAJUGE010000092.1 coordinate 10,747, forward strand.
TTGCCTTATCCAGCCCGAGGGCGGTGCGGCGACGCTTGCCCTTTTCGGTCGCGTCCGCGGGCAGGCCACCCTCCAGCACGTAGACGTCCCAGTTCATGTGCAGCAGCCAGTGGGCCGTCATCGTCGCGCGCACGCCGGTGTCGTCGACCAGTACGATCCGGGCGCCACGCGTGCCGGCATAGCGGTCGGTCGCCTGGACGAGCTGGCCGCCCGGCGCCGAGATCGAACCCGGCAGATGCCCGGCCTCGTACTCCTCCGGGTGGCGCACGTCGAAGACGAAGAGCGTGTGCCGGTCGGCCTCGCTGCGCCAATGCTCCAGCGTCTCGCGGACGATCGTCCGCACGCCGAAGCGCTCGCGCACTTGCGCCGCGAGCTCGCCCGCCCGCTTCGCCGCCTCGCCCTTCGGATCCGGCGCGCGCCGCTCGTTCCCCCGCTCCAGCCCATAGCCGGCGAGATGCCAGCCCATGGTGCCGTTGCGCAGCGCCACCACCCGGTTCGGCACGCCGGCATTGATCAGCGACTGCGCGCCGATGATGCTGCGCGTCCGCCCGGCGCAGTTGACGACGACGGTGGTGTTCGGGTCGGGCGCGATTTCCGGCAGGCGGTAGACCAGCTCGCCGCCGGGGCAGCAGATGCCGGTCGGGATGTTCATCACCCGGTATTCGTCGATCGGCCGGCTGTCGAGGACGACGAGGTCGGTGCCCGAATCCATCATCGCCTTCAGCTCCTCGGCCGAAATCGAGGGCGTGCCGTAGACATGCTCGACGAATTCGCCGAACGCCTTGCTCGGCACGTTGAAGCCGCTGAAGAGCTCGCCGCCGCCGGTCGCCCAGCCCTTGGTGCCGCCCTCCAGGATCGAGACGTCCGTGTAGCCGAACTCGGCGAGCCGGGCGGCGGCCCGTTCGGCGAGGCCGTCCTCGCCGGGCTCGCTCTCACCGGCGTCGCAGAGCACGATCCGCGCCCCACGCCGCGGCACCAATTCGCCGATCTCCAGCTCCAGCCGACTCAGCGGAACCGAGATCGCGTGCAGGAGGTGCGAGGCCGCGAACGCCCCCTCCTCGCGCACGTCGATCAGTGCCAGCTCGCCGCCGTCGTCCAGCATGCCGCGCAGCGTCGCGGCGGAAACCCGTTTGGTCACGTGCCTGCTCCCGAATGTGCCTGCCCCGCATGGTAGGCCGGCCACAGGGCGCCCTCAAGCGGGCCTGGATTTTGCGGCATGGGGTTTCCTTGGCATTTGTGGGGATTCATGGGGGTGCGGAAAGACATCAGCAGGCCACCGGGCGTGTGGCGAGCCAGAGGAACGCCGGCACGCGCGTCCAGGGACACAGCCGCTCCTGCCCCTCCCCGAGCTCGGGAATCGGCTCGCGCAGCGCGGTGATGGCCAGCCCCGCCGCCTCCAGCGCGCCGGCGTAAGCCTCCAGCGGTTGCGACCAGCCGGCGAACGTCATGCGGAGGCCGCCACGCTCCTCGACCCCCTCGAAGCGGCGACGACCGAAATAGCTCTCCTCGAGCACGAACGGGGCGTCCGGGCCGGCGCCGGCGAAGCGGCCGCGATCGGCAAACGGATGCACGATCGAGATGACGCAGCGCCCGCCGCGGCGCATCACCCGCCGGATCTCCTTCAGGGCGGCGGGAACGTCGTCGACGCTCATCAACACATTGTAGGCGACGACCAGGTCGAACCGTCCGTCCGGGAACGGCAGATGCGCCGCCGTCGCGACCGCATAGTCGTGCGCCGAGCGCGCTTCCGCCGCGGCCCGCACCAGCTCGCCGACCGGATCGACCGCGGTCACCCGCCAGCCGCAGCGCACCAGCTCACGCGCGACGCGACCCTCGCCGCACCCGACCTCGAGCGCGTCGCCGCCGCCTCTGCCGACGAAGTCGCGGAAGGCGTTCCGGTACGCCCAGAAGGCGTCATGGTTCGGCGCCCGCGCCCAGGCCAGCCACTCCTCGGCATAGCGCGTCCAGTGCTCGCGGTCTTCACCCGTGCGCTGCGGAGCCTGCGCCTCCGACATCGGCCGCAGCGCTTCGCGCTCGTCCGCGTCACGATGCGAATTGCTCATGCCGGCTCCTCGCCGTGCTCGCCGGCAGGGTTGGCGCGGGTCGGCATGCGGCGGATCTCCGGCACCAGTCGTTCGGCAAAGACGCCATGCAGGCGGCGCAGCTCGGCGACCGGGTCCGGATGGTCGTCGACGCGGATGTCCCAGAGTGGATATTCCTCGGCCTCGACGATGTAGATCGTGGCCGATCGCTCGCCCCGCGCGTCGCCGCCGGCAGCCACCCCCGCCTCCAGCGCCCGCAGGAACCGGTCGGCGAGCGGCCGGCCGGCGGTTTCGGCGAAGGCTGCCGCCATCGCCTCCAGCACCTCGGGGCCGGTGAGGATATTGCCCTGAACGCTGAAGCCGTCCTGCTCGCGCGCGCCGGCCCAGCCGGGGCAGCCGGCGCCGGTCCAGGCGGCGGTGCGGCCGGCGGCATCGATCACCGCGAACTGGCGAAGGTCGCTGCGCGGGTCCATCGCCGCCAGCCGCTCGCGCACCTCCGCCGCTTCGAGCCCCTCGCGCAGCAGCGCCAGCCCGTCGATGCCGAGATAGGGGTTGAGCCGCGCCTGCGTCGCCACCGCCCCCACGCCGGGGAGAGCGTGGGTGAGCAGCTTGCCGACCGCCGGGACTGCCGTCGCGGCCGCGACGCCGAACTGGCCGGTCTCGACACACCGGGCGACGATGGACATGGTCATGGGCTGCCCCTTCGGCGACGACGCGACGCTGCACAGAATAACGACTATAGGAAAATAATCAAGGCCTGTGTCTGGCCGAAGCCGCCGTGTCGATAGCACGTAAAGATGTCCGGTTTTCGTAGCACGTTAAATGTCCGCTGCTGCTGTTGGCCCGGTGGGGGTTGTGGGGAACGCGGAGCGTTGTCCACAAGTCCACCGGGCGGCCGCCGAGCGGGCTTAAGCGGCCGATCTGCTGTCCTCGCCGATGCAGGAGCCGTCGGGGCGATAGCGTGCGAGACAGCGCGGGCCGTGGAAGACGGCGAG
>JAJUGE010000093.1 GCA_029268305.1 Alphaproteobacteria bacterium
CGAGCCGTTCGACCAGCTCGGGCGGCGGCTCGTCGGCGGGGTCCTGGTGTTGTTCGGGATGACCTTCTTCGTGCGCGGCCTCGCGATGAGCATCCTGCCGCTCGGAGAGCGGATGGCCCGCTCGCTCGCCGAGCGCGGCAGTCTCTTTTTGCTGACGGGATTTGCGTTCGCCCTCGGGTTCGGCAGCACGATGGCGGAGCCGGCACTCGCGGCAGTGAGCGTGCAGGCGGCGGAGGTGGTAGCCGGCGACGGCGACGTCCGGTTCTTCGGCATCTACCTGCGTATAGCCGTTTCGCTGGCCGTGGGGTGTGCCGTCGCCCTCGGCGTTGTGCGCGTCGTCAAGGGGTGGCCAGCGGCCTGGTTCGTCCTTCCGGGCTATGCGGCGGCGACATGCATGGCGCTCCTCAGCCAGTCGCCGCTGGCGGCGATCGGCTTCGATGCCGGCGCCGCGGCGACATCGGCGATCAATATTCCGCTGATGCTGGCCCTCGGCATCGGGCTCGCCTCGATGATCGGCGAGCGCAACCCGCTCGTCGACGGGTTCGGCCTGGTGGCGCTCGCCAGCCTGGCGCCGATGGTCACCATCAACCTGTTCGCGCTGGTGGTGAGCTGAATGGAAACGGCGCCTCTGGACATTCTTCTGCGGGCGGTCGTCGACACGCTGTTCGATCTGGCGCCGATCACGATCCTGATCGGGATATTCCAGTTCGGGATCGTCCGACGGCCGATGGCGAACCCCAGACGCATCCTTTTCGGACTGTTCTATGTCTTTCTCGGCCTGACCCTGTTCCGGATCGGCCTGGAGGAGACCCTGATTCCTGTCGGCCACGAGATGGCGCGCCAACTGGTCGAGGCCGCCTATGCCACGGGCCCGGCGACCTGGCTGGATCTCGTGCCGGTCTGCGCATTCGCCGTCCTGATCGGCTTCTCGGCCACCTTCATCGAGCCGACGCTGACCGCCACCGCGACGCGGGTCCATGAACTCTCCGGCGGTGCGGTGACGGCACGAACCCTGCGCATCGTCGTCTCGTGCGGCCTGGGGTTCGGGCTGTTCCTCGGCACCGTGCGGATCGTCTCGGGCCTGCCGCTGCCTTACATGCTCGTCGGACTGATCGCGATCCTGATCGTGCTCGTGCGGGCAGCACCCCGGGAGGTCGTGCCTCTTGCCCTCGATTGCGGCGGCATCGCAACCTCCGTGGTGACGGTGCCGCTCCTGATGGGCTATGGGATAGCCGTTGCCGAGACCATACCGGGCGAGACCACCGCCGCCGACGGGTTCGGGCTGATCGTTCTCGCGTTGTTGTTGCCGGCGATCCTGGTGCTCGCCTATGCCCGGCTTCAGGCGGTGATCGCGGCTCGAGCGAGCGGAGGGAAAGGCGATGCAGTTTAAGCTGATACTCGCGCTTACCGACGACAGCAATGTCGACCTCGTCCTGGAGACCGCGCGTAACGCCGGTGCAACCGGCGCGACCGTGGTCACGGGAGCCCGCGGCGAGGGGCTGAAGCGTGAAAAGACCTTCCTCGGTCTGGACCTCGCGCGCCACCGCAACATCGTCCTGCTCGTCGTCGAGGAGCATCTCAGCCGCTCGATCCTCGAAGCCGTCGCGGAGGCGGCGCAGTTCGAGGACGAGCCCGGCTCCGGCATCGCGCTGCAGATCGCGATCGAGGATGCGGTCGGCCTGTCGACGCAGATCCGGGAGTTGTCGAAGAAGGTGGAAGACGAGCTATGAGCGCAACTACGTTCGTCCCCGTCCGCGAGATCATGATCCCCGATCCCGTGAGCATCGAGGGGCTCGCGACCGTCCGCCAGGCGCTGGAGTTGATGAAATCCCGGAACATCAGCTCGGTGGTCGTGAAGCGGCGGGACGAACAGGACGAGTTCGGCCTCCTGCTGATCGGCGACATCGCCCGCGAGGTGATCGGCCGCAATCGGCCGGTGAGCCGGACCAGCGTCTACGAGATCATGACCAAGCCGGCACCCGCACTCGACGCCGACATGAACATCAAGTACGCCGTGCGCCACATGGCCCGGCTCGGCCTCACGCACTGCCTCGTGCTGCAGGCACGGGAACTGGTGGGGCTGGTGACACTGCGGGATATGGCGCTACGCTACCTCGAAGTGGGCGATACCGCTTCGCGCGAAACGACCGCCGGATAGCGGCGGATCTGCCAAGGGAGGTCGACATGCAGGGGGTGGTGTTTCTCGGTGATCGCAAGCTGGAGCTGCGGGAGTTTCCCGATCCGACCCCCGGGCCGCGCGACGTGGTCCTGGAGATCAAGGCTTCCGGCATGTGCGGGAGCGACCTGCATCGCTACCGGGCACCGTTCGTGCCGGGCGCGGTGACCGGCGGCGTGAAGCGGAGCGACGAGCCGGTGATCGCCGGCCATGAGCCTTGCGGGGTCGTGGCGGCCGTGGGCAAGGACGTGACCGAGCGGGAGGCGCGCGTCGGCCAGCGGGTCATGGACCACCATTACGACGGCTGCGGCGCGTGCAAGCACTGCCGCACCGGGTGGACGCAGATGTGCCTCGAAGGCACGACCGTCTTCGGGTCGGCGGCGCATGGTGCTCACGCGCGCTACATGAAGGTGCCGGTCTCCACCCTGGTGCCGCTGCCGGACGACCTCTCCTTCGAGGTGGGGGCGGCGATCTCCTGCGGCACCGGAACCGCATACGGGGCGCTCCGCCGCCTTTCGCTGCACGGCGACGAGACCATCGCCATCTTTGGCCAGGGACCGGTGGGACTTTCCGCGACCCAGCTCGCCAAGGCGATGGGGGCGCGCATCATCGCAGTCGACATCTCGCCGGAGCGCCGGGCGCTCGCGTCCGAGTTCGGCGCCGATGTCGTGATCGATCCCGTGGCCGACGATCCGGTGAGCGCCATCCGCGATCTGACGGGCGGCGAGGGCGCGCACAAGACGATGGACTGCTCGTCCGCGCCCGCGGCCCGCGCTGCGGCGGTGCGGGCCACCCGATCCTGGGGCACCGCGTGCTATGTCGGCGAGGGCGGCGACGTCACGCTCGACGTCAGCCAGGATCTCCTGCGGCGGCAGATCACCCTGGTCGGGTCCTGGACCTTCTCGACCGTGGGCCAGGCCGAGTGCGCCCGCTTCGTCTCGGAGCGGAAGATCCCGGTGGAGAAGCTGTTCACGGACCGCTGGCGTCTCGATCAGGCGGAGGAGGCGTACCGGCTGTTCGACCAGCAGAAGACCGGGAAGGGCGTCTTCGTAATGTAGGCGCCGGCCGCCCGGCCGGCCTGTGACCGACGAAGCGCTCGTCGAGAGCGCTAACGGTCGCGGTTATTCCGTCGGAACAGCGAGACATAGAAGTCGTAGCCGGCCAGAGCGGCGGTGATCGCGAGGACGGCGACGAGGTCGAGCGACCGCACGAAGGCGGGCAAAACGGCGAAGAAAGCCAGCAGCGAGGCGAGGGCGACGATGCCGATGATCCTGTCGAGCATGCTCCTACCTCCGCGTCATCATCGGGTTCGGGTGCCGGTCGGTCATTCCGCCTCCTTCAGGAAGTCGATCAGCCATTGCGCCGTCCGCAGGAGGCGACCGTCGTCGCCGCGGCGACCGACCAGCTGCACCCCGACCGGCATCCCGTCGCTCGCGACCAGGAGCGGCAGGCTGACGGTCGGCGTGCCGCAGAACGACCAGAGGCTGGTGAACGCGGCGCTGCCGATCGACGCCAGGTCGGCCGGTGCGGCGCCCGGCGCCGCCGGGGTGACGATCGCGTCGTAGCGATCGAAGACAGCCTCGAGCGAGGCGTTCAACAGTCCCGGCCAGTCGCGCGCCGCGAGATAGTCGTGCGCGAGAATGCGCCCGCCTTCGTCGAGCCCCTGGCGCATCGTCGGGCTGAGCCGGTCGCGCCCGCGCCGCTCGTAGGGGCGATAGGATTTGGCCATCTCGGCCGATTGTACGAGCTCGGCGAGCTTCGTCGCCTCGGCGAAGTGGCCGGGCAATTCGACCTCGTCGCACACGTCGCCGAGTGCGTCCACGAGCTCGGCGAAGCCCTCGCGCAGGTCGGCGTCGGCGGCATCCCACGCGGGCTGGCGGACGAAAGCCAGCGCCGGAGTAACGGGCGCGCCGGCGGCGACCGTCTCCGCGAGACGCGGAGCGGGCATAGGCGAGGTGGCGGGATCCGCCGCATCGTAACCGTAGAGGCAGTCGCCGAGCATCGCTGCCCCGGCGATGCTGCCGGCAAATACGCCGACCGTGTCGAGCGAGGGAGCCTTCGCCAGGACGCCGCTTCGCGGGATCGCCCCGAAGGTCGGCTTGAAGCCGACGACGCCGCAGAACGAAGCGGACCGGATGACGGAGCCGAGGGTCTGTGTGCCGATCGAGAGCGGCACCATGCCGGCCGCCACGGCCGCCGCCGAGCCCGACGACGAGCCTCCCGGCGTGTGTGCCGGGTTGCGGGGGTTGCGGGTCTTGCCCGGCGCGCGGTAGGCCAGTTCCGTGGTCGCGGTCTTGCCGACGATCAGGGCGCCGGCCCCCTTCAGGCGGCGGACCACGAAAGCGTCTGCGCCGGGGCGGCGGCCGGCGTCGATGCCGGTGCCGTTCTCGGTCGGCATCCGGGCCGTGTCGATGACGTCCGCGACCGCAACCGGCACGCCGTGCAGCGGCCCGAGCGGTCGCCCGCGACTTCGGTACTCGTCGAGTGCCCTCGCCGCGTCGAGCACATGCGCCCGGTCGATGTGTGCCCAGGCACCGATCTCCGCTTCCTGCGCCTCGATTGCAGTCATGCAGGCTTCGGCGACCTCGATCGCCTTCAGGGCGCCGCCGGCGATGCGGTCGCGCAGCTCGACCGCGTCGAGCCGGAGAGGTTGGGGCAACGGCTTTTCAGCGGCCATAGATCTGACTCGGCAGCCAGAACGCGATCTGCGGCTGCAGATAGAGCACGGTCATCGCGATGAACACCATCAGGAGGAACGGCATGCAGCCCTTGAAGATCTGCACGAGCTGCACGTGCGGCGGGGCGATTCCCTTCAGGTAATAGGCCGACATCGCCATCGGCGGGGTGAGGAATGACGTCTGAAGATTGAGGGCGACCAGGACCCCGAAGAACAGCGGATCGATGCCGAAGTGCGGCAGCATCGGCAGGAAGATAGGCACGAAAATGATGATGATTTCCGACCACTCGAGCGGCCAGCCGAGCAGGAAGATGATCAGCTGCGCCAGCAGCAGGAACTGCAGCGGCGTCAGGTCCAGCCCGGTGACGAACTGGTGGATCGTCTGCTCGCCGCCGAGATAGGAGAAGACCGAGGAGAAGGTCCACGATCCGACGAACAGCCAGCAGACCATGGCCGTCGTCCGGACGGTAAGATAGACGGAGTCGCGAAGCCGCTCCCAGGTGAGGGCGCGGTAGGCGACGGCGAGAGCGAGCCCGCCGATCGCCCCGATCGCGGCCGCCTCGGTCGGTGTCGCGAGGCCGAAGAAGATCGCGCCGAGCACCGCCAGGATCAGCACCGCGAGCGGCAGGAACGAGGTGAGCAGCATCAGCGCGACGCGCCCGGCAGCGACATCGGGCACTTCCTCCCGCGTCGGCTTGGGAGCCGCGGACGGCTGCACCATCGAGCGTCCGACGATGTAGACCAGATAGAGCCCGGCGAGCAGCAGGCCCGGGAACAGCGCGCCGGCATAGAGCCTGACGATCGAGACGCCCGAGGCGGCGGCGTAGACGATCAGCATGATCGACGGCGGGATGAGAATGCCGAGCGTCCCGCCGGCGCAGATGATCCCCGAGGCGAAGCTGGTGTCGTACCGGGCCCTCAGCATCGCGGGGAACGCCAGCAGGCCCATCAGCGTGACGACCGCGCCGACGATGCCGGTGGCCGTGGCGAACAGCGTGCAGGTGACGAGCGCCGCGACCGCCATCGAGCCCGGTATGCGCCGCGAAGCGATGTTGAGCGTCGTGAACAGGCGCGAAACGATGTCGGCCCGCTCCACCACGTAGCCCATGAACAGGAACAGCGGCACCGCGGTCAGCACCTCGTTCGTCATCACCGAATAGGTCTGATTGACGAACAGGTCGAAGACGCGGTTGTTGAAGAATCCGTCGACCCAGGTCTGGGTAAGTGTCCACCAGTCGGCGTCGCTCTCGACCGCGCGATTGTAGGCCCGCCACATCCGCGCGCCGTCGAAGTAGGCGTAGTAGCCGAAGCCGATGCCGAGAGCCATCAGGGTGAAGGCGATCGGAAATCCGAGGAAGATGACGAAGATGAAGATGCCCAGCATCAGGAGGGCGATTTGCGGGTCGGTCATGGATTTGTTTCGTTCCGGCCGCTGTCCCGCTCGCCCGGTCGGACGATGTCGATCGCTTCGGGACCGTGTTTGAGGACGTCCTGGACCGCCTGCTCCGCGAGGGCGATCTCGGTCTCCTCGACATCCTCGGGGGCGCGGAGCCACTCACCGGTGCGGATGCAGACGATGCAGCGGAGTACCTGCGCGATCCCCTGAATGACGAGGAGAATGCCGGCGGCGACGAGCACCGTCTTGAGCTGGAAGATCGGTACGCCGGCGGGGCTGTTGACGCTCACTTCCATGTAGCGCCACGACCGGGCGGCGTATTTCCAGCCGGCGAAGACGAGGGCGAGGACACCGGGGAAGAAGAAGAGGAAATAGAGAACCAGCTCGACCTTCGCCTGGGTTCGCGGCGACCAGAGCCGGTAGAGGAAGTCGCCGCGCACGTGCCCGCCGCGCGAGAGCGTGTAGGCGCCGCCCATCATGAACAGCGCCCCGTACATGATGAACGAGACGTCGAGCGACCAACTGGTCGGGGCGTTCAGCAGATAGCGGACGAAAACCTCGTAGGCCACGCCGAACGTCATGACCAGGATCGTCCACGCGAACGCCTTGCCGAACCAAGCCGAGACCCGGTCGGCCAGCGCGATATAGCGAATCATCATCCCCCCGCAGCAGACGCAGGCGGTCGCAGCTCCGCCGCGGGGAGCACGCGGGCGCTCTCCCGAAGCGGAGCGGACACCGGCAAGCGGCCTAGAGCTTCAGCTTGCCGGGGAAATAGTGCTCGTAGGCGAGGGCCAGATCGGGGGCGTTCATCAGCTCGTAATAGACGACACGCTCGACCCACGCGCGCTGGCTGTCGAGCACCTTCTTCATGTACTCGTCCTTCTCCAGCTCGGGGATCAGCTCGTCCCAGGCCTTGAGCTGCGCGTCGAGGATCTCCGTCGAGGTGCGGTGGACCGTCACGCCCGATTCCTCCTGCAGCTTCTGCAGGTCGGCGGAATAGTGGTGCAGCGCCAGCGCGGTGTTCGAGGTGCTGACCGCTTCGACCGCGTATTTCAGGATCGCCTGCAGGTCCTCCGGCAGGTCGTCGTAGAAGTCCTTGTTGAAGAGGAACTCGAACGACTCGCTCGCCTGGTGATACGACGACAGCAGGTAGTTCTTGGCCACGTCCTGGGCGCCGAAGCGCAGGTCCGACGAAGGATTGTTGAACTCGAAGGCGTCGATCACGCCCCGCTCCATCGCCGGCACGATCTCCCCGCCGGGAAGCTGCGCGACGCTCATCCCGAGCCGCTGCATCAGGTCGGCGGCGAGCCCGACCGTGCGATACTTGAAGCCCTGCACGTCGGCGACGGTCGTGACCGGTTCCCGGAACCAGCCGAACGGCTGTGCCGGCATCGGGAAGCCGTAGAACCCGTAGACGTTGAGGCCGAGGATGTCCTGGGTCAGCTCGCGGTACAGCTCGTCGCCGCCGCCCGCGTGGAACCACGCCAGCATGGTCGTGGCGCTGCCGCCGAAGACCGGGCCGGTGCCGAACAGCGATGCCGCCTTGTGCTTGCCGTACCAGTAGACCGGCACGGTGTGCGCCGCGTCGATGACGCCGTCATTGACCGCGTCCAGCACCTGGAAGGCACCGACCACGGCGCCCGCCGGCAGGAGGTCGATCTTGAGGCGGCCGCCCGACATCTGCTCGACGCGCTCGACATATTCGCGCGCGAAGTCCATCCAGATGTCCGACGCCGGCCACGAGGTCTGCATCTTCACGACGGTCGGGCTCTGTCCCACGACCGCGGGTGCCGTCACCGCGCCGGCGACGGTTGCGCCGGCCGCGAGCGCACCCCCTTTCAGAAGGTTGCGGCGCGATACATTGCCTTGCGTACGGTCCTTCATTTCCTCCCCCCTTTTTTCCGGGACTGCGTTGAGCCCGCTCGCCGCATCCGCAAGGCGGCGGCGGTTATTGGCGAGTATCGTGCATTCGGTGGCCGGCGCGCAATCGCGGATGCAACCGCTGGTGCCCCCGGCCGCCCTTTCAGTACGAGGCCTTCGCGCCGCCCGAAGCGGGGGCGGTTGTTCCGCTGCCTTCGCGCACCGCGGCGATCGCCTGTTGCGAGGCGAGCGTGAGCAGGGCGACGTCGCTGGTGATCGAGACGAGCTGATAGCCGAGCTTGATCATCTTCACCGCGAACTCCGGGCCGCCCGTGTGGATGCCGGCCGGCATGTTGTGCCGCCGCGCGGTCTCCAGAATGCGGGAGATCTCCTTCAGCACCACCTCGTCGGTCGGGCTGCCGGAGACGGGGCGCCCGAGCGCCAGTGCCAGGTCTGCCGGCCCGACATAGATGCCGTCGAGGCCGGGAGTCGTCATGATCTCGTCGAGATTGGCGAGCGCGCCCTCGGTCTCGATCATCGCGATCGCGAGCACGGTGTCGTTGGCGCCCTGCACGCTGTAGCCCGGCCCGTGATAGATGAAGTTGCGTGCCCCGGCATAGCTGCGGGTGCCGATCGGCGGGTACTTGCAGGCGCCGACCAGGGCGGCGGCCTCTTCCCGGCTGCTGATCATCGGGCAGATGATGCCGGCCGAGCCCGAGTCCAGGCACTTCATGATGATGCCGGGTTCGTTCCAGGGCACGCGCACCATCGGCGTCACGCCGGTCGACGAGATCGCCTGGAACATCGGCACCGCGCCGGAATAGTCGACCAGCCCGTGCTGGATGTCGATCGTGAGCGAATCCCAGCCGGCGTGAGCCATCGCCTCGGCCGAGATGCTGCTCGGGATCGCGAGCCAGCCATTGACCACGGCGCCCCCGGCCTTCCAGATGTTCCTGACGTTGTTCTCGCGCATTCCTTCCTCCCCGAGCGGCAGCCCCGGCGACGTCGCCGGCGGCGATCATGCGAGCCGCGAGAGTATCGCGCGACCGCCGCGCCTGACCAGCCGAGATCCGCGCGATCCGCTTGCAGCCCTGCCGCAAACTCCCTATCTTCCGCCCCGCGCCGACGTAGCTCAGTGGTAGAGCAACTGATTCGTAATCAGTAGGTCCGCGGTTCAAATCCGCGCGTCGGCACCACAAGTTTGGGGGCCTCGCCCATGCAGCCGCTTGCGGCTGGCGAGCACGTGATCCAGCCCTACATTCGTCGGCATCGACGACAGCCGGGCTTCTGCGCCACGACACCCTTCCCGAAATGCCGCGACGGCAGCGACGCGATGACGATTTTGGATGACGTTGCCTGCAAAGCTCTGGTAGTGGGGGCGCCGCGCGCGGCCGACGGCTGGCAGACCTGAGGCGCTCGGAGATCCGGGGCGCCTGCCATGTTCGTCCCCGCCCCCGTTTCGAACGGTGAAAGTCAACTCGGCATTTCGATCTTCGAACGCTCGAATCGCACTCGCAAGCGAGATGCGCTTGCTTCCGTGGAGACAACGATGGCTATCTGGGACCGTTTTTCCGACGCGGACGTCACGCTCGGCGTGAGCGCGCGGAACAAGCGAAGCCTGCTCGAGATGATGGCGGCGAAGGCGGCCGTTCGCCTGGGCCGCCCGGAGGAGGAAATCCTCAATGTGCTGGAAGCCCGGGAGGAACTCGGCTCCACCGTCGTGGCCGAGGGCGTCGCGATCCCGCACGCCCAGCTTCCCGACGCCGCCAGCCCGCTCGTGCTCTTCGCGCGGACCGAGCGCCCGATCGACTTCGACGCCGGCGATGCCGAGCCGGTGGACCTCGTCTTCGTGGTGCTCTGGCCGGCGGAGGACGCCAAGGGGCTTCTGGACGCGATGTCCGAGATCTGCCGGGCGTTGCGCGACGAGCGCATGCTGCGGCAGCTTCGGCTCACCGAAACACCGGAGGACGTGATCCGGGTCCTGCAGGCAGTTCCGGGGCCGGAGCAGAGCGGCGCCGCCGTGGCGAGGGGTTGAAGGGGCGATGTGATCGGCCCGCCCGCGCGCGTCTCGCCGGCTTCGGCGGATTTTCCCGCTCACTTCGTCGCCGTCGGTGACTGGAGCGGGCAGAGTCGCTACCATGCCGCAGACCATGCCTGATGCCCTGCTCCCCCTCGTCGTAGGCCTCCCGTTCGCCGCCGCAATCGTCGCCGGGTTCCTGTCGACGCACGCGCGAGGCGCCGCCGCCCTGCTGGCAGGCGCCGTCGCCGTCGTCGACGTCGTGCTGATCTGGGTCGCCTATCCGACCGTCGCGGGCGGCGGCGTGCTGCTGTTCGAGCTCGAGTGGATGCCGGCACTCGGGCTGAATTTCGTTCTCCGCATGGACGGTTTCGCCTGGCTCTTCGCCGGGCTGGTGGCCGCCATCGGCGCGCTGATCGTGCTCTACGCGCGCTATTACATGTCGCCGGAAGACCCGGTGCCGCGGTTCTTCTCGTTTCTGCTCGCGTTCATGGGCTCGATGACGGGCATGGTCCTGTCGGGGAACCTGATCCAGCTCGCGTTCTTTTGGGAGCTCACCAGCCTCTTCTCCTTCCTGCTGATCGGCTACTGGTATCACACCGCCCAGGCGCGGGACGGGGCCCGGATGGCCCTTACCGTCACTGCCGCCGGCGGGCTCTGCCTGTTCGCCGGCGTGCTCGTGCTGGGCCACATCGTCGGCAGCTACGAGCTCGACCGGGTGCTCGCTTCCGGGGAGCACATCCGCGCGCATCCTCTCTACCTGACAGCCCTGATTCTCATCCTGCTCGGCGCCCTCACCAAGAGCGCCCAGTTCCCGTTCCACTTCTGGCTGCCGCATGCCATGGCGGCGCCGACTCCCGTCTCCGCCTACCTGCATTCCGCGACGCTGGTGAAGGCGGGGGTGTTCCTGATGGCGCGGTTCTGGCCGGCGCTGGCCGGTACCGAGGCCTGGTTCTGGATCGTCGGCACGGCGGGCGTCACCACCCTGCTGATCGGCGCCTACGTCGCGATCTTCCAGCACGACCTCAAGGGGCTGCTCGCCTACTCGACCATCAGCCACCTCGGCCTGATCACGCTGCTGCTCGGCCTTAACAGCGAGGTCGGGCTGGTCGCGGCGGTGTTCCACGCCATGAACCACGCGACCTTCAAGGCCTCGCTGTTCATGGCGGCCGGCATCATCGACCACGAGACGGGCACGCGCGACATCCGCCGCCTCTCCGGGTTGCACCGGTTCATGCCGTTCACCGCCCGGCTCGCCATGGTGGCCGCCGCCGCCATGGCCGGGGTGCCGCTGCTCAACGGCTTCCTGTCCAAGGAGATGTTCTTCGCCGAAGCCTTGCGGGCGCCGACGTCACACCTTCTGATCCACGACCTGATACCGGTCGGCGCCGTCCTCGCGAGCGCCTTCAGCGTCACCTATTCGCTGCGCTTCATCCACGGCGCCTTCTTCGGGCCGGATCCGGTCGACCTGCCGCGCGTGCCGCGGGAACCGCCGTCCTGGATGCGGTTCCCGGTGGAGATCCTGGTGCTGGCGTGCATCATCGTCGGGATCTTGCCGGCCGCCACGGTCGGCCCGTTCCTGGACACGGCGATCCGGTCGATCCTCGGCGAGGCGACGCCGCAGTACAGCCTCGAAGTCTGGCATGGGCTCAGCCAGCCCCTCCTGATGAGCGTGGTCGCGCTTATAGGCGGCGTGGCGCTGTACCTCGCGCTCCAGCGCCACCTGCTCAAGGGCGTAGAGGGCGCGCCGCTGATCCGCAGGCTCGACGCCCGCCGAATCTTCGACCGGACCATGGTCTTCCTCTCCTGGCGCCTCGCCCGCACCCTGGAGGGAGTGCTCGGGACTCGCCGACTGCAGCCCCAGCTCCGGCTGATGCTGTGCGTCGCCGCCCTTGCCGGACTCTGCGCGGTGTACGTACGCGGCCTGGGGCCCGGCAATCTCTTCCCCGCCCCACCCGACCCGGCGCTGGCGCTGGTCTGGGCGGTCGGCATCGCCTGTGCGATCGGCGCCGCGTGGAAGGCCAAGTTTCACCGCCTGGCAGCGCTCATCCTGCTCGGGGTGGCCGGGCTGGTCACCTGCGTCACCTTCGTCTGGTTCTCGGCGCCCGATCTCGCGCTGACGCAGCTGCTGGTGGAGGTAGTGACGACCGTGCTTCTTCTGCTCGGCCTCCGTTGGCTGCCGAAGCGTTTCGAGGTCGGACGCCCGCCGGAGCCGCGGGTGTACACCCTGGCGCGGCATCTCACCGACCTCGCGATCGCGGTGATCGCGGGCGTCGGCATGGCGGCGCTCGCGTTCGCGGTGATGACGCGGACGCCGCCGGAGCTGCTGGCACAGCACTTCCTCGCCCGCGCCTACACCGAGGGCGGGGGCACCAATGTCGTCAACGTGATCCTCGTGGATTTCCGCGGCTTCGACACCCTCGGCGAGATCACCGTGCTCGGCGTGGTGGCGCTGACCGTCTTCGCGTTGCTGCGACGCTTCCGCCCGGCCGCCGACAGCATCGAGCTTCCGGAACAGCAGCGCGATCAGCTCGCCTACGACGCCGCGCATCCCCGGCAAACGGATGGCGAGACGGTCTCCGACTGGCTGCTCGTCCCCTCCCTGATCACCAGGGTGCTGTTTCCGGTGATCTGGGTCATCGCCCTCTTCCTGCTGCTGCGCGGCCACGACCTCCCCGGCGGTGGCTTCGTCGCCGGATTGACCGCCGCCGTGGCCCTCATCCTTCAGTACCTGATCGGCGGGACGCGGTGGATCGAGGACCGCCTGACCGTTCAGCCGCTGCGCTGGATGGGGATCGGGCTTCTGATCGCCACCACGACCGGACTGGCCGCGTGGCTGTTCGGCCGTCCCTTTCTCACGTCGTATTTCGATTATCTGGAGCTGCCGCTCTTCGGGACCGTCCCGCTGGCCAGCGCCCTCTTCTTCGATATCGGCGTCTTCGCCCTCGTGATCGGCGCCGCCACGCTGATGCTGATCGCGCTCGCGCACCAGTCCGTCCGTGGCCATCGTGTCGCTCAGGCGTCGGAAGAGGGGCAGCCGACGCCGCCCCCGAGGCAGGCGCCCGCGTTGGCCGGAGAGGATTGATGGAAGGGATCGTCGCGCTCGCCATCGGGGTGCTGACAGGGTCGGGTGTCTGGCTGCTGCTACGGCCGCGCACGTTTCAGGTCATCCTCGGGCTCTCGCTGATCTCGTATGCCGTCAATCTCTTCATCTTCACGACCGGCGGGCTGCGCACCGGCGCTGCCCCGATCCTCGAGCCCGGCACGGCCGGCAGCCTCGCCGACTATGCCGACCCGACCCCTCAGGCTCTGGTCCTGACGGCGATCGTCATCAGCTTCGCCACGACCGCCCTGTTCCTCGTGGTGCTGCTTGCGGCCCGCGGCCTTACCGGCACTGACCATGTCGACGGCCGGGAGCGCAATCAGTGAGCGACTGGATGGATCATCTGACGATCGCGCCGATCGTCATCCCGCTGTTCATCGCGACGCTGATGATCCTGCTCGCCCAGCAGAGGCGCAAGGTGAGGGCTGCACTCGGCCTCGTCTCCGCCGTGGCGCTGCTCGCGGTCGCCATCGCGTTGCTCCAG
>JAJUGE010000094.1 GCA_029268305.1 Alphaproteobacteria bacterium
CACCGCTGCCGATCTTCCTGTATGGCACCAATTTTCAGCTCAGGGTGTGGGAGGCGCTGCTGCGGGTCCCGGCGGGCTCCCTGGTCACGTACGGCGAGCTGGCCGGTGCGATCGGGGATCCGCGCGCATCGCGAGCGGTGGGCGCCGCCGTCGGCCGCAACCCGATCAGCTTCATCGTGCCGTGCCATCGCGCGATCCTCTCCAACGGCTATCTGCGCAACTACGCCTGGGGCAAGGCCCGCAAGGCGGCGATGCTGGGTTGGGAGGCGGCGCGTCGGGAGCAGTCCGCCTGAGATCGTCGGGGACGGCTCCCTTGCTTGTCTTGCCGGCGCCGATCCGCGATGATCACGCCGAATTTCGGGAGGGAGACGGGGCGTGAGCAGGTATCGGATCGCGGTCATACCGGGCGACGGCATCGGCAAGGAAGTGGTGCCGGAAGGCATTCGCGTGCTGGAAGCGGCCGGCCGGCGCTTCGGCATCGAATTCGAATGGCAGGCGTTCGACTGGAGCTGCGAGACTTACCAGAAGACCGGTCGCATGATGCCGGCGGACGGGATCGAGCAGCTCCGCGACTTCGATTCGATCTTCCTCGGCGCAGTCGGCTGGCCCGGTGTTCCAGACCACATTTCGCTCTGGGGTCTGCTCATCCCGATCCGGCGCGAATTCCAGCAATACGTCAATCTGCGGCCGGTGCGGCTTCTGAAGGGCGTCTCGTCGCCGCTGCGTGATCGCGGTCCCGAAGACATCGACTTCTTCGTCGTGCGAGAGAATTGCGAAGGGGAGTACTCGGAGATCGGCGGCCGGCTCTATTCGGGGACGGCCGCGGAGATGGCGGTGCAGGAGACCGTCTTCACGCGCATGGGCGTCGACCGGATCCTCCGGTTCGCATTCGAGCTGGCGAAGTCACGGCCGAAGAAGCACCTGACGTCGGCGACTAAATCAAACGGCATCATCCATACCATGCCGTACTGGGACGAGCGCTTCAAAGCGGTGGCGGCCGAGTTTCCCGACATCAGGACGGACCAGTACCACATCGACATTCTGACGGCGCATTTCGTGCAGCACCCCGACTGGTTCGACGTCGTCGTCGGCAGCAATCTGTTCGGCGATATCCTTTCCGATCTCGGGCCGGCGGTGGCGGGGAGCATCGGCATCGCGCCTTCCTCGAACATCAATCCGGAGCGGGAGTACCCGTCGATGTTCGAGCCGGTGCACGGCTCCGCGCCGGACATCGCGGGGCAGGGGATCGCCAACCCGATCGGTCAGGTCTGGTCGGGTGCCATGATGCTTGAACATCTCGGCCATCCGGAGGCGGCGCGTGCCATCGAGACGGCGATCGAGACGGTGCTGACAGGGGGCGGGCCGAAAACCCGCGACATGGGCGGCAACGGGACCACCGTCGAAGTCGGCAAGGCGATCGAAGAGGCGCTCTGAATGGCGCCGCGCCCCGGAGCCTACTTCGAGGATCTGACTCCCGGAGATTCCTGGGAGACGGCGGGGCATACCTTCACGGAAGCGGCGATCATCGACTTCGCCTTCCGGTTCGATCCGCAGCCCTTCCATATCGATGCCGAGGCGGCGAAATCGTCTATGTGGGGCGGCATCATCGCCAGCGGCTTCCACACGCTGGCGGTGTCGTTTCGGCTGGTGCATCAGACCGGCGTGCTCGCCGCCAACAACGTGGGCGGCAAGGGCATGGACCGCTTGCGCTGGCATCGTCCGGTGCGACCGGGCGATACGTTGCGGGTTCGGGTAGAGGTCGTCTCCGCCGAGCGGTCCCGGTCAAATCCCGATCGCGGCAACGTCACCTTGCGCTACATCGCCTTCAACCAACGGGTCGAGGAAGTGATGAGCGTCGAGATGCTGCATCTGGTCGCCTGTCGGGAGCAGTAGCCCGCGGCCAAGCGACGCAGGTAATTGTCGAAGGGCGCATTGACCCTCCACAAGCGCCTCCCTAGTATCCGCCATCCTGATCCCGCCGGCGGAGCCGGCGGGGCGCTTCTGCTTTATGGTGGACCGCGATGAAGCCATCCGTGCGGCCAAACAATCCCTGTTTCTCCTCCGGCCCCTGCGCGAAGCGCCCCGGCTGGACTCCCGAAGTTCTCCGGGACGCGCTCGTCGGCCGGTCGCATCGTTCCGGACCCGGCAAGGCACGGCTCAAGGAAGTGATCGACCGAACGCGATCGCTCCTCGACATTCCGGCCGATTATCGCATCGCCATCGTTCCCGCCTCCGATACCGGGGCGGTAGAGCTCGCGATGTGGTCCCTTCTGGGCGAGCGTGGTGTCGACCTGCTCGCGTGGGAGAGTTTCGGCAAGGGCTGGGTCACGGATGTGCGGCAGCAGTTGCGGCTGTCCGACGCCCGAGTGATCGAAGCCGACTATGGCTACCTTCCGGACCTGGGTCAGGTCGACTTCTCGCGGGACGTGGTCTTCGTCTGGAACGGCACGACGTCGGGCGTGCGGGTGCCGGACGGCGATTGGATCCCCGCCGATCGGGCAGGCCTGACGATCTGCGACGCGACGTCGGCGGTGTTCGCGATGCACCTGCCGTGGGACAAGCTGGATGTCGTCACCTGGTCCTGGCAGAAGGTGATGGGCGGCGAGGGCGCGCACGGTATGCTGGTACTGAGCCCACGTGCGGTCGAGAGACTGGAGAGCTACACGCCGCCCTGGCCGTTGCCGAAGCTGTTCCGCCTGACCAAGGGCGGCAAGCTCCAGGAGGCGATCTTCAAGGGCGAAACCATCAACACGCCATCGATGCTGTGCGTCGAGGACGCGCTCGATGCGCTCAGGTGGATGGAAGAGATCGGCGGCGCATCGGCTGCCCGGGCCCGATCGGAAGCTAACCTGAAGGCGATCACCGACTGGGTTGCGAAGACCGACTGGATCGACTTCCTGGCGGTCGATCCCGTCCAGCGCTCGTCGACATCGGTGTGTCTGACGATCGTCGATCCCGAAGTCCGGGCGCTCCCCGTCGAGCGGCAGGGAGCGCTGACCAAGGCGGTTTCGTCCCGGCTGGACGCCGAGGGCGTGGCGTTCGACATCAACGGTTATCGCGACGCGCCGCCGGGCCTTCGCATCTGGGCCGGTGCCACGGTCGAGACCAGCGATCTCGAAGCGCTGTTTCCGTGGCTCGAATGGGCCTACGCCATTGAAAAGGCAGGCGTTCTGGAAAAGGTTTAGACCATGGTGAAGGTCCTCATCTCCGACAATCTCAGCCCGCGCGCGGCTGAAATCTTTCGCGAGCAGGGCATCGAGGTCGATGTCAAGACCGGCATGAAGCCGGAGGAGCTGCGCGCCTGTATCGGCGAGTATGACGGTCTGGCCGTCCGCTCCGCCACGAAGGTCACGGCGGACATCCTCCAGGCCACCGATCGGCTCAAGATCATCGGCCGCGCGGGCATAGGCGTCGATAACATCGACGTGAATGCCGCCACCTCGCGCGGCATTGTGGTCATGAATACGCCGCTCGGGAATTCGATCACCACGGCCGAGCACGCCATCGCGATGATGTTCGCCCTTGCGCGTCAGATTCCGGCTGCCGACCGCTCGACGCGGCAGGGGCTCTGGGAGAAGTCCCGTTTCATGGGGGTCGAGCTTACGGCGAAGACACTCGGCATCATCGGCTGTGGGAACATCGGATCGATCGTTGCCGACCGGGCGCACGGCCTGCACATGCGGGTGATCGCGTTCGATCCGTTCCTCTCGCCGGAGCGCGCAACCGACCTCGGCCTGGAGAAGGTGGAGCTGGACGAGCTTCTGGCTCGCTCCGACTTCATCACCCTGCACACGCCGATGACCGACCAAACCCGCGGCCTCATCGATGCCGAGGCGCTGGCGAAGACGAAGAAGGGTGTTCGTATCATCAACTGCGCACGCGGCGGCCTCGTCGTCGAGGAAGACCTCTACGCCGCGATCAAGTCGGGCCAGGTCGCGGGGGCTGCCCTCGACGTGTTCGCGGTCGAGCCGGCGAGGGAGAATCCGCTCTTCGAACTCGAGGAAGTGATCGCGACGCCGCACCTCGGCGCCTCGACATCGGAGGCACAGGAGAACGTCGCGTTGCAGGTAGCCGAACAGATGGCGAGCTATCTGCTCCACGGCGCCGTCGCCAATGCGATCAACATGCCCTCGGTCAGCGCGGAAGACGCGCCCAGGCTCAAGCCCTACATGGTGCTCGCGGAGAACCTCGGCAGCTTCGCCGGGCAGCTCACCGAAACCGCCATAGAAGAGATCAGGGTCGAGTACGAAGGTCACGTCGCCGAGCTGAACACCCGTCCGCTCACGGCGACGCTGCTCCAGGGCTTGCTCTCGCCTCTCCTCGACTCCGTGAACATGGTCAATGCGCCGGTGCTCGCGCGGGAACGGGACATTCGCGTCAGCGAAACCAAGATCGACGGGCCTACGGACTATCAGACCCTGATCCGACTGACGGTGACCACTGAGCGGCGCGAACGCTCGGTGGCTGGAACGCTTTTTGGCGGCAATCGTGCGCGCATCGTCGAAGTGCAGGATATCCGCTTCGAAGCGGAGCTGGGTCCGAACATGATCTTCATCCGGAACCAGGACCGTCCGGGTTTCATCGGAAAGCTCGGCACCACGCTGGGCAATGCCGGAGTGAACATCGCGAACTTCCACCTCGGTCGATCGCGGCGCGGGCGTGGTGCGATCGCGCTGGTGGAGATCGACGGACCGTGCCCCGACAGCGTGATCGCGGAACTCGCGGCGTTGCCGGATGTGCTTCAGGTGAAGCCGCTGCGGTTCTGACGGCGACCGGCAGGCCGCTCCGCCGTCGACTTGTGTGGAGCGCGAGCGCCATCCTTCATGAACCTCCTGGCCAGCGGCAGCGTGCGGAGCGGGGGCTTTTTCCCTTTGCCGTAGCAGGTCGGAGGGGGTACTTAGCGCCGGTATCGGTCAGGGCCCGCTCGGGCTTCCATCCAGCTCGGGGTTGAAAGCTCATTGGACGAGAAGTCGACCAGATCCCTTCTGCCGGGCGGCCTCCGCGACACCCTGCCACCGCATGCGGCGTTCGAGGCGGCGGTGTCCGAGCGCCTGATGGGCTTTTTCGCCGAAGAGGGCTACGAACAGGTCAATCCGCCACTGGTGGAGTTCGAGGACTCGTTCTTCGGCGGCGCCGGCGCGGCCATGATGCGCGACACTTTCAGGCTGATGGACCCGGCATCGCAACGCATGATGGTCGTGCGTTCCGACATGACGGTCCAGGTGGCTCGGATCGCCACCACTCGGCTCGCAGCCGTTCCGCGCCCGTTGCGTCTCGCCTATGTCGGTCAGGTGTTGCGGATCAGGGGCACGCAGACGCGGCCGCAACGACAATTCCGGCAAGCGGGATTCGAATTGATCGGCTCGGCGCTGGCTGCGGCCGATGCCGAGGTGATCCTGCTCGCCGCGCGGTCGCTCAGGCGGCTCGGTGTAGACGATCTCACGATCGACCTGAACCTTCCGACCCTGGTGCCGGCCGTTTGCGCGGAGCTCGGGTTCGAGGGAGAGGAGCTCGCAAGACTTAAGGCGGCGCTCGACCGGAAAGACGCCACGACGGTTTCCCTGATGGCTGGCGGAAATCGTATCCTTCTGGATCTCCTGAAGGCGAGCGGTCCGGCCGAAGGTGCACCCGAGCGCCTGTCCAGACTCGACCTGCCGGCCGCCGGCGTCGAAGCTGTTCAGCATCTGGATTCGGTGATTTCGCTGGTTCGGAGCGAGGCGCCGGAGCTCAACCTCACCGTCGATGCGGTCGAGCATCGCGGATTCGAGTATCACACCGGCACGAGCTTCGCGATCTTCGCGCAGGGGGTGCGCGGCGAGCTCGGTCGAGGCGGCCGGTATCTCGCGGGCAGCCGTAACAACGGTCCGCCCGGGGAGCCGGCGGTCGGCGTGACCTTGTACATGGATGTGGTGCAGGCGGCTCTTCCGAAGCCGGGACCGATCCCCCGCCTGTTCGTGCCTTTTGGAACGCCTTACCCGGAATGCCGTCGTTGGCAGGAGAAGGGATGGGCGACGATTCGAGGTCTTGAGGCCACCACGGACGAAGCGGCGGAAGCCCTTCGGTTACGTTGCACGCATCGGCTCGTCGGCGGCGCCCCCGCGGCTCTGGGAGATTGAGAAATGGCCAATGTCACCGTCGTCGGCGCCCAGTGGGGCGACGAGGGAAAGGGCAAGATCGTCGACTGGCTCTCGGAGCGCGCCGACATCGTCGTCAGGTTTCAGGGCGGACATAATGCAGGTCACACCCTCCAGATCGGGGAGGAGACCTACAAGCTGAGCCTGCTGCCGTCCGGCGTGGTGCGTGGGAAGCTTTCGATCATCGGCAACGGCGTGGTGATCGACCCGTGGGCGCTCCTCGCGGAGATCGAGAAGCTCGGTCGGCAGGGCGTCGTGGTAACACCGGAGAAGCTGCGCCTCGCGGAGAACGCGGTCGTCATCCTGCCGTTCTACGGCCAGATCGACGTGGCCCGTGACGAGGCGCGCGGCGAGCGGCGCATCGGCACCACCGGGCGAGGCATCGGGATCGCATATGAGGACAAGGTCGCGCGGCGCGCGATCCGCGTCTGCGATCTCACGGATGCCGATACCCTTCGAGAGAAGGTCGACGAGCTTCTGCACCACCACAACGCGGTGCTGCGCGGGCACGGTGCGGCAGAGGTGGAGCGCGCTCCGCTTCTCGCCGCACTCGAAGAGATCGGGCCTCGCATCGCGCCGTTCGTCGACAGCGTGTGGGACCGTCTCGAGGCCGCGCGTCGCGCTGGGCAGCGCATCCTGTTCGAGGGTGCGCAAGGGGCGATGCTCGACATCGATCACGGCACGTATCCCTTCGTTACTTCCTCGAATACGGTTTCGGCGAGCGCTGCCGTCGGCAGTGGTCTCGGGCCGGGATCGGTCGGCTACGTGCTCGGCATCACCAAGGCCTATACCACCAGGGTCGGAGCCGGCCCGTTCCCGACCGAGCAGGACAACGAGATCGGCCGCACGCTCGGCGAGCGAGGCAAGGAGTTCGGGGTCGTGACCGGGCGGGCCCGGCGCTGCGGCTGGTTCGACGCGGTGATGGTGCGGCAGGCCGTCACGGTCGGCGGGATCGACGGCATCGCGCTGACCAAGCTCGACATCCTCGACGGCTTTTCGGAAGTCAAGATCTGCGTCGGCTACAGATATCAGGGCCAGACGTACGACTATCTGCCGGCTTCGGGCAAGATCCAGGCGGGGATAGAGCCGGTCTTCGAGACCATGGCGGGTTGGTCGGAGAGCACTCGCGGCGCCCGCTCGTGGATCGATCTTCCGGCGACCGCCATCAAGTATGTGCGCCGCATCGAGGAGCTGATCGGCGCGCCGGTGGCGCTGCTGTCGACGAGTCCCGAGCGGGAAGACACTATTCTCGTCCGCGATCCTTTCGCCGATTAGCCGACCTGCGCCGCGAGCCGTGATAAGCCCCGTTAACACTCTGTTTGCCGAAATCGGTCAGCATGCGGCCTTTCGCGGGTGTGGCGAACCCGTCGGGGGCACACGGAATGGATGGGGCGATCGGAAGCGAGGCGATCGACGGGATCGGCAGCGGGGGGTGGAGCGAAGCTGAAGCGGAGGTACTGCTCGCCGGCCGCTATCGTCTGCTGCCCGGACGCCGCATCCCCTCGCTCGATTCGCCTCGGGCGCTCGCCTACGAAGCCGTCGACGTCGAGGCCCCTGCGAGGGCGCTTTTCTGTCTGATATCGCCGGTGGAGGCGCTGCCGCGGCTCCCTCTGGCGCGGTCCCTGAGCGCGACGCCTGTCGACGGTCTGCTGAACCCATGCGCCGCCGGCTATTGCCGCTGGCCATCGCTCGGAGGGGCAGCGGCGGCCTTCCTCTTTCCGAGACCGAAGGGCTCGCGCCTCCGCCCCGGCGCCGCAGCCGGTCTCTCTACCGCCGAGCTTTCTCGCCGAGTGCTGAAGCCGCTCGCGCGCGTGCTCGCGACGTTGGAGGCTCGCGGTGTCACGCATCGGGCGATCCGGGCGGACAACCTCTTCTGGGCTGACGCGGCAGAGAGCGAAATCGTCCTCGGCGAGTGCGTCTCGGCCGCGGCAGGGGCCGATCAGCCGGCGCTCTACGAGCCGCTCGACCGAATGACGGCGACGCAGCTCGGTCGGGGAGAGGGTGCGCCCGCCGATGATCTGTATGCGCTCGGGGTGACGCTGATAGACATCCTGTATGGCCTGCGAAGCGGACAGGCGTATCCGCCGCACCTCGTCTTTCGCAAGCTCGAACACGGCACCCTGACGAGCCTGCTGCCGCGAGTATCGCCCGCTCCCGAACTGGCGGGGCTGTTGCGCGGGCTCCTTTCGGATGAGGTCAGATGGCGCTGGACGCCAAGGCATCTCAGCCGATGGATCGCCGGAGAGCGGGTCGACCCGCCGTCGCCCAGTGGGCAAGCGACAGCCCAGCGTGCGATCTTCGTTGACAAGGCGAGGTTTCGGTCCGCCCGCTCGCTCGCCCACGGTCTGTCACGGGAACCCGAATTGGCGGTGAAGCTCCTCCGGGACGGGACGGTGGAGCAATGGCTCCGGGTCAGCCTCGGGGATGCCCGGCTCGCCTCGCTGGTCGGGCGCGAGGTGCAGGAAGCCCAGAAGCGACCCGGAGCCCGCAGTTCGGCGCGAAATATCCTCCTCCAGCGCTGCTGTCGTCTCCTGGACCCCGCAGGCCCGGTCAGGTTCGGGGGCATTTCGATCATGCCGGACGGGGTCGGAACGGCTCTCGCAGCTCTCGTGCTGCAGGGTCACGAGACCTCCGAGTTCGAGGCTCTGCTCCGCAGCCTTGCTGCCAACGACCTGCTGGGGCCGGTGCCCGAGCAGGATCTGGCTTCGACCGACCGCTTCAGCGCTGCCGTCAGCTTCCTGAATGCAGGCGGCCCTGCGGGCGGTGTTCACCGCGCTCTTTACGAACTGAATCCCGACTTGCCGTGCATGAGCCCTGCGCTTACCGAGCCGATGAGCGATGTCCGCGAACTCCTGGAAGCGCTCGACCGCGGCGCTTTCGACCTCCCGGATAGCGGACCCTTGGCTGATCGGCATGTGACCGCGTTTGTCGCCAGCCGGCTGGGGCTGCACCCGCTGCAGCTCGCCGGCGTCGCACAGAACGGAAACGGGCAGGCAAGCGATGCGCAGAATGAGCTGCGACTGCTGGGCCATGCGCAGGCCTATTACGGTCCCCCGGCGCTGCGCGCGCTGGCGCGCGCGGCTGCTGTTCGGCTTTCGCCGATCATCCGATCCATTCACAACCGCGCCGATCGCAAGCGACTTGCCGCCGCCATCGCGGCGTGCGTGGAGCAGGGCGATCTTTCCTCCATGATTGCGCACGTCGACGACGTCCGGGTATGGGAGCGCGATCGGGTCGGCCTGCAGCGCGCCCGGCGGGAGTTCGCGATGTGCAGTCGCGAGCTAGAGCGTCTCCGTGATGCCGAAAGGTCTGGCCTCTCCCAGGCGCAACGCGAAGGGCAGAAAGTGGCGACCGCAGTGTCGCTTTCGCTCGCGCTCGCGATCGTCTGCTCGGTGCTGGCCATTTCATGAGCGTGGCGCGGCACCAGTCACGGCCAACGCGGCTCGTGCGCAGGTCGAGACGGTCCGCGCACGGTTTGTTGTGGTGGGCGGCCGTCGTAGCCCTGCCGTTCGCGGCCGCCCTCAGCCCCTTTACCGCCATGGTCGTGGCAGTCGGGCTGGCGCCGGCAATGGTCGCCTGGATCACCAGCGCTCCGGCACAGAGATATGGCGCCATCAGCGTCGCCTGCATGAGCCTGGCCGGTGTCGTGCCGGTGGGATGGAGTTTGCTGGAGGCGGGCGGTTCGGCGGCCGTGGCGAGCCGTTATCTCGGCGATCCCTTCGTCTGGCTCGCGATGTACAGCCCAGCCGCCGTCGGCTGGCTGATCTACCTGACCGTGCCTCCCGTGCATGAGATGCTGTTCGCCCGCCGCCTCGAGCGGAGACGCCGAATGCTGCAGCGGCACCAGAAGCGGCTTCTGCAGGAATGGGGACCGCACGCCGACCCTGCCCAGGGAAGTCCCGAGGCGGGCGTCCCCGCCACCGAGGCCGTCAGTTGACCGGAAGTGCTGCCTTGCCGCTGTCGATCTGCTGGTCGATAACCGCGTTGCGGACGCCCTTCTGCAGCTTCTCGAAGGCCCGCACTTCGATCTGACGCACGCGCTCGCGCGAGATCCCGTACTGCTGGCTGAGCTCTTCGAGGGTGGCAGGGTTCTCCTTGAGCCGTCGCTCCGTCAGGATGTGCTTCTCGCGGTCGGTCAGCAGCTTCATGGACTCGGCCAGGAGGCTCCGGCGACGGTTGAGCTCCTGGATGTTGCCGAGCATGGTCTCCTGGCTTTCGCGCTCGTCGACGAGCCAGTCCTGCCACTCTCCTTCGCTCTCCGCGCGAAGCGGCGCATTGAGCGAGTGATCGGGGCTGGCGAGGCGCCGGTTCATCTGGACGACGTCGTCCTCGGGCACGTTCAGCGTCTCGGCGATCTTCTGCACGTGCTCCGGCGAAAGGTCGCCTTCGTCGATCGCCTGCAACTGCCCCTTCAGCTTGCGCAGATTGAAGAACAGTTTCTTCTGTGCCGCCGTGGTGCCCATCTTCACCAAGGACCAGGAGTGGAGGATGTACTCCTGAATGGCCGCGCGGATCCACCACATGGCGTAGGTCGCAAGCCGAAAGCCGCGATCCGGGTCGAACCGCTTGACTGCCTGCATCATTCCGACGTTGCCCTCGGAAATCAGCTCGCTGACCGGCAGCCCGTAACCGCGATAACCCATGGCGATTTTCGCGACGAGGCGCAGGTGGCTGGTGACGAGACGGTGCACCGCGTCGACGTCCTGGTGCTCCTTCCAGCGCTTGGCCAGCATGTACTCCTCTTCGGGCTCCAGCATCGGAAACTTGCGAATCTCCTGCAGATACCGCGAGAGATTCCCTTCCGATGTGATAGTCGGAACCCCGTAGGAGCCGGGGGTGGTATTCGCCATCGTTCAGCCTCGTCGAAGCACAAGTGTACCGTCGTTGCCAGCCGTGGCTGCGCAACAGCGATGATAGCATATGGTTTCGTCAGTCTGGCCGGATGTGACCCAGGTCACAGATTAACTCTTGGAGATCTTTTGGCATGTCCGCCGCGAAGCTGAGAGGCCGCCCGTCCGACGGGTGCAAGAGCTCCAGCCTGGCGGCGTGCAGTGCCTGCCGCGGAAAGTCGAGCGCCGATTTCGCCCGCGCAGCGGCGGCTCGGCGCGCAGGCGAGGTGCGGCCATAGGTCTGGTCGCCGATCAGCGGATACCCGCGCGAAGCCAAATGGACGCGGATCTGGTGGGTACGTCCCGTCTCGAGCCGGCACTCCACCTCCGCCGCCGCGGTGCCGAAGCTCTGCAGAACCCGATAATGCGTCCTCGCCGGCCGGCCGGACGTCCTGAGCACGGCCATTCGCTTCCGGTCGGCCGAGCTGCGCCCGATATTGCCCTCGATGGATCCGACGCGCGGCGATGGCACTCCCCAGACCACCGCGCGGTACTGACGTGTCATGGTCCGTGCGGCGAGTTGCTCCGCGAGAGACGTGTGGGCCTGGTCGGTTTTCGCCGCGATCAGCAGGCCGCTCGTGTCCTTGTCCAGGCGATGCACGATTCCCGGCCGTAACGCGCCCCCGATTGTCGAAAGTGCATTCCCGCAGTGGGCGAGGAGGGCGTTGACCAGGGTTCGTTCTTCGCTGCCCGGTGCCGGATGCACGACCATCCCCGCGGGCTTGTCGATCACGATGATGTGCGCGTCTTCGAACACGATCCGGAGCGGTATCGGCTCTGGCTCCGGCTCCGGGATGGCCGACGGACTCTCTAGCACCACGATGCGGTAGCTCTGACCTGCCGCCACCCGTCGCGCGGGGTCGGTCACCGGGCCGTGCGGCCCGAAAACGGAGCCCTCTTCGAGCAGCGCTTTCGCGCGCGTTCGCGAAACGGCGGGCAGCACCGAGCTGATCCAGCGGTCGATCCGCGCGCCCGCCTGATCGTCGGTCACCGTGATCTCGTAGTGGTATGGGTTGTCTTCGGTCATCGTTTCAGGCATCGGACGAGCCGTCGGTTAGATAGTGGATTCCCGGCGCGCCCGCCATTGCCGCGGATGCGCCGCACGGCAGACGAGGTGGTGAGGCCGATGCAGGCGTTGCGAATACTGGTGGTGGTCATGGGCATCATGATCGTCCTGGGGATGACGGTGATCGCAGTCACCCTCGCCAAGCGTGCGGGTTTCTTCGGAGATGCGGACAGTGCCGGATCCTCCGCAACGCCAGCGGAGTTCGGAGAGGTGACCGTTCCTCTGCCGGCCGGAGCGCGGCTCGCGGAGGAACTGATCGTCGGCGGCAGCCTCGTCCTCAAGGCGCGTGGAAAGGAGGGGGAGACGACCTATCTAGTTCTTGACCCGGAGACGGGCACCCTGCGCGGAAGTCTGCGCGTCGTCGAAGCTCCTTGAGACGGAGCCGAGGCTTCCATCGGATCCCGGCTTTCCACTTGATCCCCGCCGCGATTTCTGCGAGGTTCCGCCCCGCTCGTGGCCCCTTCGTCTAGCGGTCTAGGACGCCGGCCTCTCACGCCGGAAACACGGGTTCGATTCCCGTAGGGGTCACCATACCCTGGCCTATTGATCTTTCGGCCAAAAATCGCTTCCGCGCTACTTTTGCACACCATCGTGAACGCAAGGGGGCGTAGTGCATCTCGCTCGTCGCGGCGGCCGCTTCACGTTTCAAAATGGAAGCCCTACTGATCTGGTCGCCTGTTTCGGCGCGGCACCTGTTCGTTTGCTCCTGCCTCCGTGCGGCGGGCGTGAGGCCCGCCGGCTGGCCATTCTGCTCGCCGGCGCCGTCGAGCAGGAATTTCGGAGAACGAGGCAGGGAAAAATGGCAGAGGACCCGAGGGACCCGCTGATCGCGGAGCTCAGGGCGACGCCGTCCGAGGAGCGGAAGACGAGAAAGCGGGAGGCGGAAATCGCTGATCGCCTGCAGGAATCCGTAGCCGCGCTGCATGGCGAACTCGCTGCGTTGCGGGCTGAACTTGGCCACGCGAGAGGTCCGGAGCCGGAGCGCCTGCCGTTGTTCTCGGAGCTGTCGCCGGAGTTCGCAGCCGAGAAGAAGACGGAACTCCCGAACAGCACATACTCGCGCTACACCGTTCCCGCAGCGCTGGCCGCATGGCTTGAGATCTGCGGCGATCGTCCGCTCCTCGACTATCGCCCGAAGGGTCTGTCGTAGTTCGCTCGTGTCCTGGCACGCGTTCCGAGCAACAAGGCGAAACTCAGGCGCTTCGCAGGTCTGAGCTATCGTGAGGCAGCGGAGGCCAATGCGGGACTGCGGAAGCCGGGACCGACGCTTTCGGTCACCAGCATTCGTCGTCAGTACGTCGGCCCGGTCCAGCAGGCCTTTGCATGGCTGTGCGCGGAACACCGGGTTGCGTCGCCGCTTGCTATCAACGCCGATCGTAATCTCCCCAGAAGTGCCGAAGTAATTTTCCCCAGTTCCGCCGGTCAGGCTGTCGCGGTGGGGTAGCTGTTCTTGGGTGGGCGACCCGGGGCCGCCGCGGCGGCCCCGGGGCGCTGGTGGCCTTGGATCGGACGTGCTCCGGCATGAGGTCG
>JAJUGE010000095.1 GCA_029268305.1 Alphaproteobacteria bacterium
CGTCTGCCGCCGGGCTATCCGGTCGGTGCAGATCGGTGAACCTCGGCATTTCCGCAACCTGGAGTTCCATTACCCTTAAGCTCCCCTCTGAGTCGCAAGTGCCGACCTTCCCGCGCGGCACGACAAAGGTGGTAAATGGATCATTAAAGAATGTCAAGAACTCGAACGGAGTGATACTTGGGATTACCACCTTATGCGCGAGGAATGTGTTGGCGACATCAAGTTGTCCCGAAACAAAGATGGTTAATATTTGGTTAAGACCACAAAGATCCTCGCATCCCATTCAGTAATCAGACGCAGCTCTGGCGGTGGTGCTTGCCGTAGCGATATCCCGCATCTGTGTCGAGCGATGCCTGCAAGAGCGGCGCGACGCAGTAGAAAGGGGCATTTTATTTGTATTTGGCGATCCTGCCGCGGTGGTGAGCTTGTCGCAGTGGACAATCGTCTCGGCGCGGGGCCTTCCGCAGCATCCTCGTCGATGTTCGTACAAGTCGGCCATAAACCATATTTCAATGCTTCTGCCCTGAGGATGTATCGGAACTGCAGGGCTTTACTGCCATCAAAGAGATGCAATGGCCGCGGGATTAACCCTGATGTCGCACTTCGACGTATTGGCGCAGCTGCCGGTGCCGGTATTGCTGATCGGGGGCGCCGATGGCGATCGAGCATGGTGCAATGCCGCGGCCTCTGCGCTGACCGGTTGTCACTGCCACCCGTCGAGCGCCGGGTGGGTCGACGCGGACCTCGCCGCGCTGGAGGCGGCAGGCATGGCTCTGCCTCGCGTTCCCAGCTCGTTTGGCGACGGCGATCTGACGGCGGAGGCCGAGTTTCGCGTCGGCGGTCGTCTTAAGGTCGTGCGTTTCACCTTTCGTCAAATTTGGGGAGAATCCGACGAATGCTACATCGTCGGCATCGGTGCGGAGCTCGGCTCGGTGCAGCGGACGGAGGCGCCGGTATCCCGCCAAGTTCTTCGTGAAATCGAGGATCTTGCGTTAATCGGTCACTACGTTCAGTACCCCGAAAGCGGGCGCGTGGAATGGTCTCGGGGCCTGGAGCGGCTTCGCGGACTCCAATCGGAAGCGAGGCCTGCAACGTTCGCGGAGTTGACGGAGACGATCTACCCCGAAGACGCTGCCTCCCTGGCGGCGCGGGAAGCCGATCCTGGGTGGATTCGCACAAGCATGGAGTTTCGGGTGATCCGCCCCGACACGACCATCCGGAACATCTATCGCCACTGCATCCGCGACATCGGCCCGGATGGTCGGATCGTTCGGGTGGTCGGCATCGAACAGGACATCACCGAGTTCCGCCAGGTGGAGAGAGACCTGGCGGAGTGCCGGGTCGCCGCCGACGCGGCCGCCAAGTCCAAGGCCGAGTTTCTCGCCCACATGAGCCATGAGCTCAGGACACCGCTGAACGCCATCAAGGGCTTCTCGGAGGTGATGTCGCAGGAGCTCTTCGGATCTCTGTCCGAACGGTATCTCGACTACGTCCGGGAGATGCACAAGAGCGCCGAGGATCTGTGGCTCCGGATCGATCATATCCTCGATCTGGCAAGGATCGAGGATGGTCAGTACGAGCTCGGCAAGGAGCACGTCGATCTCGGCCAGATCGCCCGCGAGGTGACCGGACTGATGCAGGGGCGGGCCGACGAGAAAGCGATCACCGTTAACGTGAGAGCCGCAGGGCCGGAGCACTTCTGGGCGGAGCGGCGCGCCCTGAAGACCATCGTCTACAATCTCGTCGACAACGCGCTGAAGTTCACCCCGGCCGGCGGAGCAATCGCTGTCGAGAGCGGCGTGACGCACTCCGGGGATGCGTTTCTGCGCGTTTCGGACACCGGCATCGGCATTCCGGCGCGCGATCTCGACCGCGTCTGCGACCCGTTCTTCCAGTCGCGCGCGAGCGTGGAAGCCGCAGGCGAGGCCGGGACCGGTCTGGGGCTCGCGATCACCAAGTCGCTCATCGACCTGCATGATGGCCGCATCGAGATCGCGAGCGAGGTCGGCAAGGGCTCCACCTTCACCGCTCTGATGCCGATGCGCAACTACTCCCCCGGCTGGGCACCGCTCATGGGTATCCGGCGGGCCTGAAACTGGTGCACCTTCCAAACCGGCCGAAGATGAGCCGCCTTGCAGAAGGGGCGCGGGTGATGGTCGCGACCTATGCGGCCCAGGGCAGGTCGGGAATGCCAGCCATGCGAAAGTTGCAATTGTGCAAGCGCTTTTGCAGTGCAATATTCCGCGTGTCGCCGGCGCTTGCCGGCTGGCGTTTCCTCCCTGAACTTGGGCCGCTGGATTTCCGGCGGCCTTTTTTTTGGCCCGTGCCGGCGAGTTAGGGACCTATCTCGCTCCCCGAGGACGGGCGGGGGGTGGCATTCTGTCTCACCCCCGAAAATTTCCATCTGCCGCTATTGCAATCAGGGTTTCGCGATGCAATATCCGTCGTGTCGCCGGCGCTTGCCGGCTGGCGTTTCCTCCCTGAACTTGGGCCGCTGGTTTTCCGGCGGCCTTTTTTTTGGTTCGGGTCACCCGCCCCGCTCCGTGGCAACCGTGGTCGAGCACGCGGCGGTCGAGAATTCCGTCTCCCATTCCAGTCTGGGGCGCACCGGACCCGGGAACTCCCGTCCGTAGCGTCCGCGTGCGGTCGTCGTCGGATCCGTCGGCTCATGGACGTGAAAGGAGATCGCGTCGTCGACGACCAGATGGCGGTGCATCGGGTCCGGTGACTCGAGAGCAACGCCAACGGAGTAGACACCGACGTTGAGCAGGTTCGGCGGAACCGTCGCCACGACACGGTAGTGACCGGCGCGACGGTTTCCGGATGGACGCACCGCGTCGGTATAGGCGACCACGAACGCCAGCGTTCGATCCTCCCGCCGAAAGTGCAAGGCCGGGTCCACGGCGGTGTCGCCGCCGAAAATCTGGTAGCGGATCTCGATCTGGATCGGCCGATCGACCGCAACGGTGGATGCGACCGAACCGTTCTCATCCAGAACTTTTACGCACACGATACGGGCGACATCGCATTCCAGTTCTTCGCGAGCGACGTCCACAGACGTGGCAAAGCCTGCCGTCGTGCCGGGCGGTTCTGCCGCGCCGATCGCCGGCCGAATGCCGAGCACACGCCGGAGATAACCGGTTACCACTTCTTCCACTGGCCCGTCTTTCCGGATCTGCCCCGATTCGAGCCAGATGCACCGGTCGCAGAAGCGGGTCACCGCATCCATGCTGTGGGACACGAAGAGGAGGGTCCGTCCTTCGCTCGTCAGTTCGTTCATCCGCGCTAGGCATTTCCGCTGGAACGACATGTCGCCGACTGCCAGAACCTCGTCGAGCATCAGGATGTCGGGGTCGAGATGCGCCGCGACCGCGAAGGCGAGCCGCATCCGCATGCCGCTCGAGTAGGCTTTCACCGGCGCTTCCATGAAGCGCGCGAGTTCGGCGAAGGCGACGATGTCGCGGTAGCGCGCGTCGATTTCCGAACGATCGAGCCCATGTAGCGCCGCATTGAGGTAGACGTTTTCCCGCCCGCTCAGATCATCGTTGAAGCCGGTCCCCACCTCCAGCAGCGAGGCGATGCGGCCGCGGATCACCGCACGACCGCAAGTCGGGTGGGTGACGCGCGAAAGGATCTTGAGGAGCGTCGACTTCCCGGCACCGTTGCGGCCGATGATGCCGATCCGCTCTCCCTCTGCGACGTGAAAACTGACGTCCTTGAGGGCCCAGACGAATGCCGAATCGTCCGCCGCGGTGGCGTGGCGTCGACGCCACCACCGACCGATGGCCGGGACACCGTGCGCCTCCGCGCCGAGCCGGTAACGCTTCGACAAGCGGGAGACCTCGAGCGCCGGTGGTCGCGGCATCACAGGCGGTCCGCGAGGCCGCGCTCGATCCTCTGAAACGTCGCGACTCCGGCCGCCAAAATCCCGATGGAACAGGCGAGCGACCATGACCAGGCTGCCCACGGAAACGCGAGGACATCGAAGATTGCGGCGCGGAAGGCCAGGAGCGTCCCGGCCATCGGATTGGCGTAGAGAGCGATCAGCGCTTCTTCGGGGATCATCTCGGGGCCGAAGATCACCGGGGAGACGAACAACCCGACGTAGAGAGCGAGGGCGAGAAAGCGCTCCCAATCGCGGCTCGCCAGCGTAAGCGCGGCGAAGACGAGCCCGAGACCGAGAGCCAGTGCCGAGGTCTGCAGCACCACGAGCGGCAACAGCAGGATCGACCATCCGGGCCCGATCCGCCACCACGCCATCATCGCGACGAGCGGCAGCGATGCGACGGTAAGGCTCAGCAAATTCGCGATCACGGGCACGAGCGGGGTCAGGAGCCTCGGATAGTAGACCTTCCGGATAAGGCCGGCGTCCCGGCGGATCGAGCCGGCGACCCCCGTGACCGTCTCAGTGAACGAGAACCAGTATATGAGCCCCGCATAGAGATAGAGCGGGTACGGGATGGTGACGCCAATCCGCGCCTCGGACAGGTGCCTGAAAAGGCCGAAGACGCCGAGCATCACCAGCGGCCGCGCCATGGCCCATGCGACGCCCAGATGCATCCGCGAAAAATCGAGCCTGATCTGACGCCGGACCAAGGCGGCCAGCAGCGCACGGTGCTTCGGCAGTTCGCGCAACCTGGCGAGATCGAGGCCTTGGGGCGGCTCGATCAGCGTGACTGGTCGGTCATCGCGTGGAACGGAGGCGGCGGAGACTCCCTCAGGCATCGTGGAGCCCGTGCCGTTCGCTTTGGTAGATGAACGGCGCCCCGTTCAGTATGCCTTCGCAGACGACGTCCAACCCCGGGTGCACGCCGGGCATCAACTCTTCGATGGAGCCGAGGCTGAGATCGTAGATCTTGCCCGGCTTCGGCACGAGGAACGGCAATGGAATCATGCGACGAAAGAAGAAGTGATAGGCGTAACGTCGCGCCTCTCGCACGGTGTCGGGCGCCATGCGGTGTCCGAACGGCAACCTTTCGAGCAGCTTGAAATACTCTTCGGCGCTCGAAGCGTCCCACGTCAGACCCTTGTTTCGGATCCAAGCTTCCCCCCCGACGATCACAGGAATGCCGTAGCTGGCGAGCTCCACGCCTGTCTTGGTGCCATAGACGAGGGCCGCATCGCAGGCTTCCATGGCGGCGTAGGTGCTGACATGCGCTTCGGGCGGAACGACGAAGACGTTTGCGGGCAATGTCGGGAACGCCCGACGGATCTCCTCCGTCACCGGTTGACGGCTGGGGACGGTGCCGCGGATCTCGGCCGGATGCACCCGGATGAGGAGCTGGAGGTCGGGGCGACGCGAGAAATGATCGATCGTCGCCACGACCCATTCGAGCATGTTGCTGAAGGCGTTGGCGGGATAATGCAGCTGCGCGTCCCACACGACATTGGTGAGAAGGCCGACGACCGGCTTGGAAGGTGCGAGCCCGATCTCGGATGCATATCGGGCGAAATCCTCGTCGGGCTTCTCGTGAAACCAGATCCAGTCCCGGCCGCCGTGCCGCCGGCTGTCGAGGTAGGACATGATCTCGCTTTCCATCGCCTCGGTCCACTCCAGTGCCTTCCAGGCGGAGAGGGGCTCCTGCATCAGCGTATGATGATAGGTATCGCCGTGGCTGAAGATGAACGTGTTCCGGCGGTATGACGGATTCCAGTTCACGACCGGTATACCGGCCGCGCGGCAAGCCTCGCCGGTCGGGCCCTGGGGCACATAGATGCCGTGGTGGAAGCAGGCGGATGCATAGCGCCGGCGGGTCAGCAGATTCGAGGTTGCGGTCGCTGCAATCAACGCACCTTCGAAATAGCGTCGAAGGACGATTTCGCCGCCATCCACGCCGCGGAGGTCGCCGCGCGCGAAGTATCGGAGCGCTCCGGCCTCCGCATGCTCGCCCACCGACATCTCCCGATGGCGAAACCGCCTGATTTCACCTGCCGGCACCGTCTCGGCGAGATGGCGGCAATCGGCCCGCTCGTAGTCCGAGACGAGATCGGAGAAGACATGCGTCGTCAGGCCCAGTGGCCCGAGCAGCGAACGGCCCAGCGCCACGCAACCCGGACACGTTCGCCCGACGAGCTCGCGCGCTCTGAAATTCTCCGCCGTCGGCATAGTCTGCCGCTCGGCACGCAGGCAGGCCGGCATCGCCGCGTCGCAGGCCAGGAGCTCGACGCGCGCGCCGCGCAGGGTGAGCGCAATCGCGAGCACCGCCTCGAGCAGCGTCGCATGTTGGAAACCGGTGACGTTTGTCGCGATCAGAACGGGCGGCCCGGAGGCTGCCTTCGACCGCGCTCGTGCCCATTCCTCTCGGTGCCGGTGCAGGAGGTTCTCTATAGTCGGCGCCGTTGCCGCAGGCTCGCTCGCCGCTCGCGAGCGCCGTTTCAAGCGGTCGACCATTCGTCGCAGATCGTTTGAGAGCCGGCCTACCATCGTCTCCGTCGTGATCCCCGCGCTCGAGAACGAACGGTGACGCCTCTGCTATCATTTCTGCCGAAGGTTCCGCCAGTTCGGGGTGCGGTCGCGCTCCATCGTTCTGGGATCGAAGACGATCGAGATGACGCTCGAGCACGATCACTCCGTCGACGCCATCAGGGAACGGCTCAGCGCCGGACCCAAAGCAGGCTATGTCCGCGACTGGGTCTACGGCGGCATCGACGGTTGCATCACCACCTTTGCGATAGTGTCTGGATCGGCCGGCGCCGACCTCGGCACCCGGGTGGTCCTGATCCTCGGCTTCGCGAACCTGCTCGCGGATGGGCTGTCGATGGCGGCAGGCAATTACAGCGCCACCAAGGCAGACCTGGACGAGGTGGAGCGGTTGCGTGATGTCGAGCAGCGGCACATTGCGATCGCTCCGGAGGGGGAGCGCGAGGAGCTCCGGCAGATTTTCGCCGCCAAGGGTTTCGAGCCCGAGCTGGTCGAGCGGCTCGTAGAGGCGGTCAGCGCCGACGAACAGACGTGGACGAACACGATGCTGGTCGAGGAGTACGGAGTAGCGCTCGTCGACAAGTCGCCGCTAAAGGCCGCGTGCAGCACCTTTGTTGCGTTCGTCGTCTGCGGACTCGTGCCACTGATGCCGTTCGTCATCGCAATGCCGACACCGTTCGTCGTGGCGATCGGGCTGACGGGCGTCACATTTCTCGGGATCGGCGCAGCCAAGAGCGTCTGGTCGGTGGCGCCGTGGTGGCGGTCTGCGCTCGAAACCTTTCTGATCGGCATGGGAGCGGCACTGGTCGCCTACGGGGTGGGTTCGGCGCTGGAGGCGCTTATCTGATCATCGGGCCGACCCCGCTCGTGCGAATCCGCTACGCGTGTGACGTGCGTCACCTCCAATCACACCGCCTTCAGGTCTACTGCAGCTGGGAGCGGAGGCGGACATCAGGGAAGGGGCTTACTACTTCCGTCCGCGATGCGCCGGGTTTAAATGAATGGCTATAATCTTAGTTAGATTTTAATAATTGCAGCCGGGAGCAACGGCTTGCGGCAACCGCACCGGTCGCCGTGCAGCGATCGTCAGGGGCAGCCCGACCTGCACCGGGAGGCGAGGAGGAACGGAAATGCTGTGGTGGATCGAGATCCTGGCGGCCATCGTCGGGGTAGTAGGCGTGATGCTCGCTTTAGTGCTCGGCTACCGTGCGCCCCACGCGGAGGAGCCGGAGTTCGAGCTCAGTCTCGATGAAGGAAGCAGCGATGCCGACGGAACGACCGTCGTGCTAACGGTTCACAATCCGGGCGAGCATCCGCTGCACCTTCGGTCTCTGGTGCTGCAGAACCCGGGACGCGGGATCTACTTCGTCGAGCAGGGGCAGGGCGCTGAGGCAGGCAGAACATTGGAGGCTGACGTCGTCTCTTTCGACACGATGATCCGGCCGGAGACGTGGGAAGAATTCGAGGTCTATCTCGGAGTCGACCGCAGCGCCGCGGCCAGGAACGTCGTGATGGACGTCGAGTTTTCGACCAGCCCGGAGCCGGACGTCGTGAAGGCGGAGACGCTTCGTCTGGCTCTCCCGAAGGTGGGCACCGAGCGGCGGCGGCTGGCGCTGTTCCGAGATCGGGCTAGCGAAGCCGGCTGACGCTTCATCGCCGATCCCCGCGTTGCATCCGCCGCTTCGGTCGAAGCCTCAGAGGGCGGGTCCCGAAAGGATCTCCGCGGGTATCCGGCGCTTCAGATATTGGCCGTCCGCTTCGTCGCCGTGGAAGGCGCCGTCCTCGACGACGATCTTGCCTCTCAGGACGGTCATTACCGGCCACGCCGAAATCTCGTGGCCTTCCCAGGGGCTATAGTCCGTCTCGTGCAGATCCTCGAGGCGGACGCGTCGCTTCTCCCCCGGAGCCAGGACGGCGATGTCGGCGTCGCTGCCGGGTGCCAGAGCGCCTTTGCGGGGGTATAGCCCCATGATCTTCGCCGCGTTGGTGGACACCAGGTCTACGTAGCGCTCCAGCGAATAACCGCGCTTGTCCACCATTTCCGCGTACATCACGCCGAGCCGTGGCTCGACCGCGGA
This sequence comes from Alphaproteobacteria bacterium, assembly GCA_029268305.1. Taxonomy (GTDB): domain Bacteria; phylum Pseudomonadota; class Alphaproteobacteria; order JAJUGE01; family JAJUGE01; genus JAJUGE01. Next base: position 8,500 of record JAJUGE010000095.1, read on the forward strand.
GTTGCCTCCGGTCGTGTCGTCGATGCGCTTGCCCTGCACCTTGACCGCCAGAGTGCAGCAGATCTCGTCGGTCGCCACCGAGTTGATCGAACCGTCGCGCGTGCCGCGCCAGAGAGCCTCCTGATCGGCCCGCGATTTCAGCGAAGGATATGTGTGATAGATCTGCCCGTTCGGGCGCTTGTAGTCCTCGCTGGTGAAAAGCATGTACTGGTGCAGCGTCTCGCCATAGATGGGATAGCCACGCGCACGGGATTCGGCGATGGCGGCGACGCCGGTGGCGGCACTGACGTGCATCATGTAGAGCGCGCAGCCGTCGATGTTCTCTGCGAGGCGGATCACCCGGCGGAACGACAGGTCTTCGGAGAGAGTGTTGTGCACCTCTGCCATGTTCTCGAAGCCGACCCGACCTTCGGCGATCAGCTTGTCGTACATGTGCATGACGATGTCATTGTCCTCGGAATGGATCACCCCAAGGCCGCGGTTCGCCGCGACGACCTTGAGCAGCTCCCATAGGTCGCCGAAGTCCACCATCCTGCCGCGTCGGCTCGGCGTGATGTCGGTGGTGAAGATCTTGACGGTGGGGTAGCCCTCCCCGATCAGCTCACCCACCTCTTCGATGAGCGCCATCGGAAGCTCGCCCTGCAGCATCAGGTGGTAGGCATAGTCGCAGTAGCACTTGCCGGCCCAGTCCTCGTCCCGCTTCGCGATCGTCTGGCGCATGCTGGTGCCCCGTTCCCAGTTCGCGAAATCGATCAGCGTCGTCGTGCCGCCATAGAGCGCGGCGCGGCTTACTTTGGCGGGAGGGTCGCTGAGAAGATGCCCGCCGCCGGGCGCCGGAAGGATCCAGGAGCAGTGGACGTGTGGATCGATGCCGCCGGGCATGACGATCTTGCCGCGTGCATCCACGACGCGGGTGGCATCACCGAGCGACTCCGGTGCACCGATGGCGGCGATCTTTTCGCCCTTGACGGCGACGTCGTACTCGCCGACGCCGTGCGGGGTGACGACTCTGTCGCTGCGGATAATCAGGTCGAACATCTTCACCGCTCCAGTGGTTTCTCTTGCCGCTTGTTCGGGGAGCTCCGCGCCAGTCTTGCCGACGTCTCTCTCGCCTCGCCATCGAGCAGGTCCAGCAGCGTGGCGACCCATTGTTCGGGAATATCGCGGGTGATGAACACGAACCGCGTCTTCCTATCCTGCCCGGGCCAGGCATCCAGCCATTCGGGTGGGTGGAACACGTGCTGTACGCCATGAATGACCGCCGGCCTTCCCGGGCTCTCCGCAATCTCGACGATGCCCTTGACCCGAAGCAGGTCGGGACCGCAATGCTCGGCCAGCGTCTCCAGGAAGAGCGAAAAGGCTACGGCGCTGACGGGCTTCTCTCGCTCGATGCAGAACGCGCGGATGCGGCCGTCATGTCGGTTGACGTCGTGACCGTGACCCTTGTGATCGTGGATGGTCGAGCGCTGCCGCCTCTCTTCCTCCAGCCATCGTCCGATATCTATGGGCCGGCTTGCGATGCTGTAACCGGTTCTGCCGAACAGTCGACCGGGAGCCAGGTCACCGCGCACGACGGTATGGATCTCGGCAGCGGGGTTCAGGGTGCGAAGACGCGCTTCGACTCCCGCGGCTTCGGCTGCGGCGAGATCGCATTTGGTGATCAGCAGGGTGTCGGCCACCGCAACCTGTTTCACCGCCTCGACGTGCTCTTCCAGCGTGCCGAGGCCGTTCACGGCGTCGACGGTGGTGACCACCGTATCCAGCGACAGGCGTTCGGCCAGAGCTGCATCGGCCATGAGGACATGCAGGATGGGCGCGGGATCGGCGAGGCCGCTGGTTTCGATCACGACCCGGCGGAATTGGGGAATCTCGCCTCGCTCCCGACGCGCGAGCAGATCGCCGAGCGTCAGCGCCAGATCGTCTCTGATCGTGCAGCAGAGGCAGCCTGTGCCCAGTTCGACTATGCTGTCTTCGCTCGCCTCCACAAGGAAGTGATCGAGGCCTACCTCGCCGAACTCGTTGACGATGACAGCCGTCTCGGAGAATTCCGGGTGTCGCAGGAGCCGCGACAACAGTGTCGTCTTGCCGCTTCCGAGGAAACCGGTGATGACAGAGACGGGTATCGGCACGTGACCTCACTTTCGTCCGGTCCAGAATATGCCGGCACCCCGGGATCGGCAAAGCCGCTGCTCGACCTGTTATCGGCGAAGCGACGTTTACCCTGCTCCGATTATGAGGCGCCCCCCAGGTGCATCTGGGTCGAGAGCTGCGCGCACACCGCGCAGCATCCCGGGTACCGCAGCGTAGCGTCTCGGCAGTAACGGAGCTGCTTCGTCGCCACCCTCGCTGGTTTCCGCCCTGCTCACCTCCCAGCATGGCGGCAGGTTGGGCTCCCTCCGCCAGACGACACGGAGTCTCGGGCCGCGGGACGTCCTGATCAGCACCGTGGGTGGCTCGGCCGCGACCGCCTCGGTCGTACCGTCCAGCCGCCATACGACAAGCGATCCCTCGAGCAGTCGCTGAAGGGCTTCCACGTCCGGTTCGGCGAGCGTCATGCCCCGCTCCGCAATCGAATTGAGGTCGGCGGATGTTCTGGTCCTCGCTATTGTTACCGGGTGGCCGGACAAAACAAGATCGGACCGAATGAAGATGCAGAGCAGCTCAGGCTCGGGTCGCCTCCTCCCGCACTACATGGACGACCGACTGCACTCGACTTGCCGCGCAGCGGTCACTCACCCGCACGGAGGCCCGGATTGAGGCTGGCGGCGCTGCGGGCCGATGCCACCGGCGCCTCCCGCGCGCGGAGCATCGCAGGCCTGGCGGTCGTCGGCGCGGGCACCCTGATCGGCCCTCTCGACAGCGCCGTCAACATCGCCTTTCCCGACATCACCCGATCATTCGGATTGCCGCTGCAGGACATCCAGTGGGTCGTCATCTGCTACGTGCTGACCTATTCGAGCCTGCTGCTGGCGTTCGGGAAGCTCGGCGACCTATTCGGCTACAGGATCGTGTTCATTGGCGGCCTCGCGATCAGCGCCCTGGCCCTCGCGCTCTGTTCGGTCGCCTGGCGTTTCGAGGCGTTGCTCATTTTCCGTTCCGCGCAGGGAATCGGAACGGCGCTTGTCATCGCCTGTGGTCCGGCTCTTGCCACGAGCCTGTTCGAGGAGAGGCTGAGGCCGCGGATACTCGGTTTGTACGTGACCATGTTTGCGGTCGGCCAGGCCATCGGGCCGTCGCTCGGCGGGCTGCTCGTCGATGCATGGGGGTGGCCGGCGGTATTCTGGTTTCGATGCCCGATCGCGCTGGCGGCATTGCTGCTCTCTCTGACGATCCCGCCAGGGCGTCAGCTGCCGTCGCGGGGATCGTTCGACGTTGCCGGGGCTCTGCTGATCGCCCTCAGCCTCGCCGCGAGCCTGCTGGCGCTGAACCGTCTGCAGGCGGTCGCTGACGATCCGCTCACCCTTGTATTGCTGTGCGTCGTTGCCGCCGCTGCGTTCGCGGCCCTCGCTTATCGGCAGACCCGGGTGCGGGATCCGATTTTTCGGATCGGATTGTTCCGGGACCCGGACTTCGCGCTGCTCAACCTGGCGAACTGCCTCGTCAACTTGGTCGGCTTTTCGGTCATGCTGCTCGTGCCCTACTACCTCGACCGGATTGCCGGCTATCCCGCTTGGATGGCCGGGCTTGTACTCGCAGCGAGCCCTGTCGGAATGATGCTGACGGGCAGCGCCGGCGGGTGGGCGATCGGCAGGCTGCCCGCCGGTCTGCTGGGTGTCGGGGGGTGCATCCTCGTCGGTGGCGGCACCTATCTGATCGGTCAGTGGGCGCAGGGGGCGTCGGTGTGGGTGATGCTAGCCACTCTCCTTCTCGCCGGCGGCGGCCTCGGCCTATTCCAGGTGTTCTATCTGGATGTCGTTGCCGCCACTTTGCCCCCGGAGGAACGGGGCGTGGCCGGAAGCTTGGGAATGTTGACCCGCACGATCGGCGTCGTTCTGGGCGCGACGGGGCTGACGCTCTTGCTGCGCATGACCGAGCAGCATTACGCCGCCGTGAACCCGGACGAACTGGCGGTCTTCCTCGCCGCGTTCCAGGCGACCTTCACGATCGCAGGCGGAGGGTTGCTCGGGGCGCTGGCCCTCAGCGCTCTTCGTTATCGCATGTGGTTTCCACCCCAGGAGCCGGCCCGTTAAAGCGGTGTTCCGGTACGTTCTTCGTCCTGCCGCCCGGCGGAATCGGGTACTTTCCAGGTGATGGGGACGAGCAGACGGACCAGGGTGCCGCCGTTTGCTTCGATGGTGAGGTCGGCATTTAGGGCGGCGGCCATCGTGCGCATCAGCGTCATGCCCAAGGAGCCGCCGGAGCCGTCCCGTTCGCTCTCGGAGATGCCGACGCCCTCATCGCGGACGGTGATGAGAAGATGGTCATCCCGACTATCGAGTTTGACCTCTATTCTCCCCGTCCTCTGGTCCGGAAAGCCATGCTTGAACGCGTTGGTCACCGCTTCGTTGAGGAAGAGGCCGATGTGGATCGCTGAATCGAGCGGGATCACGTCGTTGCAGACGGTACAGTCGACCCGCACCTTCCCCTCCGGGTCGGCGAGCACCTTGCCGAGTTGTGAGCAAAGGTCGGAGACGTACTCGTCGAGCGCTATGCGCGCCACGTTCTGCCGCTGA
>JAJUGE010000096.1 GCA_029268305.1 Alphaproteobacteria bacterium
CCCGAAGATGGCAAGTACACCGGTATAAGGATTGGAGAGCGCCTGCCGCGGTCCGTAGACGTTGAAAAGCCGCAGCGCAGCAGCTTCGAAGCCATAGGCCCGCGCTACGATCATGCACATCCGCTCCTGGACGTACTTGCCGAGGGCATAGACCGAGGCGAGATCGACCGGCTTTCGCTCCGGCGTCGGCACCGGCTCGAGCGGAGAGCCGTCTGCCGCCAATGGATCCCATTTTCCGGAGCGCACTGCCGCCTCGTTCCGACCGGCGTCGGCCACCTCGCGACCGCGTCCGTCCACGTACAAGCCTTCGCCGTAGACGCTCATGGAGGACGCTACGACGAGCCGGCGCACGGGTCGGGCGATCAATTCCTGCAGCAGGACCGCCGTGCCGAGATCGTTGACCGACGTGTACTCGTCGATCTGATACATGCTCTGCCCGACGCCCACTCTGGCGGCCAGGTGAAACACGCCGTCGACCCCGTCAATCGCGCGCCGGATTACTTCCGGATCTCGGATATCGCCGGAAAGTTGCTCCACGCCGTCGCTGAGATATCCTGGCCAGCCGCCGCGGTCGCCGTGTACCTGTTCGACGAGATCATCTAGGACCCGCACCTGATGGCCCCGGGAAAGCAATTCGTCGGCGAGATGAGACCCGATGAAGCCGGCTCCGCCGGTAATCAGGTAAGCAGTCATGCAGGACACGCTCTAGTTGTAATCGGAAGAAGCTGAAGCAGCGGGTTCAGCAGCTTCAACCGCCGAGCGTGGAGGAAGTTCCACTGTTATGAGGGAGTTCGGCCCAACACCGTCTGGGCCCTAGAGCCATTAGCGGCTCGCAAAGCGGCTTTCGCCGCGGCCGTTCTCGGCTTGGGCGGGGCCTCAATCGGCACGCCGTATAGCGCAAAAACGGCCTTCCCGGGCATCTTCGGCGGGAACCATACAGCCCCCGTTCCGCTTTCTGTTTCGGGGTCGTCCCCAACTTCCCGGAGGCTGTTATGAAGCACCAGACAGTCGAGCAACTCGAAACCTCAGCGGACGTCCACCTCGAAAATCCCCTCGCTGCCCGTCTCTCGCCGCGGGAGCGCCTGGAACGCTGGGCAGCCGCGCTGGAGCGCGAGCCGCACCGACGCCTCAACACGTTGTTCGAGACGGAGCATACGGACCGTATCAGCCGTCACGCCATGCGTTGTGACGGCTCGCCGCTGTCGGTCGCATTCGCCGACCCGGTCCTTCGAACGGAAGGGCTCGACAACGACACCTACGGTGCCGTCCAAAGCTTCTTCCGCCTCACCGATGCGGAGATGCACCGCATCACCTGCTATTGCCTGAACGGCACCAAGATCTCGGCGGAAGCCACAGCCCGATTGCTGCGGACGACCAGGAGCTATCGAGGTCCCGGCCTTATGGAGCGCGCCTTCAGCTGGATCGGCAGTCGTCTGGCGCGGAGCACCTGAGGGCGCGGTTCAGGAAGCGGGGCCAAGGCCGCCCCGCTCTCCTCTTCTGCCCGCCACGATGCAGACTGGGCTAGTCAGATACGGGGCCGACGAACGACGTGGTCACCTGATCCGCGGAAAGCGCATTGCGCGCGAAGCACAGCGGCCAGATCGCGAAGAGCACGTACACTGGCAAGGCGAGCTCGATGGTTTCCTCGAAGAGCCGCGTGTAGTGCACGGGAATGTCGAACCCGAGCGGCGGGAACACCTTGTGGCCCTTGTCCAGAACCTGGCTGATCACCAGCAGTGCCAGCCAGAGCGGTATGTCGCGCGCCCAGGCCGCTCCTTGCCGCCAGGCTCGGCGAAATCTCGGCCCAAGGCGGACGATCAGCCCGATGAGCGATACCGCCGAGGGCACGACGACGAGCAACAGACCTAGCAATCTGCCCCATAACGGGATCGAAGCGTCCAAGTAGCTTTCCACCCGGGTCACGCTCCACCCCGTGAAGTGGGTGTGCCAACTGAGCTCGCGGGCCGCGAACAGCAACATGCCGAAGCCGCCGAACAGCCATTCCCAGGTGGGTGGACGGCTCCGGAATGCCGTTACCAGGGCCGCAGCGGCCCCGAAGAACCAGAGCGCGGCAGTGAGCGACTCGATCGGACCGTCCTCGTCGACCAGCGTCGCAGCCAGCTGCTGGGGGAGCAGGAGCAATACAAGGCTGAGCACGGACAGTAGCAGGAAGGCTCCGATGCGTGGCGCGAGTCCGTGCTTCGACAAAACCGAACTTCGTTTGTCCTGCAAACCAGCGTCTCCGAGCGTGAGAGTGCAACGCCGGGGCGGTCTGACCGGATCGCACCCTGTCTAGGCTGGAGCCGCCGACGCCACCGCAGCGGCCAGATGACGAGATTACGACAATACTACGAAGGCGGGGTCGCCTGCCAGCATCTCAGCACCGGCCGCATACCCACTCGACTATGGGCGGCGGGATTGCTGCAATATAGGTCGAAAAGCGGTCGTAAGGGAGGCGGCATGCGCATCGCGGTCGGCGGATTCCATCACGAGACCAACACATTCGCTCCGACGAAGGCGAGCTATGCTGATTTCGAGCGCGCCGGAAGTTGGCCCGGCCTCACGCGCGGAGAGCCGCTGTTCGCCGCATTGGCCGGTATGAATATCCCGATGCCGGGCTTCGCCGTCGAGGCACGCAACCAGGGCCATACACTCGTGCCGCTGCTGTGGTGCAACGCCAGCCCCTCGGCACACGTCACCGAGGATGCATTCGAACGGATCACCGGAATGCTGGTCGACGACCTGCGGTCGGCGGGGCCTGTGGACGCCGTCTACCTCGACCTGCACGGCGCGATGGTCACCGAGCACCTCCAGGACGGCGAGGGCGAGACCATCCGCCGGGTCCGTTCCATCGTCGGGCCGTCGGTGCCGATCGTCGTCAGCCTGGATCTCCATGCGAACACGACACCGCTCATGATCGAGCAGTCGGACGCGCTCGTCGCGTTCCGGACCTATCCGCACGTGGACATGGCGGAGACCGGCCGCCGATCGGCCATCCTGCTCGATCGCATCGCACGCGAGGGAAAGCCGGCGAAGGCCTACCGGCAGCTTCCGTTCCTGATTCCGATCAACTGGCAATGCACGATGATCGAGCCTGCCGCCTCCATCTATCGCCTGCTGCGGGAGCGCGAGGGCGGCGACGTCCTGTCCGCCTCGTTCACGCCTGGCTTTCCGCCGGCCGACATTCACGATTGCGGACCGGCCGTCTTCGCCTATGCCGAGCATCAGGCCTCGGCCGAGAGGCTGGTCGCCGAGCTCGCCGACGAAATCCTCGATCGAGAGGGAGAGTTCGAAGGCCGTCGCTGGTCGCTGGACGATGCGGTGCAGGAAGCGATGCGGCTCGCCGTTACGGCATCCCGGCCGGTGATCATCGCCGATACCCAGGACAATCCCGGCGGGGGTGGCAACGGCGACACCACCGGCATGCTGCAGGCGTTGGTGCGACACGGAGCGAAGGGTGCCGTGCTCGGCCTGCTCTGCGATCCGGAGGTGGCGGAAGCGGCGCATGCCGCCGGCGAGGGCGCCACGATCGAGATGCCGCTCGGCGCAAAATCCGGCTTCCCGGGCGACACACCGTTCCATGGCCGATACCTGGTCGAGAAGCTGGGCTCCGGCAGCTTCACGGGAACCGGCCCGTTCTACGGAGGGAGCCGCATGGACCTCGGGCCGATGGCGCTCCTACGGGTCGAGAACGGCGGCGGCGGGACCAGAGTCGTTCTCTGTAGCCGCAAGGTACAGGCCGCCGATCAAGCAATGTTCAGGCACGTCGGGATCGAGCCTGCGAACCAGAAGATCCTGGTCCTGAAGAGCTCCGTTCACTTCCGCGCCGACTTTCAGCCGATCGCCGAGGAGATCCTCGTCGCGCTGGCGCCGGGGCCGGTGGTGGCTCTCGCGGAAGACCTGCCTTACCGAAATCTCCGTCACGGCGTGCGCCTCGGCCCGAAGGGGCCGCCGTTCACCGGCTCTTCCGGCTGACCGGGACCGACGAGCCGGGCATCGGCTAGAAGCGGACCCGGCCGCCCACCGTTACGAATGTAGAACCCCCGCTCACACCGTTGATGAGCCCGAAGATGCCGGAACGGTGATGCAGCTTGAACACGAGCTGCTTGTTCGGCTCGTCTGGCAGGGCGAGCGCGATCTCGGGCACGAGCATGTTGAGCGTGCGCGAGCCCTTGCCGTTTCCGCTCTTTTTGCGCTCCGTCTCCCAAACCCCGGTGGCGAACGAAGGGCCGACGCCCACCCCGAACGACGTATAGAGCCACTCTTTCCACGGCACGCCGTCCCAGCGAAGAAACGCGAGCCCTGAAATCTCCCAGTGGTCGGAGCCGCCCACCCGCCGCGCGAGACCGAGCTCGACGTCGATCCAGGTGTTTTCGTCGAGCTCCACGAGCTTACGCGAACCAGCCGCTGCGATGATGCCGGTGTCCTCGAACGAGGTGTTCCATGGCGCGGTGAAGATGCTCGTGAAATCGTCGGGACTGGAGACCCCGACCGACAGCGAGACCGCCCACGGCGGTCTCTCGTCCCCTTCATCGGCATCGATTTCCGATTCCCCGGCGAACGCGACCGTCGAGCCGGAACCGATAGCGAAAAACGCCAACGCCATCGTCGCGAGCGCGCCATACACACGCGATCTTCCGGGGAATGAGCTCTTCACGAAGAACGCACCTTTCAATGCTGGCGGAACAGGCGACCTGATGAAGGACCGTATTAATCCGCCCCTAATTCCGCGCTAGGGGAAGTCGAACTTGAGGCTATGGATCAGGGGAGATACCACGGCCGCCGGCGAAGTCGCCACGATTAGCGGCAATGGTATGCGGCGTGCGCGTCAACTCACAGGAATGTCGGTCCGGGCCGTTCGTCGGCGACCTCACACCAAACCGGTGTGTGGTCGGATGCTTTCGGGCGTCCGCGCGGCCCGGCGTCGATATCGCACGCGATCAGGCGGTCGGTGGCGGCCGGCGAAAGCAGTATGTGATCGATACGGATGCCCTCATCGTTCTGCCAGCGCCCGGCCTGATAATCCCAGAAAGTGTAGGCGCGGGTCCGGTCCGGGTGCAGAGCGCGAAAAGCGTCCGTCAGTCCCAGATTGACGATGCTGCGGAACGCGCGGCGACTGTCGAGCATGAAGAGGGCATCGTCTACCCATCCGGCCGGATGGTAAACGTCCGCCTCCGTCGGGATCACGTTGTAATCGCCGGCGAGCACGAAGGGGTGCTCGCTCTCGAGAAGGGTCTCGGCATGCCGTAGAAGTCGATCCATCCAGGCGAGCTTGTAATCGTATTTGTCGCCGGGTGCCGGATTGCCGTTCGGAAGATAGATCGACGCGACACGCAGCCCGCCAACGGTCGCTTCCACGTAACGCGCCTGACTGTCCTCGACGTCTCCGGGAAGAGCTTCGACCACGTCTTCGATTGGGCAACGCGAGACGATGGCTACGCCGTTATAGGCGCGCTGGCCCACCGCGTGGCAGCGATACCCGAGAGCCTCGAATTCGAAACGGGGGAAGTCGTCGGCGGTGATCTTGGTTTCCTGCAACAGCAGGACGTCAGGTTGTGCCTCGCGGATCCAGTCGAGGACGGCAGAAAGGCGCACCTTTATGGAATTTACGTTCCAAGTGGCAATCTTCACGACCGGGCTCGCTCAGATCGCGAACGATGTGCCGCACCCGCAAGACGAGCTCGCGTTCGGATTTTTGATGGAAAACGCCGATCCCGCGAGGTCCTCGACGAAGTCGATCTCCGCCCCTTCGAGCAGTTCGAGCGACATCTCGTCGATCACCACCGTGACTCCGTCCCGCCCGAACAACCGATCATCCTCATTGACGACATCGTCGAAGCTGAAGCCGTATTGGAAGCCGGAGCATCCGCCGCCCGAAACCGTTACCCGCAACATCGCGCCCTCGCTACCCTCCTGCTCGAGAAGGTGGGCGATGCGCTTTACGGCGCTGTCGCTGACGGTGATGCCGCGGGGCGCTTCGAGCACCTCGCTCTCAACCATGGCTGTCCTCCGGTCTGCCCGTTCCAAACCTGGATATCGTACACCCGACCGGGATATCTAGGGAATCCGGTGCCGCAGTCAACGAGACTGCGCGCTCCGCTCAACCGGCGATGCGGGCCGCGATGCGGGTCGGATCGAAGCGAATGAGTTCGCCGTTGCCGGCCGTAAGTCCGGTGAGAGCCCGAATGACTCCCCAGTGAGTCACGACGGCGATACGATGCCACTCGGGGTGCTCCGCCATCCGGGACCGGAACAGCGTACAACGCTCGACGAGCAGCGCCTCCGCCTCTTCTTCCGGATGCCACCACTGCTCATCGAGATGTTCGAACGCCAAATCCGGAAAGTGGCGGGCGAGATCGGAACTGACGGTGCCGGTGTCGCACGAGAAGCCGACGCGCTCCCGAACGAGCGGCTCGATCCTGACGGGCAATCCCGTAACCTCCGCGACGATCGATGCCGTCTCGATAGTCCGCCGGTAAGGACTGGCGAGGATCTCGGCCACGTCCTCCGCCAGCAGCGCCTCTCCCGCCGCACGCGCCTGTTCGCGCCCGAGCTCGGTCAAGCCCGGATCGGCAACGCCGGGATCGATGCGGCTCTGACCGTAGTGGAGATTGAAGATGGTCTGGCCGTGACGGATGAGGATCACCGGCGTGGCTTCCAAGGATTGTTGTGATCCAGAAATCCGCCCGATGGTCGATTTCTTTCTTCCTCGTCGCTCACGTCGACGAACTCTCCTTCGATGACCTCACCGTCAGACCGGCCGCTGGGCCAGCCGCCGGGGTGACGCGGGCCACCTGGTGCGGTGGCGCTTCGGCGGACATGGACGGTGGCGCCGCGGCGCTGCAGTTCGGCCCAGAGTAGCCGCCGGAGCAGTCCGCGCAAGGGCGGCAGCAGCAGCAGGAAACCGACCGCATCGGTGAGGAAACCGGGCGTAAGGAGCAAAGCGCCGGCGGCGAGAAGACATAGGCCGTCGAAAAGCTCCGCCACCGGCAGCTCGTTTCGATCGAGCGAAGCGCGGCTGCGCCGGAGCGTCTCGAAGCCCTGCCGACGGACCAGAGCAGCGCCGAGAATGGCGGTCAGAAAGATTCCGAGCAGCGTCGGCCCGAGACCGACCAGGTCGCCGACCTGGATGAACACGGCGATCTCCGCGACCGGAATCAGGAGGAAGGCAACGATGAGAAATATGGCCATGCTTGCCCTTTCCGGGGCAACCGCTTATCTGTGAAACAGGACGGCGAAAACGGCGGAACGGCGTACCGCCAACACTCCGGCACGGGCCGGCCCAGCCGCGGGCAGCCGGTGGCCGGAAGCAACTCGAGTTTGCCGGAGCGATAGTATGGAAGGCGGCTTTCCCTTCGTCGACATCATCTTCTTTGCGATGGTGGCCGCCTTTCTGGTGCTCCGGCTTCGCAGCGTGCTCGGGCGCCGCACCGGTCACGAGAAGCAACGGTCGGACCCTTTCGCCGGAAGACCAGCGGAACGCCCTGCCGACAATGTGGTGGCCTTGCCCGACCGGAGCAAGCCGGCAAGCACGGTCGCTTCCGACTCACCGCTCGGCGCCGCGCTTACCCAGATCAAGCTCGCAGATCCCTCGTTCGACGAAGTGAGCTTTCTTCAGGGGGCCAGGAGCGCGTTCGAGATGGTGGTGACGGCGTTCGCCAACGGCGACCGCGACACCCTCCGCCCGCTCACCAGTGGCGACGTCTTCGCCAATCTGGAGAAGGCGATGCGAGAGCGTGAACAGGCTGGCCATACGTTCGATTCCACCCTCGTCGGCATGAAGTCGGCAGAGATCGTCGAGGCCGAGCTCGAGGATCGCGAGGCGCGGGTCACGGTCAAGTTCGTCTCTGAGCAGGTGAACGTCACCCGCGACGACGAGGGCCAGGTCATTTCCGGCAGTGCGAACGTGGTCGACGAGGTAACCGACATCTGGACATTCGTACGCGATACCCGTTCTCGGGATCCGAACTGGGTACTTGCCGAGACGCGAACGCCGGAGTGAGCGTGCTGCGTGCGCTTGTTTCGCTCGTAGCCGCAGGGCTGATCCTGACGGCTTGCGGCGAAAAGCAGCCTACGGCCGAGCCGGACCGACTGATCCTCGAGCGCGTCGGCTTCGCGGATCTACCCGGCTGGTCGGACGACGATCCGTCCGCTGCCCTCGTCGCGTTCGCCCGCACCTGCGCACGCTGGGCCGCCCTCCCGCAGGACCGCAGCCTCGGAGCCGGAGGCATAGCCGGCACTGTCGGCGACTGGCACTCCGTCTGCACCGAAGCCGAAGCCGTCCCGCGAGGAAATGCCGAAGCGGCGCGGCGTTTTTTCGAAACGCGTTTCCAACCGTTCGCAGCAACGGCCGACGGTGAGGAGGCGGGCCTCTTCACCGGATATTACGAGCCCGAGTTACACGGATCGCGCACGAAGTCGGACGAGTTTCGGGTCCCGCTCTACCGGCGCCCCCCGGATCTCGTGATGGTCGACCTCGGACTCTTTCGCGAGAACCTGAAAGGCGAGCGCATCGCCGGGCGAGTGGTCGAGGGCTCTCTCCGCCCCTATGAGAGCCGTGGCGAGATAGAAGACGGCGCCCTCGATGGCCGTGATCTGGAGTTGTTCTGGGTGGACGACGCCATCGATGCCTTTTTTCTCCATATCCAGGGCTCCGGACGCGTGAAGCTGGCAGAGGGAGGCGTCGCCCGCGTCGGCTATGCCGGGCAGAACGGCCATCCCTATTTCGCCATCGGACGCGACCTGATCGAACGGGGCGAGCTTTCACGCGAAGAGGTGTCGCTGCAGTCGATCCGCGCCTGGATGAAGGCACACCCCGAGGAGGGGGCCGCCCTCATGCGCAAGAACCCTTCCTATGTCTTCTTCCAGGAGATCGATGGGGAGGGCCCGAACGGCGCCCCGGGTGTGGCGCTGGAGCCCGGTCGAAGCCTTGCCGTCGATCGACGCTTCGTGCCCCTTGGTACACCTGTATGGCTTCTGGCAGACCCGCCGAACGAGCAGAGCCCGCCGATCCGTCGGCTGCTGATCGCACAGGATACCGGCGGCGCCATCAAGGGTCCGGTCAGAGGCGACGTGTTCTGGGGCGCGGGCGACGAGGCCGCGGAACTCGCCGGGCCGATGAAGTCGCAGGGCCGCTACTATCTCCTGCTGCCGCGCGGCCTCGCCGCGCGCCAGCCGGGCGCCTGAGGACGTCAGACAGCTTCCGCCGGCCTGAACGTCATCGCCACACCATTCATGCAGTAGCGAAGCCCGGTCGGCGGCGGGCCGTCCTCGAACACGTGCCCCAGATGCCCGCCGCAGTTCGCGCAATGGACCTCGGTTCGAACGAAGAACAGGCTCCTGTCCTCCGACGTCCCGATCGCTCCGTCCAGCGGCGCGTAGAAGCTCGGCCAGCCGGTGCCGGAATCATATTTGGTCTCGGACGAGAACAAGGCGTGGTCGCAGCCGGCGCAATGAAAGACGCCCTTTCGCTTTTCCGCATCGAGCGGGCTGGAACCCGCCCGCTCGGTCCCGTGCTCGCGCAGCACATAATACTGCTCGGGCGTCAGGCGCCGCTGCCATTCCTCCTTGCTGTAGGTAACGGGAAACACCGCCGCCGCCGTCTTCGCTTCGGTGGTGCCCCCGATCAGCCGAAACAGACCGCCCCCCCCGACCGCGCCCGCGATGCCGAGTGTCAATTTTCTTCTGGAGAGCATCCCCGCACTCCTCTCTGCCGTTCCTTCCTGAATATAGGGAACAAGGCAGTCGGTCCCTATGCCCAATCCGATGAAATGCTGGGCCGGCGAGGTTCCGAAAGACTTATCTGCCGGAGGGCTGGCGGTTCTAGCGGCTTAGCCGCTCATGCGCCGTTCACCCTCGAGAGCATGCCATCCGACCGAGCGAGCACGGCGCGATCGAGGCACGGCAACAGATTGGCGGAGCACGGGAGGCGCGAGGCTTCGGGCCTGCCGAAATAGTATCCCTGCAGGTAGGTGACCCCTTCCTGCACAAGGAGCGCGGCCTCGTCGGCGGTTTCGACGCACTCGGCTACCGTCGCGAGACCGAAGCCCCGGGCGAGGCCGAGCAGAGTGCGCACGAAAAGTTGATTCTCGGCTCGATCCATCAGGTTGCCGACGAAGGAGCCGTCGATCTTCACCATATCGACGGCGAGTGCCTTCAGGTGCCGAAACGAACTGTACCCGGCGCCGAAATCGTCGAGCGCCACCTTGCAGCCGAGGTCCCGCACGGTGGTGACGAAGCGCTCGGAGTCGTCGATGTCCTGCAGCGCCGCCGTTTCGGTGATCTCGACGATCAATCGGCTCGCAACTTCGGGCTTCCCCTTGAGCAGCGCGACCAGCCCGCGCAACCACGACTGGTCGCTGGCGGTCAGGCCGGAGATGTTGAACGCGAGAACGGCGCCGGGGTCCTCGTGCAGCTGATGCACGACCATCTCCAAGACGCGCCGATCGATCTGGCGCATGAGGCCGAGTTGCTCGACCACCGGAATGAATTGGCCGGCACTCACCAGTTGACCGTCATGCTTCCGCATGCGGAGCAGGCACTCGTGGAACTCGGGAGTGCCGGTGTCGGCGCGAACGATCGGCTGGTAGGCGAACTCGAGCCGCTCCTCGGCCAGCGCACGCTGCACCTGCTTGGCGATCCCCATGTCCTGTCGGATGCCGAGGCGCTGCACCTCGGTGAGCCTGTAGAGCATGAAATGGTTGCGACCCGCACGCTTGGCGGTATGCAACGCGCTCTCTGCGCGGCTCATCACGTCGTGGCCAGTCTGAGCCGAATCCGGGAAAATGAGCCCTCCGAGAGAAACGGTGACTGCGACGGCACCGATGCGGGTCGGGAACGGCTCCTCGCGGACCGCCCGGATGATCCGCTCGGCCGTCTGCTGCAGCACGTTCTCGTCGCAATCGTCGAGGACGATGCCGAACTCGTCGCCTTCGACCCGTCCGATCACGTCGCTCGCGCCGATGAGCCGATCGAGCCGCTCCCCGAGCGCAACGATGACGGCGTCCCCCGTTTCGGCACCGTACGCGTCGTTGATCAGAGCGAGATTGTCGACGTCCAGCACGAGATAGGCGCCAGAGCGGCCGTAACGGCGGCTGCGGCTGAGGGCATGCTCGATCGCGCTCTTGAGCCGGCTGCGGTTGAAGTGGCCTGTCAGCTCGTCGAAGTTGGCGAGATACTCGAGCCGCTCTTCCGAGAGCTTGCGCGCGGTGATCGCACGCAAGGTGCCCGTCATCGTCTCCGGCTTGCCGTCGGTGCCGATCGTCACCTCACCACGCTCGTGCACCCAGCGGAAAGTCCCGTCCGGGCACCGAAGCCGATACTCGCAGTCGAAGCGCCCACGGCTCGAGAAATGCCGCGACAGAGCCTTGAGGCGTCGTGCCAGATCATCCGAGTTGATCAGATCGTGGAAGCGATCGCCGGTCGAGATCGAGCTCAGATCCGGTTGTGCCAATACCTCTTCCACCGGGCCGGACCATTCGATCCGATCGCATGCGAAATCCCAGTGATAGGTGACGTCGCCGGAAGCGCGAAGCGCCGCCAGCACGCGAGATAGTCTTGCGTCGTCACCGGGCATTCAGATGCATCCTGCTTCTGCTGGCCCCGAAGGGGCGCCAGCGGCCCCTGGCCGCCGTTCGTACCGCCCATTGCTATCGTTGACCCCTTAACGGGGGGTTTATCCGCAGGTAGAGCGACGCGGCCCATTCGCCCCCACACACTTTGCCCCAGACCTCATTGATGATATTTGAAACATCACTAACGTGTGATCATATAGTAATAATGACACTTCCCCCTTCGAGGCGAGACAGCTCCAGATGATTACCGGTGCCCAGATCAGGGCAGCCCGAGCAATGCTCGGCATCGATCAGCGGATGCTGGCGGAAATGGCCGGTCTTTCGGTTCCCACGATCCAGCGGATGGAATCGAGCCAAGGCACCGTGCGAGGCGTGGTCGATTCTCTTTCGAAGGTGGTGGAGGCGCTCGACCGCGCGGGCATCGAGCTCATTGGCGACAATGCGCAGAGCATGTCCGGCGGGCGGGGTGTGCGCCTGAAGGAGCCGAGCCAACCGTCGAACTGAGCCAAATCCACCGGGACAACCGGTGCTTTAGAGAACGCCGAGAACATGAGCACGAAATCGACCAGGCGCCTCGATGCCCCGACACCGGGTTTCATCGAGCTCTATACTCCGAAGCTGCTGACGATCCTGCGGGAAGGCTACAATCTCTCCCACCTCAGGTCGGATACGCTCGCCGGCCTGACGGTGGCCATCGTCGCGCTCCCGCTTTCGATGGCGATCGCGATCGCATCCGGAGCCACCCCGGCGCAGGGGCTGTACACCGCGATCGTCGGCGGCTTCACCGTTTCCGCCCTCGGGGGTAGCCGATTCCAGATCGGCGGCCCTGCCGGCGCGTTCATCGTCCTGGTGGCGGCCACCGTCCAGACGCACGGGATGGATGGTCTGATCCTGGCGACGATGATGAGCGGCTTCATTCTGGTCGCCGTCGGCCTCATGCGCCTCGGCACCTACATCAAGTTCATCCCATATCCCGTGACGGTCGGTTTCACCGCCGGCATCGCCGTCATCATCTTCTCCAGCCAGATCAAGGAACTGCTGGGCCTGACGCTCGATGTTCCCGAACCGGGGCCGCTCGTCGAGAAGCTGCCGGTTCTCTGGGAAAGTCTGCCGACCGTCAGCACCACGGCGGTGGTCCTGTCGCTCGCGACGATCATCCTGATCGTCGGATTGAAACGACACCGCCCGAACTGGCCGGGCATGCTGGTCGCGGTCGCCGTCGCCGCCGCGGCGACCGCGTTTCTGGGCCTGCCGGTGGATACGATCGGAACGAGGTTCGGCGGCATACCGGCCGGTCTTCCGATGCCGTCGATGCCTGAATTTTCATGGGCCAAGGCACAGGCGGTTTTGCCGAACGCGCTCGCTTTCACGCTGCTGGGCTCGATCGAGTCACTTCTCTCCGCGGTCGTGGCCGATGGCATGACCGGCCGTCGCCATCGCTCGAATTGCGAGCTCGTCGCGCAAGGATTCGCCAACATCGGCGCCGCGGCATTCGGCGGGTTCTGCGTCACCGGCACCATCGCCCGCACCGCCAC
>JAJUGE010000097.1 GCA_029268305.1 Alphaproteobacteria bacterium
CCGGCGCCGGACCGAATCCATGGTCATCCCCCGGTGAGAGTGCTCCCCAACCGACCAGGACGGCCAACAACAGCCATGATACGCGTGAGGCACGCACGCTGTCCCATCCTCCGTTGTTGAAGCCCATGCCCTTCAGATGGCGATCTCGCCGTCTTCTGCAAACCCGCCGCAGAATCAAAAAGGCAGCCCGCAGGCTGCCTTTGCTCGTTCGATCGCGGTAGGAGGAGACGGTTACGCCGCCTCTTCCTCCTCGTCGTCGTTCTGCACGGGTCCGGAGTCGACACCTTTCGCGTCCGGATCACGATCCACCAGCTCGATCACAGCCATCGGCGCGGCATCGCCATAGCGGAAGCCGGCCCGCAGGACCCGGGTATAGCCGCCCGGCCGGTCCGCATAGCGCTCCGCCAGGGTGGAGAACAGCTTGCGCACCATCGCATCGTCGTACAGCTTCGCCGCCACCTGCCGCCGCGCATGCAGGTCGCCCCGCTTGCCGAGCGTGATCAGCTTCTCGACGTAGGGCCGCAGTTCCTTAGCCTTCGGCAGTGTCGTCGTGATCTGCTCATGCTTGAGCAATGACGCCGCCATGTTCGCGAACATGGCTCTCCGATGGCTGCTGGTGCGACCGAGTTTGCGGCCGTGTACCCCGTGACGCATGACCGCGCCCTCCGACTTCTAGGTGTTCGATCCGTTCCGTCCAGGCCCCGAGCGGGACGGCGCCGATTAATACGGCTCGTCGAGCCGTTTGGCCAGATCCTCGATATTCTCCGGCGGCCAGTTCGGAATCTCCATTCCGAGATGCAGGCCCATGTTCTCCAGCACCTGCTTGATCTCGTTCAGCGATTTCCGGCCGAAGTTCGGCGTGCGGAGCATCTCCGCCTCGGTCTTCTGAACGAGGTCGCCGATGTAGACGATATTGTCGTTCTTGAGGCAGTTGGCCGACCGAACCGAGAGCTCGAGCTCCTCGACCTTGCGCAGCAGGTTCTTGTTGAACGGCAGCTCGGCGCGCTGCTCCTCCTCGACGACCGCCCGCGGCTCCTCGAAGTTGATGAAGAGCTGAAGCTGGTCCTGGAGGATCCGCGCCGCATACGCGACTGCGTCGTCAGGCGTCAACGCCCCGTTGGTCTCGACCCGCAGGGAGAGCTTGTCGAAATCCGTCACCTGCCCGACGCGGGTGTTCTCGACCTTGTAGGAGACCTGGCGGACCGGGCTGTAGATTGCGTCGATCGGGATCAGGCCGATCGGCGCGTCCTCGGGCCGGTTCTGCGCCGCCGGAACGTAGCCCTTGCCGGAATCGACCGTGAGCTCCATCCGCAGCTGGGCGCCGTCGTCCAGCGTGCAGATGACCAGGTCGGGGTCCATGATCTCGATGTCCGGCCCGGACTCGATCATGCCCGCCGTCACTACGGCCGGACCGGTCGCATTCAGGGACATGCGCTTCGGGCCCTCGGCATGCATGCGCAGGCCGAGCGACTTGATGTTCAACACGATGTCGGTGACATCCTCACGCACGCCCGGGATCGACGAGAACTCGTGCAGCACGCCCTCGATCTGGATGGCGGTCACCGCCGCCCCCTGCAGGGAGGACAGCAGCACGCGCCGAAGCGCATTGCCCAGCGTGATGCCGAAGCCGCGCTCGAGCGGATCGGCCACGATCGTCGCCACCCGCTTCGCGTCATGGCCATGCTCGACGGCAAGCTTCCCCGGCTTGATCAGATCCTGCCAGTTCTTTCGCATTACGGACATGCTTTCACCTTGCATCATGCATCGCGGGTGGAAATGCAGACGCGGCCGGCAACCGGTACCGGCCGTCCCGACGATGTCGTTCGAAATCCTTCCTAGCCGAAGTGCGGTCGGTCAGACCCGGCGACGCTTCGGCGGACGGCACCCGTTGTGCGGAATCGGGGTGACGTCCCGGATAGAGGTAATGGTGAACCCCGCAGCCTGCAATGCACGCAATGCAGATTCGCGCCCCGCGCCGGGGCCGCGCACCTCCACCTCCAGGGTCCGCATGCCGTGCTCCTGGGCTTTGCGGCCGACGTCCTCGGCCGCCATCTGGGCGGCGAACGGCGTCGACTTGCGCGAGCCCTTGAAGCCCATGCCGCCGGCCGAGGACCAGGCGATCGCATTTCCCTGGACGTCGGTGATGGTGATCATGGTGTTGTTGAAGGACGCATTCACATGCGCCACGCCGGACGTGATGTTCTTGCGCTCGCGACGGCGAAGGCGCGGCGTTGCTGGAGCTCTAGCCATTGTTCGTCCCGGTTACCTCGTAGCCTTTTTCTTGCCCGCGATCGGCCGCGCCTTGCCCTTGCGAGTGCGCGCATTCGTATGCGTGCGCTGACCACGTACCGGCAGGCCCTTGCGATGCCGCAGACCCCGGTAGCAACCGAGATCCATCAGGCGCTTGATGTTCATCGCGACCTCGCGCCGGAGATCGCCCTCGACCTGGTACTCCCGGTCGATCGTCTCACGGATCCGGATGACCTCGTCTTCCGTGAGATCGTTGACGCGCCGCTCCGCAGGAATGTTGATCTTCTCGCAGATCTCCTGCGCCTTGGTGCGGCCGATGCCGTGAATATAGGTCAGCGCAATCTCGACGCGCTTGTTCGTCGGTATGTTGACGCCTGCGATACGCGCCACTATCGAGCCCTCCTAGGCATTTGGGGGTCCGCTGCGCCGTGCCGGCCGCACGAGGAACGGGCGGCGGATTATAGGCAGCGAGCCTTTTCTGTCAATCTACGAACGGCCGATCACGCTTTCGATCTGCCGTGCCACCTCGTCGATACTCGCCATCCCGTCCACCACCCGCAGCTTGCCCGCCTTCTCGTAGTGGGGAAGGATCGGCGCCGTCTGCTCGTGGTAGGCTTTCAGCCGGGCACGCACGGTGTCGGGATTGTCGTCGGCCCGACGCACGAACTCGGTGCTGCCGCAAACGTCGCACACGCCTTCCTTGGCGGTCGGCTTATGGCGGTCGTGATAGCCCTCTCCGCACTTGGCGCAAGTGAAGCGACCGGAGATCCGGTCGACCAGCGCTTCGTCGTCGACGCGCAACTCGATCGCGTGCTCGACCTCGAGCCCCCGCTCCGCGAGAAACGCGTCGAGCGCCTCGGCCTGCGCCGTCGTGCGCGGAAAGCCGTCGAGGATGAAGCCGTTGGCCTCGCGCTGCGCCTGCTCGATCCGCTCGCCGATGATCCTGATCATGATGTCGTCCGGCATCAACCGGCCGGCGTCCATGACCTCTTTCGCCTGGCGACCCAGCTCGCTGCCGGAGGCCACCTCGCTGCGGAGCATGTCGCCGGTCGAAAGCTGGACGAGTCCGTACTTCTGTTCGAGCCGCTTCGCCTGCGTTCCTTTGCCGGCCCCCGGCGGGCCGAGGATGATCAGATTCATCCGCGCCGTCCTCTCAGCCGCGACTTCTTGATCAAGCCCTCATACTGGTGAGCCAGCAGATGCGACTGAACCTGCGCGACGGTATCCATCGTGACGCTGACCACGATCAACAGGCTGGTGCCGCCGAAGTAGAACGGCACGCTGTAGCGTGAGATCAGGATCTCCGGCAACAGACAGACGAGCGACAAATAGATCGCACCGACGACGGTGAGCCTCGTCAGAACGTAGTCGAGATATTCCGCCGTGTTCTTGCCCGGCCGGATTCCCGGGATGAAGCCGCCATACTTCCGCAGGTTGTCGGCGGTCTCCTCCGGGTTGAAGACGATCGCCGTGTAGAAGAAGCAGAAGAACACGATCAACGAGACATAGAGCAGCAGATAGAGCGGCTGCCCGTGCCCCAGATAGGCCGCGACGGTATTCAGCCATTCCGGCCCCTGACCCGTGCCCCCGAAGCTGGCGATGGTCAGCGGCATCAGCAGCAGCGAGCTCGCAAAGATCGGCGGGATCACGCCCGAGGTATTCAGCTTGAGCGGAAGGTGCGAGCTGTCGCCGCCATACATGCGGTTGCCGACTTGCCGTTTCGGGTACTGCACGACGATGCGGCGTTGTGCCCGTTCGAAGAAGACGACGACCGTGATGACCGCCACCGCCATGACCAGCAGGAAGATGATGAAGGCCGCCGACATGGCGCCCGTGCGGCTCAGCTCGAGAATGCTGGCGAGAGCGCTCGGCAGGTTGGCCACGATCCCCGAGAAGATGATGAGCGATATGCCGTTGCCGACGCCGCGCGCGGTGATCTGCTCGCCGATCCACATCAGGAAGATCGTTCCGCCGACGATCGTGATCACGGTGCTCGCGCGGAAGAACAGGCCTGGATCCATCACCGCTGAGCCACTCGGCCCCTGCATGCTCTCGAGCCCGATCGCAAGCCCGTATGCCTGCACCGCGGCCAGGAACACCGTGCCATACCGTGTGTACTGGTTGATCTTCTTCCGCCCCTGCTCGCCCTCCTTCTTCAGAGCCTCGAGCTTGGGCGACACCGCCGTCATCAGCTGCATGATGATCGCAGCCGAGATGTACGGCATGATGTTCAGGGCGAAGATCGTCATCCGGCTGAGCGCGCCGCCCGCGAACATGTCGAACATGCCGAGAAGGCCGCCGGCGTTCTGCCGGAAGATCTCGCCCAGGACGACGGAATCGATTCCCGGAATCGGGATGTACGTCCCGAGCCGGTACACCACCAGCGCCGCGAGCGTGAACCAGATGCGCTTCTTGAGCTCGGTGGCCTTGGAGAACGCGCCGAGATTTACGTTGGCGGCCAGGCGTTCGGCGGCGGAGGCCATCGGTCGTCAGCCCTCCGCCGTCGTCGAGCCCGCAGCCTCCTCCGACGACTTGCCTGCCATGACGGTGACGCTCCCGCCCGCCGCTTCGACCGCCGCGATGGCCGAGCGCGTCGCTCCTGCGACTTCGATCGTGACCTTAGCGTTGAGCTGGCCCCGGCCGAGCAGCCGGATACCGTCGCGCGCCCGGCGCACGACGCCCGCCTCCACCAGTGCCGCCGCATCGATCGGCTTGGCGGCGTCCAGCTTGCCGTCGTCGAGCGCCTGCTGCAGCCCGTCCAGGTTGATCTCCTGATACTGGCGGCGGTGGATGTTGTTGAACCCACGCTTCGGCAGCCGGCGGTAGATCGGCATCTGACCGCCTTCGAAACCCTTGATCGCGACGCCGGAGCGGGCCTTCTGGCCCTTGACGCCATGACCGGAGGTCTTGCCCTTGCCCGAGCCGATACCACGCCCGACGCGCTTGGAGCGGCGGCGGGCACCAGGATTGTCGGACAGTTCGTTCAGCTTCATTGATCTGTTCCGCTTACGGACGGATGTGCACTGAGGTTGGCGCGCTGAGCGGCCTATTCAATCTCTTCGACGCGGACCAGGTGCCGGACCTTGCGGATCATGCCCCGCACCGCCGGCGTGTCCTCGAGCTCGCGGGTGCGATGCATCTTGTTCAGGCCGAGCCCGACCAGGGTCGCGCGTTGATCCGCCTGCCGCCGGATAGGGCTTCCCACCTGCGTCACGCGCACCTTCTTTTCCGCCGCCATCATTCCTACTCCTGAGCCGGCGCCGCAGCAGCCGCCTCGCCCTCTGCCTCACGGCGACCGAAGATCTCGTGGACCTTCTTGCCGCGCCGCGCCGCGACCATGCGCGGCGAGACGGTGTTCTTCAGCGCGTCGAAAGTCGCCTTCACCATGTTGTGCGGGTTCGACGTTCCCGTCGACTTCGCGACGACGTCCTGAATGCCCAGCGCCTCGAACACGGCGCGCGTCGGCCCACCCGCGATGATGCCGGTACCGGCCGGTGCCGCGCGCACGAACACCTTGCCCGCGCCGAAGTGACCGTGCACGTCGTGATGGAGCGTCCGTCCCTCGCGCAGGTGCACCCGAATCATCGTGCGTCGGGCCTGCTCCGTCGCCTTGCGGATCGCCTCCGGCACTTCGCGAGCCTTGCCCGAGCCGTAGCCCACTCGTCCCTTGCCGTCGCCGGCGATCACCAGCGCCGAAAAGCCGAAGCGCCGGCCACCCTTCACCACCTTTGCGACACGATTGATCGAGACGAGCTTCTCGACGAACTCGGGTTCGTCGCGGTTCTCGCGGTCGCGCCTTGGGCCTCTAGCCATACTCTCGCCTTTCTAAAACTGCAGTCCGCCTTCCCGGGCGGCGTCGGCCAGCGCCTTCACCCGCCCGTGATAGCGATACCCGCCACGATCGAGCACCACCTGCTCGATGCCGGCCGCCTTCGCACGTTCGGCGATGAGCTTGCCGACCGCGTCCGCCGCCTGCTTGTCGGCGCCGGTCTTCAGCTTCTCCCGCAGGTCCTTCTCCAGCGTCGACGCGG
The DNA here is from genome assembly GCA_029268305.1 of Alphaproteobacteria bacterium. Lineage (GTDB taxonomy): Bacteria > Pseudomonadota > Alphaproteobacteria > JAJUGE01 > JAJUGE01 > JAJUGE01. The sequence continues at coordinate 6,282 of JAJUGE010000097.1, forward strand.
CCGCGACCGTAACGCCGCGGGAGTCGTCGATCACCTGCGCATAGATGTTCTTGCCGGAGCGGAACACGGAGAGCCGGGGCCGACCGCCGGCCTTGCGCAGCAGCCGCGCGCGTGTCCGCTGCTGCCGACGCTTGAATTGCTCTTTGCTGCTCAACATGACCGTACCGCCCTACTTCTTCTTGCCTTCCTTACGGAAGACGGTTTCCTCCGCATACTTGATGCCCTTGCCCTTGTAGGGCTCCGGCTTGCGGAATGCACGGATCTCGGCCGCAACCTGCCCGACCCGCTGCTTGTCGATGCCGGTGATCGCCACCGCCGTCGGCCGCTCGCACCGGATCTGCACGTCTTCCGGGATCGGATAATTGACGTCGTGGCTGTACCCGAGCTGCAGCTTGAGGACCTTGCCCTCGACCGCGGCACGGTAGCCCACACCGTTGATCTCCAGGTTCCGGGTGAAACCTTCGCTCACGCCCCGCACGAGCGAATCGGCCAGGCTCCGATACGTGCCCCACATCATCCGAGCGCGCTTGGTGTCGCGCTTCGGCTTCAGCCAGAGCTCCGAGCCTTCCACGCGCGCTTCGACCTCGTCCACGAGCCGCATCGACCGCTCGCCGAGCTTGCCCTTGGCGCGGATCTCCTCTCCGGAGACTTCGACCGTCGCCCCACTCGGGATCGCAACGGGGTATTTACCTACGCGCGACATCGTCCCGCCTCCTGATTCCTTTCCCCCTGCCCGGTCAGAAGACCTGGCAGAGCACCTCTCCGCCGACGTTCTGCGCACGCGCCTCGTGGTCGGACATAACACCCCGCGGGGTGGACAGGATCGCGATCCCCAGCCCGTTGCGAACGGTGGTCAGATCCTTGATCTTCGAGTAAACGCGCCGGCCCGGCTTCGAAACCCGCGAAATGTGCCGGATCACCGGCTCGCCGTCGAAGTATTTGAGCTCGATGCTGACCTCGCGGATGCCCGGCTTCTTCTCCTGCTCCGTGTAGCCGCGGATGTAGCCCTCGCGCTGAAGCACGTCCAGAACGTTCGCCCGCAGTTTCGAACCGGGCGACGTGACAACCTGAAGGCGCGAGCGCTGCCCGTTCCTGATCCGGGTCAGCATATCCCCCAGGGGATCGCTCATCGTCATCTACCGATCTCCCTACCAGCTCGACTTGACCATGCCGGGGATCTGCCCCTCGGACGCCAGCTCGCGCAACGCGATGCGCGACAGCCGGAATTTCCGGTAGTAGCCACGCGGCCGGCCGCTGAGATCGCAGCGGTTGCGAATCCGCACCGGCGACGAGTTGCGCGGCAGCTCGGCGAGCTTGAGCTGGGCCGCGAAGCGCTCTTCCGGCGGCGCCGACTTGTCCTGAATGATCGCCTTCAGCGCCGCGCGCCGCTCGGCATACTGCTTCGCCATGCGCTCCCGCTTCTTGTTACGCTCGATGGCGCTGGTCTTGGCCATGCCTTCGGTCCTCCGAATGTCTCAGCTGTTGAACGGCAGGTTCAGGCCCGCCAACAGCGCCTTCGCCTCCGCATCGGTCTTGGCCGTCGTGCAGATGACGATATCCATGCCTCTCACCTGATCGACCTGGTCGTATTCGATCTCCGGGAACACGAGCTGCTCCTTCAGCCCGAGCGCGTAGTTCCCGCGCCCGTCGAAGCTCTTGCCCGGCAGCCCGCGGAAGTCGCGCACGCGCGGCAACGCGATCGTGACCAGTCGATCGAGAAACTCGTACATGCGGTCCCGCCGCAATGTGACCTTGCAGCCGATCGGCATGCCCTCACGAAGCTTGAAGCCCGCGATCGACTTCTTCGCCCGCGTCACCACCGGGTGCTGGCCGGTGATTCGCGCGAGGTCGGCGGCCGCAGAGGTCACCTTCTTGCTGTCCTGCACCGCTTCGCCGACGCCGATGTTGACGACGATCTTCTCCAGACGCGGCACCTCAAAAGGGTTCTTGTAGCCGAACTGCTCCATCAGCGCCGGCTTCACCACGTCGGCATAATGCTGTCGCATGCGAACCATAGCGCTCACCTATCGATCGAGGATCTCGCCGGAGCGCTTCGCAAAGCGAACTTTCCGGCCGTCATCCAGAAACTTGTATCCGACGCGGGTCGGCTTGTTGCTGTCCGGGTCCAGGTGGGCAACGTTCGAGACGTGGATCGGCGCCTCGACCTCGACGATGCCACCGGGGTTGCCCGGAGCCGGCCGCTGGTGCTTCTTCACCACGTTCACGCCCTGGACGACGACGCGCCCTTCCTTCGGAAGCACGCGCAGCACCTCTCCGGTACGGCCCTTGTCCTTGCCCGTCAGAACGAAGACGCGGTCGCCCTTTCGGACCTTCAAGCGCACGCCCATCAGAGCACCTCCGGAGCCAGCGAGATGATCTTCATGAAGCGGCGGGCGCGAAGCTCGCGCGTCACCGGCCCGAAGATGCGGGTGCCGATCGGCTCCATCTGGTTGTTCAGAAGCACGGCCGCATTCTTGTCGAACCGAATGGAGGTGCCGTCGGTGCGATGCACTTCCTTAGCGGTCCGGACGACCACCGCCTTGTGGATGTCGCCCTTCTTCACGCGGCCGCGCGGAATCGCCTCCTTCACCGAGACGATGATGATGTCGCCGACCGACGCGCTGCGCCGCCGTGTGCCGCCGAGAACCCGGATGCACTGCACGCGGCGCGCCCCGGAATTGTCGGCGACTTCGAGGTTGGTTTCCTGCTGTATCATTCCCGAACGCCCCTTCGACGGCTCAGGCTTCGCCGACCCGGCCGACGACTTCCCAACGCTTGCGCTTCGAGAGCGGGCGCGATTCCTGGATGCGAACCATGTCGCCCACCTTGAACGCGTTGGACTCGTCGTGCGCCAGGAACTTCTTCGACCTGGTCATGAACTTCTTGTAGATCGGGTGCATGACCCGCCGGTCCACACGGACCGACACGGTCTTGTCGGCCTTGTCGCTGACCACGACACCCTGCATTACCCGCTTCGGCATTCTCTGATCGCTCCTAGGCCGCCGCTTTCCGGCGCTCGCCGAGAATCGTCATGATCCTGGCGATGTCGCGCCGCACCTGGCGCACCCGCGCCGTATTCTCGAGTTGGCCGCTCGCCTGCTGGAAGCGGAGGTTGAACGCCTCCTTCCGCAGGTCGGCGAGCTGGCTCTTCAGCTCGTCGTCGCTCTTCGCCCGAACGTCGCTCGACTTCATCGCTCGGCCCCCTCGCTGACGCGGCTGACGAAACGCGTCTTCATCGGCAGCTTCGCCGCCGCCAGGGCGAAAGCCTCTCTCGCCACGTCGTGCGGGACGCCGTCCAGCTCGAACATGATGCGGCCGGGCTTCACGCGGCACATCCAGTATTCGGGGCTGCCCTTGCCCATGCGCACTTCCGCCGGCTTCGTCGAAACCGGAACGTCCGGGAAGATGCGGATCCAGACCTTCCCGACGCGGCGGATATGGCGCGTGATGGTCCGGCGGGCCGCTTCGATCTGTCGTGCGGTGACGCGTGCGGGGTCGACCGCCTTCAGGCCGTAGGCGCCGAAGTTCAGGTCGGTGCCGCCCTTCGCCATTCCGTGGATGCGGCCCTTGTGGGCCTTGCGGAACTTGGTCCGCTTCGGACTCAACATGACATCACCCTAAATCTTGCGTCCCGCTCACCGGCCCAGCTGCTGGACCTGGTCGGCGATCCGCTTGTCCTGCGCGAGCGGATCGTGCGCCAGGATCTCGCCCTTGAAGACCCACACCTTCACGCCGCAGGTGCCGTAGGTCGTCTTCGCCGTCGCGTGGCCGTAATCCACGTCCGCCCGCAGCGTGTGCAGCGGCACCCGGCCCTCGCGGTACCACTCCGTCCGCGCGATCTCGGCGCCGCCAAGACGGCCGCTGACGACGATCTTGATGCCGAGCGCACCGAGGCGCATCGCCGACTGCACCGCGCGCTTCAGGGCGCGACGGAAGGCGACCCGACGCTCGAGCTGCTGCGCGATGTTCTCCGCGACGAGCTTCGAATCGATCTCCGGCTTGCGGATCTCGACGATGTTCAGGCTGACGTCGCTCTCGGTCATCTTGCCGAGCTGCTGGCGAAGCTTCTCGATGTCGGCGCCCTTCTTGCCGATCACCACGCCCGGACGAGCGGTGTGGATCGTCACCCGCGCCTTCTTCGCCGGACGCTCGATCACGATGCGGCTCACGCCGGCTTGCTTGAGGCGGCTGAACAGGTGGTCGCGGATCTTAAGATCCTCGTGCAGCAGGTCGCCGTACTCGCGGTCGGCATACCACCGCGAATCCCAGGTGCGATTGATCCCGACCCGAAGGCCGATCGGATTTACCTTCTGACCCATCAGGCCGTCTCCTCGATTTCCTCGGCCCGCTCGCGGACGATAACCGTGAGATTGCTCATCGGCTTCTCGACCCTTGCCGAGCGGCCGCGCCCGCGGGCGTGGAACCGCTTCATCACCAGCGTCTTGCCGACGGACGCCTCGGCGACGAACAGCCGGTCCACGTCGAGCTGGTGGTTGTTCTCGGCGTTCGCCACGGCCGACTGGACGACCTTCTGGACGTCCCGCGCCACCCGGCGCTTCGAGAACGCGAGCGACGAGATCGCCGCCTCGGCCGACAGGCCGCGGATCGCCTGTGCCACCAGGTTCAGCTTCTGCGGGCTCACCCGGATGTACTTCGCGAACGCCTTGGCCTCGTTCTCGGCGAGACGTCGCCCGGCAGACTGCTTGCCCATCAGCCCCTCTTCGACTTCTTGTCGGCCGCGTGGCCGTAGAACGTGCGCGTCGGCGCGAACTCGCCGAACTTGTGCCCGACCATGTTCTCCGTCACCAGAACCGGCAGGAACTTGTGACCGTTGTAGACGCCGAACGTCAGCCCGACGAACTGCGGCAAGATCGTGGAGCGACGCGACCAGGTGCGAATCACTTCCTTGCGACCGGATCCCCGCGCAGCTTCCGCCTTCTTCAACAGATAGCCGTCGACGAACGGGCCTTTCCAAACGGAGCGAGCCACGGCGAACTCCCTACTTCTTCCTGAGGTGGCGACGACGGACGATCAGCTTGTCCGACGGCTTCTTCTTGCGGGTCCGAGCGCCCTTGGTCGGCTTGCCCCACGGCGTCACCGGATGGCGGCCGCCCGACGTGCGGCCCTCGCCGCCACCGTGCGGATGGTCGACCGGGTTCATCACGACGCCGCGCACATGCGGGCGACGTCCCATCCAGCGACGACGTCCGGCCTTCGCGAGCGTCTGGTTGCTGTTGTCCGGGTTCGAGACCGCGCCGACGCTCGCCATGCAGTCGGCGGGAACCATGCGCACCTCGCCGGAATTGAGCCGCAGCAGGGCGAGGCCCGCGTCGCGGCCGACCAGCTGGACGAAGGCGCCTGCGGCGCGCGCCATCTGGCCGCCCTTGCCCGGCTTCAGCTCGATGTTGTGCACAATCGTACCGATCGGGATGCTGCGCAGCGGCATGGCGTTGCCGGGGCGGATATCCACCCGATCGCCTGCCACCACGGTATCTCCGACCTGCAGGCGCTGCGGCGCCAGGATGTAGGACAGCTCCCCGTCTTCATAGCGGATCAGCGCGATGAACGCCGTCCGGTTCGGGTCGTACTCGAGCCGCTCCACCTTCGCCGGCACGTCGAACTTGCGCCGCTTGAAATCGATATGGCGATAGGTCCGCTTGTGGCCGCCGCCGCGCCACCAGACCGTCGTGCGGCCATGGTTGTTGCGGCCGCCGGACTTGGTGAGGCCCTCGCTCAGGCTCTTGACCGGCTTGCCTTTCCAGAGCTGCGAGCGATCGACGAGAACCAGCCCGCGCCGCGCCGGCGATGTAGGATTGTATTGCTTCAAAGCCATGGGTCAGATTCCCGTGGTCACGTCGATCGACTGACCTTCCTCGAGCGTGACGATCGCCTTCTTCACATCGGACCGGCGCCCCGGAATGCCGCGGAAGCGCTTCTGCTTCCCCTTCACCCGAAGCGTGTTGACGTGACGCACCTTGACGTCGAACAGAGCCTCGACCGACGCCTTGATCTCCGGCTTCGTCGCGGTCAGCGGCACCTTGAAGGTCACCTGGCTGTGCTCCGACCCGCGGGTCGACTTCTCCGTGATCACCGGCGCCCGGATGATCTCCACCATCTGGTTCCGGGTCAGCTGCACGACCGGCGGCTTTATCGCTCGTGCCCTGCTCATTTCAAACGTGCCTCCAGGAGCTCGACCGCCTCGCGGCTGAGGATCAGCGTGTCGCGGCGCAGAATGTCGTAGACGTTCGCGCCCTGTTGCGGCAGCACATCGATATTGGCGAGGTTCGAGGCCGCGCGCGTGAAGTTCGCGTCGAGCTCCGGCCCGCCGATGAAGAGCGCCGATTCCACCCCGAGACCGGCCAGCCGCTTCGCGAGATCGGCCGTCTTGCCGGTTTCGCTCGACAGGCTGTCGACCACGATCAGCTTGCCGTCGTGCTGCTTGCTCGAGAGCGCGGTCTTAAGGCCGAGCCGGCGAACCTTCTTCGGCAGGGAGAAGCCATGGTCCCGAACGCGCGGGCCGTGCACGACGCCGCCGCCGCGGAACTGCACCGCACCGCGGTTGCCGTGCCGTGCCCGGCCGGTACCCTTCTGACGCCAGATCTTGGCGCTGGACGTACGGACCTCTCCGCGCTCCTTCACCTTGTGCGTTCCGGCACGCCGCTTCGCGAGCTGCCAGTTGACGACGCGGGCGAGGATGTCGCGGCGCACCGGAAGCCCGAAGATCGCCTCGTCGACCTCGAGGCTGCCGACCTCGTCATTGTCC
>JAJUGE010000098.1 GCA_029268305.1 Alphaproteobacteria bacterium
CCGGCGTTCCCAATCCGGCACAGTTCGCGGCTGAATTGGAGCAGGCGGCGAAGAAGGTCGACTCGGTCCTGGAGGCTGTGCTCCCGGTTCCGAACGGGCCGGAAGCGTCGCTCTTCGACGCGATGCGCTATGCGGCCCTGGGGCCGGGCAAGCGATTCCGCCCATTCCTCGTATTGGCGGGGTCGCGGCTTTTCGGTGTGCCCGAGGCGAGCGCCCTGAGAGTTGGGGCGGCGATCGAGCTGGTCCATTGCTATTCGCTGGTACACGACGACCTGCCGGCGATGGACGACGACGATATGCGTCGCGGCCGGCCGACCGTGCACGTGAAGTACGACGAGGCGACGGCGATCCTCGTCGGCGATGCCCTGCTTCCCCTGGCGTTCGAGATTTTGGTGGACCCGACTACGCACGCAGATCCGCGCCGAGCTGGTGGCGGAGTTGGCGGCGGCGGCCGGCGGCCGAGGTATGGTCGGCGGACAGATGCTCGACCTGCTCGCCGAGCACGAGAACTTGGACTTCGGCGGCATTGCGCGACTGGAGCGCCTGAAGACGGGGGCGCTGATCGCTTTTTCCTGCATGGCGGGGGCAATTCTCGCGCACGCGAACGAGGAAGCGCGGGCCGCGCTGCACGCATACGCGCACGACCTCGGTTTCGCTTTTCAGATCGCAGACGATCTCCTCGACGCGGAGGGATCCGAGGCTGAAACGGGCAAGCGCGTCGGCAAGGATGCCGACGCGGGGAAGGCAACCGTCGTCTCGCTGCTGGGGACAGAGGCTGCGCGCGAGCAGGCCCGAGTGCTTGCCGAGCAGGCTGTTGCGCATCTGGACGTGTTCGGCGAAGACGCCAACCTATTGAGAGCCACCGCGCGTTTCGTGATCGACCGGCGCGCATAGGAGGAATCGGTGACGATCAGGAACACGAAGACGCCGTTGCTCGATCTGGTCGACTGGCCCGAGGACCTGCGCAGCTTTACGGACGAGCAGCTGAAGCAGTTGGCGGACGAGCTTCGCACCGAGACGATCGATGCGGTGTCGATCACCGGCGGGCATCTCGGCGCCAGCCTCGGCGTCGTCGAGCTTACCGTGGCGATCCACCACGTGTTCGACACTCCGCGCGATCGACTGATCTGGGACGTGGGGCATCAGGCTTACCCCCACAAGATCCTGACCGGCCGACGCGAGCGCATCCGAACGTTGCGGCAGGGCGGCGGCCTGTCCGGATTCACCAAGCGCTCGGAAAGCGAGTACGACCCGTTCGGGGCGGCGCACAGCTCGACCTCGATCTCCGCCGGCCTCGGCATGGCGGTGGCCCGCGACCTGCGCGGCGACCGGAACCACGTCATTTGCGTGATCGGCGACGGCGCGATGAGCGCCGGCATGGCCTACGAGGCCATGAACAACGCCGGGTCGATGGACAAGCGCCTGATCGTCATTCTGAACGACAACGACATGTCGATCGCGCCGCCGGTCGGTGCGATGAGCGCCTATCTCTCGCGCCTGATTTCTTCGAAATCGTACAGATCGCTCCGCCAGATTGCGCGGGAAATGGCGAAGATGTTCCCGGGTCCCCTCGAAAAGACGGCGCGGCGGGCCGAGGAATATGCGCGCGGCCTGGTTACCGGTGGAACGCTGTTCGAAGAGCTCGGCTTCTATTACATCGGCCCGATCGACGGTCACAATCTCGATCACCTCCTGCCGGTGCTGCGCAACGTGCATGAGGGATTGGAGGATGGCCCTGTCCTGATTCACGCAGTCACCCGCAAGGGCAAGGGCTATGCGCCGGCGGAGCAGGCGGCCGACAAATATCATGGCGTCAGCAAATTCGACGTGGTTACCGGTGTGCAGGCGAAGGGGACCGCCTCGGCGCCGGCCTACACCAAAGTCTTCGGCGAAAGCCTGATCCAGGAGGCGGAGCGGGACGAGCGCATCGTCGGAATCACCGCGGCAATGCCCTCCGGCACGGGGATCGACCTGTTCGGCAAGCGCTTCCCGGAGCGTTGCTTTGATGTCGGTATCGCCGAGCAGCACGGGGTCACCTTCGCAGCGGGGCTCGCGACGGAGGGCTACAAGCCGTTCGTGGCGATCTACTCGACCTTCCTGCAACGCGCTTACGACCAGGTCGTCCACGACGTCGCGATCCAGCAGTTGCCGGTCCGCCTCATCATGGATCGCGCAGGGTACGTGGGTGCCGATGGCGCGACCCATCATGGCTGCTACGACATCGCCTATCTCGGGTGCTTGCCCGGAATGGTGCTCATGGCGCCGGCCAACGAAGCCGAGCTCCGCCACATGGTGGCGACGGCTGTCGCGATCGACGATCGGCCATGCGGTCTGCGCTATCCCCGCGGTGAAGGCGTCGGCGTCGAATTGCCCGCGGTCGGCGAGGCGCTCGAGATCGGCAAGGGACGCGTGCTGCGAGAAGGCACCACGGTTGCGATCCTCAGCTATGGTGCCCGCCTGCAGGAGTGCCTCGCGGCGGCGGAACAGCTTCAGGCTAAAGGGCTTTCGACGACGGTGGCCGACGCGCGTTTCGCCAAGCCGCTCGACGTCGATCTCGTCAGCCGGTTGGCGAAAGAGCACGAGGTGCTGATCACGATCGAGGAAGGCTCCATCGGCGGGTTCGCCACTCAGGTGGTTCACCAGCTCGCGCACTCGGGACTGCTGGATCGCGGGCTCAAGTTCCGGCCGCTGACGATGCCGGACATCTTCGTCGATCACGACAAGCCGGAGAACCAGTACGCCCTAGCCGGTCTGGATGCGGCAGGGATCGTGGCGACGGCGCTCTCGGCGCTCGGGCACGACGCCAGCGCTGCGAGGGCGTGACCGGCGGTTCTTCCCGCAAGGCCACGGCAGGGCGACGTCAGCGGATCCGGCCCACCTTCAGCGTGACGCAACGGCCGGAACCGAAGGCGCGTGCGAAGTACCCCGGATCGCAGATCTCGACCGGCTCCCCGTCCACCACTGCATCAGCATCGAGGTCGGGAAGCCCTACTTGCATCGCGATCGTGCGCTGCCCATCCAGGTAGCTGAGATCGTCTCGGTCGCGGTGCGTGACTCCTTCCGGCCCCCAGCACTTCACGTTGTCCTTCCAGTACTCGAAGACGGTGTAGCAGGTCCGCTGCGCCCGATAGAGCGATAGCGCCTCGAATCCTTCGTTGAGCACCACGAGGTCGGTTTCGGCGAAGGCGGCGTCCAGTGCGGCGATCATGCCGCTGGTCACGACCTGGCGCTCGCTGCCGAAGGCGGCGAACGCCACCACCTTGCCCGGGAAGACGGCGAAGAGAACCAGGACCGCGGCGAGAATATGGATGATGCCGCTCCCCGCCCGACGCTCGGTCCATGATCCAAACCTACGGGAACGGTCAGCCGCCGCTGCGGCGAGCAGGGCGAAGAACGGTGCGACGCTGACCCATCGCTCCGTCCCGTCGGGCTCCGCTACCAGCGCGAACAGAACGCCCATAGCGAAGCCGGCGAAGGCCGTCGCTAACCAGGGAGCTGCCCGAACGAGCTGCCCCGGTCGCCGAACCGCGAGCGCAACGACGGCGCCGATATAGAGAAGACCTGCGCCGAGGGTCGGAACGTAGAGAAGGGGCCGCTCAAAGATCGCGCGGATGTGAATCGGAAAGGGCAACAGCGTCGCCACCGCGCCGCGGGCGAGCAGTTCCAGAAGTCCGGCATCGTCCTGCGAGACGACGAAGGCACCGGGGCCGTGAGAGGCGGCGCCGTTGATGACCGCAATCAGGGCGCCGACATCGACGAAGAGCAGAAGCAGCCCACCGTAAACGAGAGCGGCGAGACCGGCCGCCACCGCGAGCGTCCGGGTTCGGTCAGCCGCGCTGCCCGGCGAATGCAGCCAGACGCCGACCGCGAAGGCAGGGGCCAGTGCGAAGGATTGCAGGTGGAACGCGCAGGAGAGGCCGTAGGCGACGGCGGCGAGGCCGATCCGCGGCCGATCACGGAGGAGCGCCCACAACGCGAGGCACACGAAGAACGCCTGGAAGACGTTGTCGTCCAGGTATGAGGAGACGTAGACGATGCAATAGGCGGAGAGGAAGACGGCCGCTCCGATGGTTGCAGCCGCACGGCTCCCGGTCCAGCGGTGGGCCACGAGGAAGATCAGGACGCCGGCGGCGACATAGAGTGCGGTCGCGAGCACCAGCCATATCCAGAAGCCGGGAAGACCGCCCACCGCCTCGCCGAGCAGGGCCAGGAGTGAGGAGAGCAGGAACGAATAGGGATCGCTCTCGACGGGCTGCCCGTGGATCAGTGGCAGAAACACCACCTCGAGGATGTCCCAGTCGAACTTGTGGAACAGCCAGGTGGAGGCCAGCATCGCGACGAAAAGAGCTCCCAGCGCCACCGCCATGGCTGTACGCCCCTCCGCCGAGAGCGCCTCGCGCCGCGTCCAAATCTTCTCGGTCGCCTCGATCGCCACGTCGCCCTCCTTGCCGCCGCCGCGCACCACTAGCCGGGAAGGGTTAAGGACGGCCAAAACCCGGAGATTTGCGAAAATGCGAACTTGCTGCAGCCGGCTGCGGAATGTGGCATAGCAGAGCCGTTGCTGCCACCCGAGGCCAGCCACCCTCGCGACGTTCCGCGAATCCGGTTAAGAGGTTGATTACTCCATGCTTCCTATGGTGGCGGCCTCACCCATCCGTCAGTTCAGGTCCGGTCCGCGCAGACATGCAGAAGTACATTCCGCTCATCCTGTTCACGGTGCTGACGAACGCGGCGGCGCAGATCATGCTCAAGAACGGCATGCGGACCGTGGGGCATTTCGACTTCGCCGCGGAATCGCTCCTGGCGACGGTGCCGCGGGTGGTGCTGAACCCCTGGGTCTTCTTCGGCCTGTGCACCTTCGTCGTCAGCATGGCCTCCCATCTGGCGGTGCTCTCGCGCGTCGATCTCAGCTTCGCCTATCCCTTTCTCAGCCTCGCCTACGTCGTCGTCGCGGTCTACGCGTACTTCGTCTTTCAGGAGGATCTGAACGCCTACAGGATCGCCGGGATCGGCTTGATCTGCTTCGGCACCGTGTTGATCGCGCAGAGCTGACGGCGGACTTAACCAGGGATCAAGGTTCGTCGAGTAGGGGTATGGTCGGTAGCGGGAAGGGCGCATCGGCATGAAGCACGTGATCATCGGCGGGGACGGGTTCGTGGGGCGCCATCTGGCGCGGGACCTCGTCGCGCGTGACGAGGAGGTCGTGATCGCGAGCCTGGAGAAGAGCGACCTGGAAATCTACGAACGCGTGCCGTTCGTGCGGGTAGACGTGACCGACCCGGCGACCTTCGATGCCGTACCCATCGAGGCGGACGACGTCGTCTACAACCTCTCTGCCCGCATGCTTTCGCCGATTCCGCCGCGCTCGCAGCGCCGCGACTTCTTCTATGCGGTCAATTATCACGGTCAGCGCAACGTGCTCGAATACATGGCGCGGCGCGATTGCAGTCGTCTCGTGTATTTCACCACCGACATGGTCTACGGGCCGACGAAGTTCGTGCCGCAAACGGAAGACCATCCGAAGGAGCCGCTCGGTCCGTATGGTGCCAGCAAGCTCGAGTCGGAGACGCTCTGCGAAGAGTATCGCGAGCGTGGGATGAACATCTCGATCTTCCGGCCCCGGCTGATCATCGGACCGGGTCGTCTCGGCATCCTGACGAAACTGTTCCGCCTGATCGATCTCAACCTCCCGGTGCCGGTGATCGGTAACGGCGAGAACCCTTACCAGTTCATCTCGGTCTACGATTGCGCGAGCGCCTGCGTGGCGGCCTGGGAGAAGGGCTGCCCGAACAGCGCCTATAACCTGGGCTCGTTGAACCCGCCCAGCGTCAAGGAATTGCTGAGCAAGCTGATCGAAGGCGCCGGCAGCAGGTCTTTCATCCTCAACACTCCTGCCGGGCTGGTGAAAACCGCCCTCACTGTCCTCGACCGGCTCGGCATGCCGCTGATGGATCCCGAGCAGTACCTCATCGCCGACGAGGTCTGCATCGTCGACGTCTCGAAGGCGGAGCGGGAACTGGGCTGGGTGCCGCAGCACCGAGACGAGGACATGTTGCTCGCCGCCTACCGCGAATACCGCAATATGCGGGACCGGGGCATGGTTGCCGCCGCGCCTCAGGGTGGCTAGACAATGATCGCAGCGGCGAGAGGGGCGATCGGACCGGCGGCGTCCGGTGTGGGGGCGATGCTGAAGCTCATCCGGGTCCACCAGTGGATCAAAAACGCCTTCGTCGCGGCGCCGCTGTTCTTCACGCCGCACGTCATCGACGTCTCCAACGCGATGGCGGTTGTTGCGGGCATCCTGTGCTTCTGCGCGGTTTCCAGCTCCATCTATATCCTCAACGACTATGTCGATCGGGAAGCCGACCGCCAGCACCCGAAGAAGCGCTACCGCCCGCTGGCGGCCGGCACCGTGGCCGTGCCGCATGCGCTGACGCTGATGGGCTTGCTCGCCGCGGGCGGGCTCGTGGGGGCCGCGTTCCTGTCGCCGGGATTCCTGAACATCCTGGGCGCCTACGCGATTCTGAACGTTCTTTATTGCTTCTGGCTCAAGAACCTTTCGATCATCGACCTGATCGTCATCAGCGCCGGCTTCGTTCTGCGCGTCGATGCCGGCGCCGAACTGGTGGATGCGCCGCCTTCGGTCTGGATCGTCCTTTGCACCGGATTCCTGGCCATGTTCCTCGCGATCGCAAAGCGGCGAGACGATGTCGTGACGGCACTCGGCGAAACGCACCGCAAGAGCTTGAAGGGCTATAACCGGAGCTTCCTCGACTCTGCGCTCGTGATCGTCCTGGGCGGGGTGCTGGTCTCGTATACCATCTACACGACCGACAGAGCGGTGATGGACAGCCTGGGCACCGAGCGGCTCTATCTCACCGTCCCGTTCGTATTGGCTGGGGTGCTCCGCTATCTGCAGATCACCCAGGTCGAGGAGCGCTCGGGCTCGCCCACGCGCATCGTCGTGACAGATCTGTTCCTGATCCTGACCATCCTCGGCTGGGTGGCGACGTTCGCCGTCCTGATCTACGGCTGACGCCATGGCCGTCGACTGGCGCCAGGCGACGCTCACCGGCTGGGGCCGCTCGACGACGGTCTCGACGAGGGTGGCGGTGCCCGGCGACGATGGCGAAGTCCGGGAGGCGCTTGAGGCTGGGGCGCCGGTGCTGGCTTATGGCAATTGCCGGAGCTACGGCGATGCGCATCTCCCCTGCGATGGCCGCGGCATCTCCACGGCTCGGCTCGACCGGGTCGTCTCGTTCGATGAAGCCAGCGGCGAGATCGTCTGCGAGAGCGGCGTCACCTTCGCCCGACTCCTTCGGGAGTATCTGCCGAGGGGCTGGCGTGTACCGGTGACGCCCGGCACCGCCTTCGCCTCGGTCGGCGGGGCGGTCGCCAACGACGTGCACGGCAAGAACCACGATCGGCGGGGCAGCTTCGGCGACCACGTCGTCTGGCTCGACCTCATGGCGGCCTCGGGAGAGATCGTCCGCATTTCGACCGCCGAGGAACCGGAGCTGTTCGCTGCGACCATAGGCGGGGTCGGGCTGACAGGCGTCATCCTGCGCGTAGCCTTCCGGATGGATCGGGTGCCGTCCGCCTTCATGCGAATTCGCGAGCAACGCATCTCCGATCTCGACGCGTACCTCACCGCCCTCGCCGAAGCCCGCGAAGGTGCCGCCTACTCGGTTGGCTGGATCGACGCGCTGCAACGCGGGGCGCGGATGGGGCGCGGCATCCTCGAAACCGCAGATGTGACCGCAGAAGGCGGCTTGGCGGGGGAGCCGGAGCGATCGCTTCGCGTCCCGTTCGACTTTCCGAGGGTGGCCCTGAATCATCTGACAGTGCGGGCCTTCAACGAAGCCTACTTTCGCCGCGTCCCGGCCAACGGCCGTGAGCGCATCTCGCACGCGGCCCGATTCTTCTATCCGCTCGACGCGCTGCACGACTGGAACAGGATCTATGGGCGGCGGGGCTTTCACCAATTCCAGTGCGTGATTCCCGACGCCGAGGCGGCAAGGGGGATGCAGCGCCTGCTGGAGACCGTCTCGGCGGCAGGCCGCGGTTCGTTCCTTGCCGTGCTGAAGACGCTGGGAGGCGAGGGGCGGGGACATCTCTCGTTTCCGATGCGCGGCCTGACGCTGGCGCTCGACTTCCCGTGCAGCGAGGGTGTTTCCGAGCTCATGCGGCGACTGGAGACGATCACGCTCGACCACGGCGGCCGCATCTATCTCGCCAAGGATTCCAGCCTGTCGGCGGCCGGATTTCGCCGCATGTACCCGAAGCTGGGCCAGTTCGCAGACGTACTGGAGCGCTGGGATCCGCAGGGCCGCTTCCGCTCCCTCATGGCGAGCAGGCTTTGCATTCGAGGGCTTAACGCGTCGGGGAGCCCGCCCGACGGTCCGATCTCGGTTAAGGTGCGGCCCACCAATCTCGAAGGTCTTTCACGATGAATGCCACCGCCAAGCCCGCCCTGATCTCGGTCGAGGATGCGAAGCGCCTCGATGTGCAGAGGGTCCAGGATCTGATGCAGAAGCACATGAATCCGGGGCAGCTCCATTTCCTCAAGCTGCTCGGGTTCAATCGCGTCCTGATCGAGCGCGCCGAGGGTATGTACTACATCGATCGGAACGGCCGGCGCATTCTCGACTTCTTCGGCGGCTTCGGCTCGCTCGCCTTCGGGCACAATCATCCGCGCATTCTGGAAGCCCGCATCCGCTTCCAGGAGGAGAAGCGGCAGGAGATCGCGATGGCGTTCATGTCGCAGTACGCGGCGGCGCTGTCCTACAATCTCGCTGCGATCGCGCCAGGCGATCTAGACATGGCCTTTCTCTGCGTGAGCGGCTCGGAAGCGAACGAGGCTGCCCTGAAGCTCGCGGAGCGCGCCGCCGGCGAGCGGCGAACGGTGGTCTATACCGAGCGATCGTTCCACGGGAAGACCCGCGCGGCACTTTCCGTGACCGACTCCGAGTTTTATCAGGGCAGCTTCGAGCTGCTGCCGAACCGGGTGCGCGTGCCGTTCGGCGACGCGGCTGCCCTGGAGGCCGCGTTCCGGCGCGACAGGAGCATCGGCACCTTCATCCTGGAGACGGTGCAGGGCGGGGCCGGGATCGTCCCTGGGCCGGAGGGTTACCTGAAGGCCGTGCGCGAGCTCTGCGATCGCTATGGCGTACTGTGGCTGGCCGACGAGGTGCAGTGCGGCTATGGCCGCACCGGACGATTCTTCGCCTTCGAGCACGAGGCCGTCGTGCCGGACATCGTGACCCTGGCCAAGTCGCTCGGCGGCGGCAAGACGGCGATCGGGGCCTACATTGCCCGCACGCCAATCTTCATGAAGGCCTATGGCTCCCCGAAGACCGCCATGATCCACGGACCGGCGACCTTCAGCGGCATGGGGGAAGCCTGCTGCACCGCCATCGAGGCGCTGAATGTTTTGTATGACGAGGGGTTGATCGACAACGCGGCCGAGCAGGGCACCTACCTTCTAGACCGCTTGAACCAGCTCCAGCGCAAGCACCCGAAGATCATCAAGGAAGTCCGCGGAAAGGGGCTGATGGTCGGGCTGGAGCTGGCGGACATCAGCCAGACGCTGCCGCTCGGCGTGAAGCACCTGGTATCGGTTCTGGACGAGCGCCTGAAGGGGAGCCTCTGCGGCTTCGTCGGGGCCCTGCTGTTCCGGGACTATGACGTACTGGTCGCGTTCACCGAGTACAACCGGAACGTCATCCGCCTCGAGCCGCCCCTGATCGTCGGGCGCGCCGAGATCGACAGGTTCGTAGAGGCTCTGGACGATCTTCTCTCCCGCGGCGTGGGCCGCATCGTCGGCGACTACGTTAAGGCGACGCTGCGAGGCGGAAAGTCGGAGCCGGTCGGCTGACCGACCCCTGCTACATCGCCGTCCACGCCTGATCAACGGCGATGGCGGCTCCGTTGAAGGAACCGCCGTCGGGGCCGGCAAGGAATGCCACGAGGCCCGCGATCTCTTCAGGCTTGATGAGGCGGCCGGAAGGCTGTCGCCCGCGCAAGGCCAGCTTCGTGATCTCCTCCATCCCGACGCCGCGGCGGGCGGCGGCCTGGTTGAGGCGGTCCGTCATGAACTCCGTTTCGACCAGGCCGGGGCAGATCGCATTGCAGGTTATCGGCGTCTCGGCAAGGTCGAGCGCGACCGCGCGCGTAAGGCCGACGATCGCGTGCTTCGAGGCGACGTATGGCGCGCTGTTCGGCAGCGCGATGAGGCCGCAGGCCGATGCCACGTTGACGATGCGGCCCCGCCCCCGCTGGCGCATTCCGGGGAGCGCGCGGCGGATGGTGTGGAACGCGGCGGTTACGTTGACGGCGAAACTGAGCTCCCAACGTGCCGGGTCGACCTCATCGACCGGTTTCGGCGGTGTGTTCAGTACGCCCGCATTGTTGACCAGTACTTCGATCGGTCCGACCGCTGCCTCGGCAGCCGCCACGAGGTCGGCGGCGGCGGCACCATCGGAGAGGTCTGCCGGGCAGAAGACGACCCGCGCCCCCGTCTCGGCCTCGATTGCGGCACGCCGACTCTCGATCCGCTCCGGGTCGCCGAGGCCGTTGAGCGCGACGTCATAGCCTTCCCGCGCCAGCCGCAGGGCGATGGCATCGCCGATGCCCTGGGTCGATCCGGTAACGAGGGCTACAGGTCGGCTCATGACGCCTCTCCCGGCGAAAGCGCGTTCGCGATCTCGATCAGATTCTCGTCCGGATCGTAGACGTATACAGACAGGAGCTTCGATGTGGCGCCGCTGCGTTCGGTCGGCCCGGTCACGATCTCTATCCCTTCGTCGCGGAGATGGCGGATCACCTCCGGGATCGGCGTTTGGGTGAGGAAGCAGAGGTCTGCGGACCCGGGGGTTGCGTGACGCACGTTCGGATCGATCGGATGGTCGGCTTCGTGCAGGTTGATCTTCTGCCTGCCGAAATGCAGCGCCCATCGCCCCTCCGCGAAGGAGCGCCGCTCCATCCCGAGCGCCCGCTCGTAGAAGCGGCAGGTTCGTTCCAGGTCCCGCACCGTCAGGACCAGATGGTCCAGACTGTCGATCCTGATTCCCATGCTCCTCCTCCCTCGCTTGCGAGCGCGCTAGCCGTTGCGCTTCGGATCCGGAAAGTCGGTGATCGACACCTCCCGGGTGGCGGTGTCGATCACGGCAAAGCTCAACTGCCTGCCGTTCCGCATGTCCCGGCCGTCGCCGGTGGAGCCGGGATTGACCACCAGAACATCGCCGATTTGCCGCGCCACCTGATGATGCGTGTGACCGTACAGGACGATCTCGGCGTCGGCTTCCGCAAACCTTTCGAGGCGTGGGCTATTCGGCATGATGTACTCGCCACGCGGCTCCCAGGGCGTCGAATGCACCATCAGAACGCGCGCACCTTCATAGTCGAGCGTCACGCGGCGCGGGCGCGACTGAAGCCATTCCAGCAGATCGCGGTCGATCCAGTCCTGCGATCGAGCCCGCTCGCCGCCGGGGCTGAAGAATGCCTCTTCATGATTTCCGAGAATCGTCACGGCATCCCGCTCGCGCAGGAGCCCTACAGTCTCATTGCAGAAGCGGTAGTCGAAGATGCAGTCGCCGAGGCAGAGCAGCCGGTCCACCGGCCCCATCAGTTCCAGGGCCCGGGTCAAGCCGGCGGGATTGGAATGAATGTCCGAGACAACGCCTAGCTTCACGCTGACTTTTCTCCCTTTTGCCGCGCAGTTTGCGCCAGCGCAAACCCCTTTCGTCGGGGCTGACTATCTATCGTTTCAGAAACGGAGGCGACGGCACAGTGCCGAAGCCGGATAGAGATCCGAAGCCTAAGGAACGCACGATGATCAGGAAGCTCTCCCTCCTCGCCGCCGCCGGCCTTGTTTCCACCCTGGCGCTCGGCGCGCCCGCCATGGCCGCGGAGCACACCGTGCAGATGCTCAACCGGGGCGAAGCCGGCATGATGGTCTTCGAGCCGGCTTACCTGCAGGTCGCACCCGGGGACACCGTCACCTTCGAGCCGACCG
The DNA here is from genome assembly GCA_029268305.1 of Alphaproteobacteria bacterium. GTDB lineage: Bacteria > Pseudomonadota > Alphaproteobacteria > JAJUGE01 > JAJUGE01 > JAJUGE01. Next base: position 12,017 of record JAJUGE010000098.1, read on the forward strand.
ACAAGAGCCACAACGCCGAGACGATCCCAGGGATGCTTCCTGAAGGCGCCGAGCCGTTCAAGGGCAAGCTGAACCAAGAGATCAGCGTCACCTTCGATAAGGAAGGGGTCTACGGATACAAGTGCATGCCGCACTATGCGATGGGAATGGTCGGTGTCGTGGTGGTCGGCGATTCTGCCCCCAACGTGGACGAGGCGAAGGCCGTGAAGCAGCCGGGAAAGGCCAAAAAGGTGATGGCGGAGCTTCTGAGCAAGGTCGAGACGAACCTGGCCGAGGCTAACTGACCCGAGCCTGTTGACGGACTGTCCATCGACCCGTCCTTTCGTTCCCGCTCGCTTGTCCCGCCCGGCCGATGCACAATCGGTCGGGTGGCTGCATTAGAGAAGAGACAGGCATGCCTGACACTAAGAGGCCGGCGGCGGTAGCGACGGTGCAGGTGGACAACGATCGCGTCCGCGTGACCGAGTGGCGATTTGCGCCCGGAGCGGCGACCGGTTGGCATCGTCACGAGTTCGATTACGTGGTTGTCCCGCTTTTGAACGGGCGC
>JAJUGE010000099.1 GCA_029268305.1 Alphaproteobacteria bacterium
CAGGCTCGCCGCGCTGCTGGCCGAACGGCTCGGCAATGGGGTGCGCGAGTTCATCCTGATCAACAAGGTCGGGGCCCATTTCCCGGTAGCGGACAAGTTCCCCGAAGACGCTGCGCGGTACACCCCGCTGCCGCCGCGCGGACGGATGGCGTCGATCATCGACATCGCCGCCGATGTGGGCGGCCACACCGGAACCGCTGGCGAATGGCGGCTCTATCGCAACGCCTATCGCAACACGATCGCCTGGAATACCGGCGGCTTCTTCGACCGACTGTTACCGCACATGCCGGGCACCGGTGCGGTGCTGATCTATACCGCCGATCATGGGCAAGACCTGCACGAGGACGGGCGCACCGGGAAGTCGACACACTGCATGGACGATACTCGGCCGGAGGAAGGCGCGGTGCCGCTGGTCGTGATCGACGCCGCCGATGCGGGCGCCCTGCCCTGGCAGGAGGGGGTAGCGCATCACCGCAACGCCACGAGCCATTTCCGCGTGTTCCCGACGCTGCTCGCTCTGCTCGGTTATGACCCGGAGCCGCTCTATGGTCCGACGCTGGTTGACGCCGAGCCCGATCCGATGACCTTCACGTCGAACTATTTCGCCGCGCTGGGGCGAGAGCCTCACTGGCATAAAATCGAGCCGGGCAGGCTCGCCTCGCCTCCTCGCAGCGACTTCGCAGCTGACGCCGTTAGGAAGGCGCCTTGAGGAAGTGCAGCAGGCTTCGGGCGGTCTCGTCCCAGCCATCTTCGTTCGGACCGTGGTCGGTGAGCATGCGCTTGGCCTGCTCGTCGGTCACACCGTGCCTGATGGCGAAGGACCGGATCTCGGCAGGTGTAGGTTGATGAGCCATGCCAATTCAACCGCGGACAGGGTAACCCGTTCCGCTCAGATGTCGTTGCGGATGGTCGCCAGCGCGCCACCATCTATCTCCCACTTCGCACCGTTGACGTAGCTCGCCTCGTCCGAGAGCAGGAAGCTTACCACATCGCCGACCTCGCGCGGCTGGCCCACCCGGTTGAGCGTCGCGGTCTGGCCGAGCTTGTCCATGCCGGCCCGGACGTCTCCGTCGAACATCTGCTCGAGCATGCCGACGAGCAGCGGCGTCTCGATCACGCCCGGCATCACGCAGTTCACCCGCACGCCTTTCTGCGCCACCTCGCTCGCCGCGGTGCGGGTCAGGCCCACAGCACCATGCTTGGCGGCGTTATAGGCGCAGGCACCGGCGAGACCGCGTTCCGAGCCGATCGAGGCGGTGTTGACCACCGCGCCCCTGCCCGCCGCCACCATGTGCGGAAGCACGAAGCGCAGTCCGAGGAACATCGAGCGCAAGTTGACGCGGATGATCTTGTCGAACTCGGCGATGTCGTATTCGTGTGTGGGCGCGAGGCTGCCCTCGATCCCGGCGTTGTTGAAGAACCCGTCGATGCGGCCCCACGCCTCCATCGCCGCGCGAGCGTAGCTTTCGACGGCCGCCTCGTCGGCGCAGTCGGCGACGTGTGCGATGACCTCATGCCCCGCACCGCGCAGTTTCGTCGTGCAATTCTCGAGCCGATCCGCCGCGATGTCGACCAGCATCACGCGTGCGCCTTCGCGGCAAAGGATCTCGCAGGTAGCAAGGCCGATCGATCCGGCGGCGCCGGTGACGATCATCGTCTTGCCTTGGTGGCGTAGGGTCATGCCGTAGTCCTCCTGACGACCGCCATTGCGAGTCTGCTCACACCGTCGCGCTCAGCGCGAGGTCGCTGAGCTTCTGGCAGCGTTCGATGTTGGCGGCCTGGGTCATCACCCCGGCGCTGCACAGCGCGAAGCTGACGTCGCGTTCCGGATCGACCCAGAACATCGTGCTGCCGGCACCGTAGTTGCCGTGGGTCTCCGGGCTCGCGAGGGTGCCGAACAGGTGGTGGAACACACCCGTGCCCCGGACCTGGAAACCGATACCCTGGTGGGCGGGTGGAACCTGCCAGCCGGCATTCTCGGCGACGCGCTTGTAGAGCTCGTTGGGCATGTCGCCGGTGTGGTTCTGCCGCGCGAGCTTCAGCATCGCGGGCGAGAGGATGCGCACGCCGTCCAGCTCGCCCTCGCGGCGGAGCATCTCGGCGAAGCGGTAGAGGTCGCCGCAGGTCGAGGCGCAGCCGACGTGCGGAGCCTCGATCTCGGGATCCTCGAACAATGCGTGGTCGCCCGGCAGGTTGCGGCTCAGGTGCTGGATCGGCACCGTGCCGCGCATATCGGGCTTCACGTGGCGCGGCGCGAGATCGGGGCGCAGGCCCATCGAGGTGCTGTCCATCCTGAGCGGGGCGAACAGGTCCTCGTGCAGCAGCGTGCGGAAGTCGCGGCCCTTAGGATCGGTGCGCACCAGCGCGGTGCCCATCAGCACGTGGTTGACCAGCGGCGAGTAGTCGCAGCGCGTACCGGGCGGGACCTCGCCATGGACGTTCTCGACCGAGGCCTCGAACAGCTCCTGCAGGCGGTCGAGGTACATGCCGGGCTTCGGGGTCCACACCCCGGGCATGCCGGCGGTGTGAGTCAGCAGGTGGTAGAACGTCGCCTCTTCGCGCGGCGCGCCTGTGAACTCGGGCAGCACGTCTTTGACCTTGGTGGTCAGCGCAAAGCGGCCTTCCTCGATCGCCTTGAGGATCAGAACGTTGGTGAAGGCCTTGGTGACCGAGAAGATTGAGAACACGTTGTCGTAGCGGAGCGGCTTTTCGCCCATCGCGTCCTCGGCGCCGAGAGCTTGGGCAAACACGACCTCCCCGCCGCGCCCGATGGTCAGCACCGCGCCGAAGTAGTCGCCGCGCGCGATGTCTGCGAGGATCACCTCGCGAAGGGTGTCGAGCCGTTCCTGCCAGACTCGCGTCACGTCACCCACCCGCCTTGCGGAAGATTACTAAGATTACGCCCTCCCCGGTCTTGCCTCTGGGATCTTGCCTCTGGACTCCTGACTTTCAACGAACCGGCGCCCACTCCCCGACTCGGCCTCCATGTCGGAACCATGGTCGAAACCGGGGCTTGTAGGACAGCTTTTTTCCCCGCCCTTCACCCTGCTGCAATGATGCCGCCGTCGACGGCGAGCATGGCCCCGTTGATGAACGCCGCTTCGTCGCTGAGCAGGAAGGCGACCGCATGCGCCACGTCCTCGCGCGTGCCGTTGCGGCGGAGCGGGATGTTCCTGGCACGCTCGGCATACTGCTCGGGCGTGACGAAGCCTTCGGTCGCCGGCGTCGGCACGCTGCCGGGGGCGATCGCGTTGACGCGGATGCCGCGCGGGCCAAGTTCGCCGGCGAGCACTTTGGTGAGGCCTGCAATCCCGGCCTTAATCGTAGTGTAGGCGCCGGTGTTGGGCCGCCCGCGGTAGGCGACCGGCGAGGAGTAGTTGAGGATGTTGCCGGTGGCGCTCTCGTCGCGGTGTGCAAGGAACGCCTGGACGCCCCAGAACACGCTCTTGAGCCCGGCCGAGAGCATGCGGTCGAGCGTTTCTTCGGTGACCTGCTCGATCGGCTCGTAGACCAGCACCGAAGCGTTGTTGATCACCCCGCGCAGCGGCCCGGCGTCACGCGCGAAAGCTTCGGCGACGTCGAAGAAGGCTTGGCGTTTCCCCAAGTCGGCCTCGTAGGCAAACGCCTTGCCACCCCCGTCTATGATTGCCGTCGTGACGTCATGCGCGGTCTGACCGTCAATGTCGGCGACGCCGACCACTGCGCCTTCAGCGGCCAGGTGCCAGGCGATGCCCTCGCCCAGCCCCCGCCCGGCGCCGGAGATCAGGATCGGCTGGCCGGCGAAACGCACGTTACATGCCGAACAGCTGGGCAGTGTGCTGGCTGTCCATGTATTCGTGCAAACGGTCTATCTTGCCGTTCGAGATGCGGAAGACCCAGGCGTAGTCGTTCTCGTACAGCTTGCCGTCCATGGTCTTGCCGGTGGAATAGGATTCCACGCCGACCGTATCGCCGTCGCTGAACAGGTTCGTGACGGTAACCTTGGGATCGCCCGCTTCGAACAGGCCCCTGACCGGCGCAAGGAACAGGTCGATGATGTCCATGCCGACATGCTCGCCTGCGCCGGCAATCCCCCGCACCTTGGGATGCCAGACGGACTGGTCATGGAAGTAGCCGCGCAAGGCGTCGAGATCGCCCGCCGACAGCGTTTCGAAGAAGTCGAGCACGAGCTGCTCGTTGGCGTTCTTGGCCTTGATAGTCATATCAGTCCTCTCGCTTCGTCGCTCGGTGCCGCGATGCTGGGTGGGATCACGTCCCGGGCAGCTGCATCAGCCGCCCGCCTCGTCCTGCTCGGCGTCGATCTCTGCAAAAGCCTCGTTGGCGAGGCGGAAGCTGTCGACCGCTGCCGGGATGCCGCCGTAGATGCCGACCTGGAGCAGGACCTCGCGGATTTCCTCGCGCGTGAGGCCGTTGTTGAGCGCGCCGCGGATGTGGATCTTGAGTTCGTGGCTGCGGTTGAGCACCGCGATCATCGCCAGGTTGATCAGGCTCCGGTCACGCCGCGGCAAGCCTTCGCGGCCCCAGTTCCAGCCCCAGCAGTAAGTCGTGACGAGCTCCTGCAGTGGGTCGTTGAACGGGCCGGACTTCGCCAGCGCGCGGTCGACATAAGCATCGCCGAGCACCTCGCGGCGGATTTTCATTCCCTTGTCGTAGAGGTCCTGGTCCATTGGTGGTTCCTTCAAACTCTCACTTCGTCATTCCCGCGAAAGCGGGAACCCAGCGAACAAGAGGACGCGCGCGAAGCGCTCAGCCGCCTTGACCCCGCGCTTTCGCGGCGATGACGAGCGGATGAGAGGATCACCCGAGCACCTCGTAAACCGCGTCGATCAACCGCCGTGCTCGGGGGCCGTTAGTGCCTACCGCGTGCATCTGGTTGCAGCAGTACGAGAACCCGAGCCGCGCATCAGGATCGCCGAAGCCGATCGAACCGCCGAGGCCGTGGTGGCCGAAGCTGCGCATGTTCGGGCCCATATAGACCGCCTCAGGGGTATTCAGCAGCACCCCTAGCGCCTGGTGGTAAGGCCGATCCTGCAGCAGCTCGGTCTGGTTGTGCTGCTCGGTGATCATCCGTTCGAGCTGATCCTTCGAAAGCAGCGAGATGCCGTCGACCTCGCCGACCGTCGCGCCGTAGATCCTCGCGACGCCGCGGGCGTTGCCGTGGCCCGAGCCGCTGGCGATCTCGACCTCGCGCCAGCGCGGGGCGTTCATCGTGTCGTACCAGGGTTCGTTGGGGTTCTGCAGGAAGGCGAAGCTGCGCAGCACTGCGCCGTCTTGCCAGCCTTCGGGCGAGGTCGGCTTGTCCGGCACGCTCTGGTCCTTCGCGGCGAAGAGGCGCGCGCCGGTGTTGGGGAGCACTTCGGCGACATGCGCCTGCTGCTGCTCGTCCATCCCGCCGATGTAGTATTCGGCCGCGAGCGGCTTGGTCACGTTGGCCTTGAGGAACGGCCCGACGGTCATTCCCGTGACGCGGCGGAGGATCTCGCCGAGCAGGAAACCCTGGTTGTGCACGTGGTAGGCGGCGCGCGTGCCCGGCTGCCACAGCGGCTCCTGCACTTCGAGCGCGCGGATATAGGCTTTGTAGTCGTAGAACCCGCCGGGGTACATCGTGTCGGTGGTCAGCACTGGGATCGCCGCGGTGTGATCAAGCACCATGCGCACGGTGATGTCGGCTTTGCCGTTCTGCGCGAACTCGGGCCAGTAGGTCGCGATGCTTTCGTCGGGATCGACCAGGCCGCGGTCGATGGCCATGTTGAAGCAGATGCCCGTGACGCCTTTGGCGACGCTCATCATGCAAACAGTGGTGTGCTCTTCCCAGTCGAGGCTGCGATCGGCGCGCGCCCAGCCGCCCCAGAGGTCGACCACCGTTTCACCGTCGATCACCACCGAGCAGGCGGCGCCCAGCTCTTCCTCATCGCGAAAGTTCTCGACGAAAGCTTCGGCCACCGGAGCGAAACGCTCGTTGTAGCGGCCTCGAAGCGGGAAGGCGGCACCGCGCGCCTCCAGCGTCTCATTGAGCTCGGCTTGCGCCAAATCCTCTCCCCTCGTCGCGAGCCTTTGCGACTCTTGTTCGGGAGAAGCTAGGGGAGCGGCGGCTCACAAGAAAGTGGCTTTGATCGGCATGGCCGGCACCTGCCGGTTGCCAGAGCTTAAGCTAGAGATAGGCGATCGTCCGCAGTTCGATGCTCTGCCGCGGCGCCGCATCCGCCGGTGTGTCCGGGTCCTCGAAGGCGCTGTGCGCGGTGTGCTGGACGGCGTCCGGATCGCTGTCGAACAGCTTGAAGACGAGCGCTTCCCACGGCTGCATCTGCGGCACCCAATACCAGAGGTGGTCCGGATCGTAGGCGAGGTTGAAGCCCCAGAGCGAGCGGCGCTGGAAGTCGCCGAGGCCGCCGACGACCTCGCTGTCGAACAGGTCCTCACGGCGCACGGTGCTCGCGTCGCACACCGCGAGCGGCGCGCTTTCGACCATCGCGATCGGGCGCCAGACGTTGATCAGCATGTGCCGGCCGGCGAGGCGGCGTTCGGCCTCTTCGGGCGGGAGCAGGTCGCGGGTGAAATCGGCCACAGTGCGCGCACCATAGTCGACGTGGGCACCGTGGGCGGGCTGGTTGTGGCCGTGAGCGCCGGTGGCGTTGGTGCGGATCATCGGGCCGAAGCTGACCACCTTGTCCGCGCCGGTCAGCCGCTTCACCAGAGCCTCGGTCTCGCGGCAGTAGCGGGCGAGTTCATCCGGATCGGCAAAGTCGGCGATCCCGCTCGGTTCGTCCACCAGCACGAAGCCGTTGCGATCGAACGAGAGCTGGTCACGGATCGGCCGCACGTCGTGAACGGTCACCTCGTGCTCGTCGACCGGCCAGTAGCTCTTCGCGCGGTCGCCGGGATGGAACGTCGCCTTCTCGCCGCGCATGACATACTTCATGGTGGTGCGTACGTCGCGGGCGGTGGCTCCGGTCATGTCATCCTCTCAGGAAGGACCTTAGCACGTCTACGGCCTCCGGAAACTCGTCGAGCAGGAGGTGCGAGCCGCCAGGGATCACCGCCAGCTCGGCGTGTGGGAGAACTTCCCGCCAATCCTGCGCGTAGCCGAGCGGGACGATGCGATCGGCTTCGCCCCACAGCAGCAGCGTCGGGCGGTCGAAGCCCTTCAGGCCATCCCGCAGAGCCCGGTCGGTTGCGGCGATGTCCTCGCGCGAAGCGAATGCCGCGCGGGACTCGCGGTCGCGCAGCGCCTGCCATTCGGGAGAGGGGTTCGCCGGCCAGTACGGTTCGATACAAGCGGGATCGCTCACGAACATCTTCGGCAGATCGGTCGGCGAAACCTTGCTGAAATCTGGCATCGCGGCGGTCTTCGAGATCAGGCCGGCGGGCGCGTTCAGGACCAGCTTGTCGATGTCGCCGCGATTGGCCGCGGCATAGCGCGCCGCCATGTGCCCGCCCATCGAGGCGCCGGCGAGATGGAAGGTGTCGAGGCCAAGCGCCGGGAACAGCAGCTCGTAGTGCGCGACGTAGTCGCTCATCTCGTCGAACGGAGCATCGCCGCTCTCGCCGAAGTTCGGATGGTAGGGCGCATAGATGCGGAAATCGTTCGCCAGGGCGCGGGCCCATTCGAACCCGTGGAAGGTCCCGCCGCCGTGAAAGTAGACCAGCGGCTCACCGTCGCCGATCGCGTAAGTGACCGCTTCGACTCCTTCGACGCGGTGAACGATCCGTTCGAAGCCTTCGGTGCTGTAGGCCCACTTGATCATGCCGTTCCCGTCTCAGACTGCGCAAAAGGCGGCGCTGCCACGGACGGTGAGGCAGGGCAAGGCGGCCGCCGCGGCGAGCCCTGCCAGGGCATCGCGCCTCATCCCGCAGCCGGCCCGATCGGCATCGGCCTGCCCTTGATCAGCTCGGCAAGCGAGGAGGCGCGGACTTCGGCGCCGCCCCTGGCACCTTGCGCGAACATATCGGCCTTGTCTTTCGCCCGCTGCTCCGGGTCTTTCTCCGACAGCAGCCGCTTGAAATTGGTCGACATCGGCGAGGTCACTTCGAGGAACACGCGGCGCCGCTCCTCGGCGTAGAAATCGAGCACGCTCTCACCCGCGCGGCCGGCGACCACTGCCCCCAGCGTGTCCGCCAGGGCATCGGCGTCGATCACTCCGCCGGTCAGCCCGAGCCCGCCGCACGGGTTGCAGGCATGGGCCGCATCGCCCGCCAGCAGCACCCGGCCCACGCGAAACTTCGGCGCGCAGCGCTGGTGCACGCGGTAAGGCGAGAAGTCGTCGACACGGTAAGGCACCGAGGGATCGGGTAGAATCGCGGCGAACCTTTCCGGAAGCCGCTCGAGGATTGTCGCTTCGGGCAGCTCGGCGTCTTCGCCGTAGGTCAGCCGCCACAGGTTCTCGCGCCCGAGCCGCCCGACGACGGCCCAGTTGACCGGGTCGACCACCATGTTGGCGTTGCAGAAGCCGTGGTCGAGGAACGGGTATTCGATGTTGGTGGCGACGAAGCGGTCATGCCAGGTGAACCCCTCGAACGGGAGCCCCGCCAGCTTGCGCACCGTGGAACGGGCGCCGTCGGTGCCGGTCACCCAGTCCGCTTCGAAGACGACTTCGCCCTCGTCGGTGTCGGCGGCGAGACGGATTTCGGTGTCGGTCTGGGCCAGCGCCTTCACCGTGTGGTTCCAGAGCACCTCGGTGTTCGGAAGCTGGGCGAGGTGGCGCAGCACCAGCTCGGCGAGAATGTGCTGGCCGAAGTGCAGGTTGTGATCGAACTCCTGCCCGGGATCGAGCGCGTCGCGCATGTCCGAAGACATGACCTCGCCCGTCTCGGGCCAGTGCATGCGGAACTCGGTGGAGGCGAGACCGATCTGATGCGCCTCGTCCGACAGGCCGAGCTTCTTCAGGATCGAGATGGTGGTGTGGTAATAGACCGCCGCGCGGGGGCTTTTCACCACCTCCGGCTCGCTGTCGAGGACGGTGACTTCGACGCCTTGCCGCGCCAGGCCAAGGGCGGTGAGCAAGCCGACAGGGCCCGCGCCGACCACCACGACCTGACGTCGCTGGAAGCTCAAGCGACAGCTCCTGCAAGCTGACGGCGCGCGAGGACTTGCGGGTTTGTCTCGCGCACGAATAGAGCGGCCAGACCCGCTCCGATCGCCAGCGCCCCTTGGATGTAGAGCGCAACGTCGAGCCCGTACTGGTCGGCCAGCCGCCCGGCGATCGGCGGTCCGAACACGCCGCCGGTGAGTTCGCCGATCATCACCACCAGTCCCATGGTGGTTGCCGCCTGCGCGCGGCCCACGGTCTCGGTGGGGATCACGCCCATGAACAGCGGGAACGTGCCGAGCCCCATCCAGCTGACGAACATCAGCGCGGTGAGCATCCACACCGGCTCCTGGAACCACAGCAGCGCCGCCGGAGCGAGCGCCATCAGCGAGGCGAACACGACGAGCGGGGTCTTGCGACCGATGCGGTCGGACAGGAGCGCCACGACGATTGCGCCGACCGCGGGGCAGATGCCGACCACCGCCATGATGTTGCTCCAGGTCAGATCGTCGTATCCGCGCGGGCCGTCGAGGTAGAGCGGCATGAAGATCGAGCCGACCACGATCGAGCCGACAGCGCAGGCGCTGACCAGCGAGCAGAGCAGGATGTTCCGGTGCGAGAGCAGGCCGATCGGCAGGAAACCGCCAGGCGGGCGAGCGTGAGCTGCGCCTGCGGGCCGCTCGGGCTCGTCGATGAAGCGCCAGATCAGGACCGCGAGTATCAAGCCGGGAATGCCGGCGATGAAGAACGCCGCCTGCCAGTCATAGGCCGCGGCAATTCGCACCAGCGCGTAGGACGCCAGCGAGGTGCCGACGATGGGCCCGAACACGTTCTGGACGATACCCGCGTTCAGCGCCTGCCGGGTCGGAGCGGAAGCCGCGGCCATGATCGCGAGGCAGATCGGCAGGAACGGCCCTTCCGCGAGTCCCATGACGATCCGCGCGGCAAGCAGCGATTCGAAGCTCCAGGCGAGACCGCTTAGCACCGAGCAGAGCGAGAACAGGACGAGCGCGGTGATCAGGAACGGCTTGCGGCGCCCGATCAGGTCGGACCAGCGCCCGATCACATAGGCACCGAGCGCCCAGGTGAGCGAGAGGCCGGAATTGGCCCAGCCGATCTCCTCGTTGCTGAGGCCGAGATCGTCCTGCACGAACGGCGCGAGAAACGTCAGCGCCATGCGGTCGAAATAGGCGAACCCGAAAGCCAGCCCGAGCAGCACCAGTACGCGCAATTCGTAGCGTCGCTCGGCCTTGCCCAGCGGCATAGACGCCGTCGCCATCCCCCTACCTCCCCGATATTATCGTTTTAGGTACAGTATGTTGGTGACGACCGCCCGTCTAGGCGTTCAGAAGAGTCGCATGTGAGGGCGTACGGCTGGTAACAATTAGGTTACGAAGTGTGTTGCTCGATTGTGACGCCGCCGCCTCTTCACATAATTATTAAGTCTAGCTGCTTTGTAGATGCGCCTCATCGGGCTATCATGCCCCCGGGAGAGAGGGGTGGGTCGCGCCGGTCCTTTTTCGTTTCCTCCGGATACTTCCTGTCTGCCGCAAGAGACTGCCAACAAGGCAGCTCGATACACAGGATCCGCGGAAGCCGCCAAAAAACGAAGGCTTCCGCCAAGGGAGAGGAAGCCTGATGAAACTCGACACGTTCAGCGTGGTGTCGTCGCTTGCCCTGGCTGCAAGTCTGGCGATGCCAGCCCATGCCCAAGACCAATCGCCGGAGGTCCAGCAAGCCGCCGAAGACGATGGCTTGCGCACCAACGTCATCACCGTGACGGCGCAATTCCGCGAACAGAACCTCCAGGACACGCCGATCGCGATCACAGCGGTCAATGCCGAGATGCTGGAAGCACGCGGCGCGACTGACATCACCGCAGTGGCCGCTCAAGCTCCGAACGTGACATTGAAGCCGCAGCCGCAGAACGGCGGATCGGGCCTGATCGCGTTCATCCGCGGCGTTGGCCAAGTCGACTTCAACTACGCGCTCGATCCTGGCGTCGGCGTCTATATCGACGACGTCTATATTCCGACGCTGTCCGCCTCACTGCTCGACCTGATGGACCTCGACCGTATCGAGGTGCTGCGCGGTCCGCAGGGCACGCTGGCCGGAAAGAACTCGATCGGCGGCGCGATCAAGCTGTTCAGCGCCAAGCCAACGGGGAACGGAGAAGGCTCGTTGCGGGCGACTTACGGCTCGTTCAACCGGATCGAGCTGCGCGGCATGGCCGACTTCTCGCTGACCAACAACTTGTTCGCCCGCGTGTCCGGTCTGGGGCGGAGCGTCGACGGGCACGTTCAAGTGCTCGACTATGGGCTGACTCACCCGAACTCCAACGTTCCGGCCAACAATGCGCGCGGGCGTGGCAATCCGGATCACACCACCCAGGGAGGCATGAACACGACGGCGGGGCGGCTGGCGCTGCGCTGGCTTCCGACCGAACGCCTCGAAGTCAACGTCTCCGGAGACTACACCTCGCAGCGCGGCGAAGCGGGGCCGACGGTGGTGATTGCGGCAGGCGCCGTGTCGCCCACGGCGGCGGAGTTCGACCCTTTCTCCAGCAACCCGGCGACGAACGCGGATGGGGGAGCATGGCTGGTCGGACGTGACGGTAATCCGGTGCCGGTCAATTGTGCTTTCGTGCCCGCCGGACCCTATAGCTGCGACACACTAAGCGGCGATTACGGCGATCCTCGGTACATCAGTTACGCGAACTTCATCGACGCAATGGTGCCGACGTCGCAGGCACCCTTCAAACCCTATACCGCCCTGCAGAACCAGGATTTCACCGGCTGGGGCGTGCACGGGAACATCGCCTACGAACTGGCCGACAATTTCGAGCTCGTCTGGATCGGCTCGTGGCGCGAATACGAATCGAAATGGGGGCAGGACCAAGATTCCACTCCCGTTCCGGTCGCGCAGCTCGACAACCAGATGAGCCACCGCGCGTGGAGCCAGGAAGTTCGCCTGAACGGCGAGCTGGCAGATGGCCTGCTCGAGTTCACGCTCGGCGGCTTCTATCTCGATCAGGATGGCGAATATACCGCACGCGTCGACCTGAACTACGCCGGCATCGACTTTATCCATGGGCCGGATACCACGCCGAGTACGACCAAGGCCCTGTTCGGAACCGCAACCGTTCGGCCGACGGACGCACTAAGCCTTACCGGCGGTATCCGCTACACGAAGGACAAGAAGGTCTATACGTACTTCCGGTCCAATCCGGATGGGACGGTGCCATTCGAAGGCCCTCTTGCCCCCCCGGCCGGCGCCCCGCCCATCTGCGAGTACCTCTATGGAGCCGATCCGGATGGCGGCGGTCCGACCAGCATCGGGAACAGCCCGAACTGTCTGCTCACCGGCTTGTTCGGAATTTCGGACGCCTTCGAAGGCGATCGCTTCGACTGGCGCGTGGCGGCCGATTATCGTTTCTCCGACGA
>JAJUGE010000100.1 GCA_029268305.1 Alphaproteobacteria bacterium
GACGCGCACCCGCGCCTGGGAGACGTTGACGCTCTTCAGCGGCAAAATCTGGCGCCCGTGCGCGGGCAGGACGTAGCCGCGCTCGCGGAAGGCGACGTCGGGCTCGCGGTCGGGCACGTAGACGGCCATCTCGACCGCTTCCGCCAGCGATTCGTCGCCGCGGCCGGGGAGGCCCGGCTTCAGCACGATCGTCGCGTCGGCGCCGAACGCCAACCCTTCGACGCAGAGCCGCTTGCCGCTGGCGCTGACGGCGAGGTCGCGGACCGGCGGCCGCACCTCGACGTAATCCTCGAAGCGCACGCTGCCCGGCCGGGCGAGCGGCCGGTTGAAGGCGACGCAGGCGCCGGCGAGATCGCTCTCCGTCGACGGCTCGATCGCGGTCGGCACCAGGGCCGCGGGAAATTCCTCGACGATCGCGCGGAGCTGTGCGGTGAGGTCGCGCCCGCCGGCGAGCCGCCGCGCCTCGGTCGCGAGGCCGCCGTCGCCCGTGGGATCGAGCTCCACCGAGGCGAGCGGCGGCGACGGCTCCCAGGGCCGCCGCGGCTCCTGCTTACTGGCGGCGCGGTCGCCGATCTCGACGAGGAGGCCGAGCGCCACCGCCCGCGTCGCGTCGTCTTCGGCCGCCTCGTAGGCGTTGGCCGCCGCCGCGGACGCGAGCGGGAAATTCGGCTCCCGCTTCAGCATCTGGGCGACGGCGAGCGCCACCCACGCCGCGGCATCGTCGGGGGAGACCGCGACCACCCGCTCCAGCCGCGGCACCGCCTCGTCATATTCGAGCTCGTCGAGCTGATGCCGCGCCTCGCCCATGCTCAGCAGCCGCGAGATGGAAGCCGCGTCCGTATGCCGCTCGCCGATGTCGCGCCGGTACGTCGCCGCCTGCTGGCGCTGACTGCCGGAGAGAACGCTGCCCGGCGCTTCCGCCGCACCGACTGGGTCGGCCACGAGCGCCAGCGGGAGCCAGGCCAGGACGAAGAACAGTAGCGAACGCACGTGCGTCGTCATGCACCCTCCGGGTTCACGCTCCCGCCCGATGGGCGAGCGGTATTGGCGGGATACTATCGCCGCATCGAGGTGCGCTGCCAGACCCGGTGAGAGAAATCGGCGAGTTCGGTACGGAAGGGGGCCCGCGGCGAGGGCGTCGTCCTAGCCGCGGGCTTCGGACGAGGTCAGCGGTTGGCGCCGAGCCCGTCCACGGTCGCTGCCGGCAGCTGAGCGGCGGTCAGGATCGCCGGATGCGGTTCGGGGTGACCGCGTACGGTCGCGCTCCGGTGGATGCCCGCCCGCTCCCGTGCCGTTTTCACGAGGAGGTCGACCTCCTTCAGATAGGCCAGCGCGTCTCCATGGGTTCGAAGGGCGTCGACGCGCGCGATGATGGCTTCGTGCTCGATCGGCGGCGCGACCTCCAGGTGCTGGGTCAGGCCCGACAGGACCGTCGCCGCGATCCGGCCGGTCGGATCGTCGTCGAGCGACCTTTCCGGCCGCGTGGCCGCGGATGCCGCGAACGGCGTCCGGGCGACGGGGGCGAGCACGCCCCGCATCGGGTCCGGCAACGTCATGGGAGCGTCGGTGCGAGCCTGTTCGAGCCGGGCGAGGTGTTTCACGTCCGAGGTGTACGCCGACCGCGGCGTGAGCTCCTTGAGACCGAACAGCCGGGCCAGCGTCGATACGATCGAGGAATGCTCGTAGCGGCGATGGTCGATCAGGTTCCTGGGAATGAGCGGCGAGACGATGATGGTGGGGACGCGCGGACCCAGCCGATCGAAGGTGAAGCCGTATTTCCGGCCTATGCTGCCGGTCGGGCGAGCCGTCGGCGGAGCCACGTGATCATAGAAACCGCCATGCTCGTCATAGGTGATGATGAGCATGCTGCTCTCCCAGATCGGTGATCGGCGGAGCGCCTCGTACGTCTTCTTGATGAGGAGCTCTCCCGCCAGGACGCTGCCGAGCGGGTGATGCGAGCTGCCGCCCGCGTATTCCGAGAACACGTCGTAGCTCGGCTCGATGAAGGTGTACGCCGCGTCGTAGGAGGGCGAGGCGACGTCGGAGGCGAAATCGTCGTCGAAATCGTCGACGTCGAAGGTCCGGCTGACCCCCTTGAGCATCGCGACGTTCGGGAAGCTGTCGCCGGCGTAGACCCGCCACTTATGGCCGCCCTTCTCGAGCAGATCGAAAATCGTGCCGCGCGAGAAGGCGATGCCGGACCAGGGCGAGGAGAATGCCTTGGCATACTCGGTGTGCGTCGGCGATTCGTCGAAAAAGCCCGCGGTGCCGGCGTGAACGAACCAGCGATTGGGCTCCGTCGGCCCCGGCATCGAGCTGAACCAGCGATCGCAGACGACGAACTCGCGCGCGAGCGCCGTCAGCACCGGGATCTGGTCCGGCGTGAAGCAGCGCATCGCTCCGTCGGGCAGATCGGGGTGGGACCTGGCATACGCCGAGACGTACCCCGAGTTGTCGATCGGCGGGAACGGGGCGCCGCTCACATACGTCGCTCCCTCGCCGCAGAGCTGCTCGATCACACCGGGGAAGCCGTGCGGCGGGTCGTGCGGAGCCCGATCCGGCGCACCGCGGACCACGGGGTAGACGACGCCGTTGTACGTGTTCGACTCCGTTCCGGTCAGGCCGTCTATGGCCGTCGGCTGACCGGTGGCCGCATCGGTGCCGGTAATGCCGGAGAAGCCGAGCATGTGGTCGAACGATCGGTTCTCGAGCATCAGCACGAAGACGTGCTTGATCTTCGACGACCTATGGTCGCGCACGACCCCGTCGGAGTCCGGCGTGCCGGGAGGCCGCCGCTGCGGCTCGCCCCGGTGATCGCGCACGATGACGCCTCCGCCGCCGGTGGGCATCGGCTGCGTGCGCGGCGGCACCGGCGGCGACACGACGGGCGCCGCAGGCTCCGCGGCCGGTCCGCCGCCGGCGCGTTGCCGCTCCCAATGGCCGTGCACGAACTCGCCGTTCCGCATCGACCCCCGAGCCCAGACGAAGCCGTTCTGCTCCGCCCGGAAGACGTTCACATAGGATGTCTTCCTGTCGAACCCGTAGACCGAAAGGTCGGGGCAGTCTTCGAGCAGATCGAGCGAAGCGCCATAGCCGCCGAACTCGTTGGCGTGCTCGTACAGAACCGCGCAGTATCCCGGCGCCACGCGAACCGAAGAGGCGGCGTCGTTGAACTCGGACAGGAACCGCGTATAGCCCTCTTCCAGAGGCACGAAATCCCCGGAAAAGTGTGAGTGGCTGAACAGTGTCACCGGTGTCTCGGTCATGATGCCACCTCCCTCGCTGAGGGTGAGTGCCGGCGCGAGCCGCCCCGCCCGGCATCCCGCGGATGCCCGAAAGACGGATGCGGCATCGCCTGGCCCAGCAGCAGCTCCGCGATCTGCACCGCGTTGAGGGCGGCGCCCTTCAGGAGCTGGTCGCCGGCGACGAACAGGGCCAGCGTGCGGCCGGAGGGGTCGGCGAGGTCGGTGCGCAGGCGGCCGACCAGCACCTCGTCCTCGCCCGATGCCTCGGACGGCATCGGGAAGTGGTTCGCCGCGCGGTCGTCGACGAGACGAACACCGGGTGCGGCGGCGAGGAGGCTTCGCGCCTCCTCCGTGGAAAGCGGAGCCTCGAGCTCGATGCTGAGCGAGATCGCGTGGGTGCGGAGCACGGGGACGCGAATGCAGGTGATGCCGATCGGCAGATCCGGCACGTCGAGCAGGCGGCGGACCTCGGCCATAAACTTCAGCTCCTCGCCGTTGTAGCCGCTCTCGGGGTCGACTGCGGCGTTGTGGCTGAAGACGTTGAAGGCGGCCGAATGCGGCAGGACCTTCGGCTCGAACGGCTCGCCGCGGAGATGCGCCTCGGTCGAGCGGACGAGCTCCT
This sequence comes from Alphaproteobacteria bacterium, assembly GCA_029268305.1. Classification (GTDB taxonomy): domain Bacteria; phylum Pseudomonadota; class Alphaproteobacteria; order JAJUGE01; family JAJUGE01; genus JAJUGE01. The sequence goes on from JAJUGE010000100.1 coordinate 3,868, forward strand.
CCATCGCCGCCGCGCCGGCGCCCGACGCGGCCTGGTAGGTCGAGGCGACGATGCGTCGGATCGGGCGGACGCGGTGCAGCGGCGCCAGCGCCACGACGGCGACTGCGGCGACGCAGTTCGGGTTGGCCACAATGCCGCAGTGACGGGCGAGCGTCGCCGCGTTCACCTCCGGCACGACCAGCGGCACCGCCGGGTCCTTGCGGAAGGCGGACGAGTTGTCGACGACGACGGCGCCGGCCTCGACCGCGAGCGGGGCATAGCGTCGCGAGATCTCCGCCCCGGCCGAGAACAGGGCGAGGTCGATGCCGGCGAAGCTCGTCCCGGTCAGGGCCTCGACCGGCAGCTCGGCGTCGCGGAAGCGGAGCGTGCGGCCGGCGGAGCGCGGCGAGGCGAGCAGGCGGAGATGCCGGACGGGGAAATCGCGCTTCTCCAGACAGCGCAGTAGCTCGGCGCCGACGGCACCGGTGGCGCCGACGATGGCGACGGCCGGCGCCTTCTCGCCGGGAGCTTCGATGGACGACGGAGTCTGCGCTTCGGCATCTCTGGGCATGGCGTCTCTCCTGCATCGAGCCGGGGACAGACGGGCCACTGATCCGCTGGCCCCGCTTCTCTCCGGCGGGGCCTTCGGTGATCTATGCCGGCGATGGCACCGCCCGCGCACCGAGGGACGCACCGCCCGCGGCGGTCGTCTTCGTCGGTTTGGTGATGCGGATGGTCGCGTGCATGGCGGGTAGTTGGTCACTCCGCCGGAAGGCCGTCAAGGAGCGGAAACAACTGTAACCCGTTGTGGGTCCTGCGGCCTCCGGCGTCGTCATCGCGAGCCGCAGGCGAAGCGATCCAGGGCGGCTCACACGGAGTCCGTGGTTCTGGATCGCCGCGCCGCTTCGCGGCTCGCGATGACGGAGACCCAGAGCTCTCCTCCCATCGCCTTGCGGCGGCGGGGCGGGGCGCATAGGTTTAGCGCGGGCTCGGCGCGAGCCCGGAACACTCGGGAGTGAGGGCCGCCGGATGCTGGACGGCAAGCGGGTCCTGCTGATCATCTCGGGCGGCATCGCCGCCTACAAGAGCCTCGATCTCATCCGTCGGCTGCGCGAGCGCGGCGTGCGGGTGCGATGCGTGCTGACGAAGGGCGGCGCCCAGTTCGTGACCCCGCTCTCGGTCGCCGCCCTGAGCGAGGAGAAGGTCTATACCGACCTCTTTTCGCTCACCGACGAGAGCGAGATGGGGCACATCCGCCTGTCGCGCGAGGCCGACCTGGTGGTGGTGGCGCCGGCGAGCGCCGACATTCTCGCGAAGATGGCGGCCGGCATTGCCGACGACCTAGCCACCACGGCGCTGCTCGCGACCGACAAGCCGGTGCTGGTCGCCCCGACCATGAACGTGATGATGTGGGCGCACCCGGCGACCCAGGCGAATATCGCAACGCTGGAGAGCCGGGGCGTGATGCGCGTCGGCCCCGGCGCCGGCAACCTCGCCTGCGGCGAGGTCGGCTCCGGCCGGCTGGCCGAGGTGCCGGAGATCGTCGCGGCGATCGAGGAATTCCTGCTGTCGGGACCAGGGGCGGTGCCATCCGCCGCGGGGCCGCTCAGCGGCAGGCGCGCCCTCGTGACGAGCGGCCCGACCTGGGAGGCGATCGACCCGGTGCGCTACATCGCCAACCGCTCGTCCGGGAAGCAGGGGCACGCGATCGCGGGTGCGCTCGCGCGGCTCGGCGCCGAGACGGTGCTGGTGTCGGGACCGACGAATCTCGCCGACCCCGCCGGTGTCTCGGTGGTGCGGATCGAATCGGCGAGAGAGATGCACGAAGCCTGCTTCGCGGCGCTGCCCGTCGACGTCGCGGTCTGCGCCGCGGCGGTCGCCGACTGGCGGGTCGCGCGGGCGGCCGACCAGAAGATGAAGAAGGACGGGAGCGGCCCGCCGCAGCTGGAGCTCGCCGAGAATCCGGACATCCTCGCGAGCCTCTCCCGGGCCGGAGAGAAGCGGCCCCGGCTCGTCGTCGGCTTCGCCGCCGAGACCGAGAACGTGGTCGAGCACGCCCGCGCCAAGCTGGCGCGGAAGGGCTGCGACTGGATCGTCGCCAACGACGTCTCGCCCGCGACCGGCACCTTCGGCGGGGCCGACAACACCGTGCACCTGATCGGCGGCAACGGCACCGAGAATTGGCCGAAGCTCTCGAAGGAGGCGGTGGCCGAGCGGCTGGCCGCCAGGATCGCCGAGCATTTCAAGGGGGCAGCGTGAGGACGGTCCGGGTCGAGGTCGAGCGGCTGCCGCACGGGCGGGGGCTGGATCTACCCGCCTATGCCACGGCCGGCAGTGCCGGTGTGGATCTCCTCGCCGCGGTCGAGGCCGACGTGGCGCTGGCCCCGGGCGCGCGGGCGCTGATTCCGACCGGGCTCCGGATCGCGCTGCCCGAGGGTTTCGAGGCGCAGGTGCGGCCCCGCTCTGGCCTGGCACTGAAGAGCGGCCTCACCGTGCTGAACACGCCGGGCACGATCGACAGTGACTACCGCGGCGAGGTCGGCGTCATCCTCGCCAATCTCGGCGAGGAGCCGTTCACGGTCGCGCGCGGCATGCGCATCGCCCAGATGGTCGTCGCCCCGGTCGTGCGCGTGGAATGGTGGGAATCCGGCCCCCTGGACGAGACGCCGCGCAGTGCCGGCGGATTCGGCTCGACCGGAACCGGCGCGACGGGGTTCCGTTCCTGACAGCGGCGGCGCCGCACGGGAGATTCGATGGACTTCGACGACGAGCAGATCGAGCGCTACTCGCGCCACATCCTGCTGCCGGAGGTTGGCGGCACGGGTCAGGCCAGGCTGCTGGAGGCGAAGGTGCTGGTGGTCGGCGCCGGCGGCCTCGGCTCGCCGTTGCTGCTCTATCTGGCGGCGGCCGGCGTCGGGACGATCGGGGTGATCGACGACGACGCCGTCGACCTCTCCAATCTGCAGCGCCAGATCATCCACGCCACCGACCGCATCGGGGTGGCGAAGGTCGAAAGTGCCGCCCGCACCGCGACCGGCCTCAATCCCGGCGTGAAGATCGTGCCGTACCAGGCGCGCCTCACGGCGGAGAACGCGCTCGATCTCGTCGCCGACTACGATCTCGTTGCAGACGGTACCGACAATTTCGCGACGCGATTTCTCGTCGGCGACGCGTGCTATCTGGCGAAACGGCCGCTGGTCTCGGGCGCGATCATGCGCTTCGACGGCCAGATCGCGACCTACAAGGGCTTTCTCGGCGAGGGGCACCCCTGCCATCGCTGCCTGTTCCGCGAGCCGCCGCCGCCGGGGATGATCCCCTCCTGCTCCGAAGCGGGCGTGCTCGGCTCCCTGCCCGGCACCGTCGGCTCGCTGCAGGCGACCGAGGTGATCAAGGAGATTCTCGGCATCGGCGACAGCCTCTCCGGGCACATGGTGATCTACGACGCGCTCGGCGCCACCTTCCGCAAGGTCAGGGTGCCGAAGGACCGCGAGTGTCCGCTCTGCGGGCCGGCCGCCAGCATCGCCGACCTCTCCGCGCACCGGATCGCCGCCTGATGGCTGCGGGCCCCGACAAGGTATCGATCGCGGTTCATGCCGGGACTTACGACCGTGTGCACTACGCGCTCGTGCTGGCCGCGGCCGCGGCCGCGGTCGGGACGCCGGTCACGCTCTTCTTCACCCAATGGGGCACGCGCGCACTCCTCCGCCCGGCAGCCGACGGCAGCCCGGGCTGGCACGCCCTGGCGCTCGGACCGGAAGCCGGGGATGCTGCGCGCACCGCGGCGGAGATGGATGCGCTGCTCGCCGAGCGGCGGGTCGGCACGTTCGAAGAGCTGCTGCTCGCCTGCGGCGAGCTGGGCGTCCGCTTTCTCGTCTGCGAATCCGGTCTGATCGGTGCCGGGGTCGCGGCGGAAGACCTGCGCGATGACCTGCCGATCGAGGTGACCGGCGCAGTCAGCTTCCTCCGCGACGTGTCGCCCGGCGGCGCCACTTTCTTCGTCTGAGCCGGGCCCTGTTCGAGCAGGGCCTCGTCTGATCCGGGAGCCTCGTGCTCCCTCGTCCGATGTAGTGGAAACCCATGCTGCGAAGAGATTTCCTGTCCATGATCCTCGGCCTCGCGGCTCTTCCGGCCGGTCTGTCGCTGCTGCCCGGCGGAGGCAGGGCGGTCCGCGCCGCCAGCCCCGTCGCCGGCGAGCCGTTCAGCGCCGACTGGCTGAAGGAATATGCCCGGCATCTCGCCGGCAAGCCGTTCGAGCCGCCGCTGATCGTGGCGCCGGAGCAGCTCGCGACGATCGATTACGACCGGTATCAGAAGATCCGGTTCCTGCCCGAGCATGCCCTCTGGGCGGATCTCGACCGGGCGTTCAAGGCACGGCTGTTCCACCTCGGCATCTATTTCAAGACGCCGGTGGCGATCCACGAGGTCGTCGACGGCGTCTCGCGCGTCATCCCGTATTCGGCCGACATGTTCGACTACGGCGATCTCGAGTTCGAGCAGCCCCTGCCCGAGAACCTGGGCTTTGCCGGATTCCGGCTGCACTACCAGTCCGACTGGGACCGCGACATGGCTGCGTTCCTCGGTGCCAGCTATTTCCGCGCGGTCGGCGCCGACAAGCAGTACGGCATCTCGGCGCGCGGGCTCGCGATCGACACCGGGCTCGATCGGCCCGAGGAGTTCCCGATCTTTCGCGCCTTCTGGCTCGAGCGGCCGGCGCCGGGGCAGGCATCGGCGGTGGTGCACGCGCTCCTGGACGGCGAGAGCGCGGTCGGCGCCTATCGGTTCGTGATCCAGCCGGGCGGCGTCACGGTGATGGACGTCTCCGCCACTCTCTTTCTGCGCAAGCAGGTCGAGCGGCTGGGCATAGCGCCGCTGACCAGCATGTATCAGCACGGCGAGAACGATCGGCGCGTCTCGGACGATTTCCGGCCGGAGATCCACGATTCCGACGGCCTCGCGATCTGGACCGGGGTCGGCGAGCGCATCTGGCGGCCGCTGGTCAATCCGCCCACGTTGCGCGTCAACTCCTATCTGGACGAGAATCCGCGCGGCTTCGGGCTCATGCAGCGCGACGGCGACTTCACGCACTATCAGGACGCCGGCGCGCACTATCACGTGCGGCCGAGCCTGTGGGTCGAGCCACAGGGGGAATGGGGCAAGGGGGCGATCCAGCTGGTCGAGATCCCGACCGAGAACGAGACGCACGACAACATCGTCGCTTATTGGCTGCCGGAACGGCAGCCCGAGCCGGGCGAGGAGCTGTCGCTGTCGTACAGGCTGCGATGGGGGCGGGATCTGCTCGCCGGAACGATGCCGGTCGGGCAGGTGATCGCGACGCGGACGGGCCGCGGCGGCATTGCCGGCCAGGTCCAGGAGCTTCCGACGCGAAAGTTCGTGGTCGACTTCCGTGGCGGCGACCTTAGGGCGCTCGACAAGGAGGCGCCGGTCGAACCGGTGATCTGGGTGTCCCGCGGGCGGGTGATGTCGCCGGTCGCGCGTCGGGTCGAGGAGTTCGACGGCTGGCGCGCGCACTTCGACCTGCGGGTCGACGGCACCGAGCCGATCAACATGCGCTGCTTCCTGCGCATCGGCCACACCGCCCTGACCGAAACCTGGGTCTACCAGTATTCCCCGGCCTGAGCCGTGGCGTCAGAACATGCTTTCGAGCACGCGGTCGGGAGGCCGGTGGCCGTCGGCGAACATCTTGATATTGACGATGACCTTCTCGCCCATCTCGAGGCGGCCTTCGATCGTGGCCGAGCTCATGTGCGGGAGCAGGACGACGTTGTCGAGGCGCAGCAGGTCGGGGTCGATCCGCGGCTCCTGCTCGTAGACGTCCAGACCGGCGCCGGCGATCCGGCCTTCCTTGAGCAGGCGGATCATCGTCTTCTCGTCGATCACCTCGCCGCGCGAGGTGTTGATGATGTAGGCGTGCGGCTTGATCAGCTCGAGCCGCCGCGCCGACAGCAGATGGTAGGTCGCCGGCGTGCGCGGGCAGTTGATCGAGATGATGTCCATGTGCGCCAGCATCTGGTCGAGGCTCTCCCACCAGGTGGCTTCGAGCTCGGCCTCGAGATCGGCGGCGACGCGGCGGCGGTTGTGATAGTGGATCGTGAGGCCGAAGCCGCGCGCCCGGCGGGCGACGGCGCTGCCGATCCGGCCCATGCCGATGATGCCGAGGCGCTTGCCCCAGATGCGGTGCCCGAGGAGGGCGGTCGGGCGCCAGCCGTCCCATTTTCCTTCGCGCACGAGACGCTCGCCTTCCGTCAGGCGCCGCGGCGCGGCCAGGATCAGCGCCATCGTCATGTCCGCGGTGTCGCCAGTCAGGACGCCGGGCGTGTTCGTGACCATGATGCCGGCCCGGTTGGCCGCCTTCAGGTCGATATGGTCGACGCCCGCTCCGAAATTGGCGATCAGCTTCAGGTCCGGCCCGGCCTGCTGGATCAGCTCCGCGTCGATGCGGTCGGTTACCGTCGGCACCAGCACGTCGGCCGTGCGCATCGCCTCGGCGAGCGCCTCGGCGTCGAGCGGTGTGTCCTCCGTGTTCAGCCGGGTGTCGAACAGCTCCATCATGCGCGTCTCGACGGCATCGGGGAGCTTTCGGGTAACGACGACGCGCGGCTTCTTCCTGTTCATGCCTTTCTTCCTCCGGCGCTTCCTCCGGCGCGCCCGACGATGCGGATAGCAGGGGCGGGGGTCCGTGTCCACCGTGCGCGGATTGCGGCCTTGACCAGGGCATTCCACACAAAAGAATGGGGACGAACGTGGCGGATTCCCAAAGAACGCGGAGAGTCTTCTTGAGCTTCCCTCGCATCTTCGGCGCTCTTTCGCTCATGCTCGTCCTGACCGCGACAGGCGCCCTGGCGCAGTCCGGCCTGCCGCTGCCGCGGTTCGTCTCGCTGCGATCCGGCGAGGCGAACATGCGCACCGGCCCCGGCGAGCAGTATCCGATCGACTGGGTGCTGCTCCGGCGGGGCATGCCGGTCAAGATCGTGGCCGAGTTCGGCCACTGGCGGAAGATAGAGGATTTCGACGGCACGGTCGGCTGGGTGCATCAGGCCCTCCTCTCCGGCCAGCGCACGGTTGTGGTCACCGGCGAGGAGCGGACGCTGCGGAGCGAGGCGACCGGCTGGTCGGCGCCGGTCGCGTTGCTGGAGCCCGGTGTGGTCGCCGAAGTGCACACCTGCGAGTCCGACTGGTGCCGGGTGAGCGCCGGGGGCGTGTCCGGCTGGATCCGGCGCGAGGAGGTCTGGGGCCTGCTCCCGGACGAGGTGATCGAATAGCGGCACCGGGCTCATTCCGCCTGCACCGGTTCCCCGATGCAGCGGCCGGTCCGGTCGTCGGTTCGCCAGCACTGGGACTGGAACGCGAGCAGGATGGCGGCCCACCGCCGTTTCGCCGGCAGGTGAAACAGGAGCGCTCCGTCCTGCCAGGTTCCGTCGTCGGCCTGAAAGCGGCTGGCGTTCCCCTGATTCATGTGGACGTTGTGGATGCCCCGCCCGGGCCGGAAGCGGAATACGGGATCCGGACGCCGAAGCGGTCCCCACGCACTGCCGAATGCGTATAGGCGGGCCGATGGATCGCCGTGGGTGCGCTGCAGGCACGCCGTCAGGAAATCGTTCAGATCGTTTCCGGGGCCGGGGGCGCTATGCGGTGCGGTGCGCATCGATTCGCGGGTGGCGAGACCCTGGCGGAGATAGTCCAGCGCGAGCCCGCCCCCAGCGGCGGTCGACGGGAGCTGCGTGAAGCCGTCGTCGAGCGCGGGGAGCCGCCCGGTGATCTCGTGCTGGAAATCGTCGATATGCCGATAGAGCAGGTTCGGCGGCGAAAGCGCCGAGCGCACGTTGACTGCGACGCGCCAGTGCCGGCGTCCGGCGAGAACACGGATCTGGAAATGCGGCCGTTGGAGGTCGCGCTCGGGCTGCCACTGGAGCGGATGGCCCTTGAGGACACCGTAGCGTTCGACCGGCACCGGCTGCGCCGCACCTCAGAAGGGATATCCTGCCCCGGATGCGAGGCAGGTGTTCGGGCCAGCCAGCGAGAAGCCGGAAGCGGCGCAGGGGAAAAGGCTGTTTCCGGTCATTGACGGCTCCGGCGGCTAGGTCCGGGTCGGGAGACTAGCCGCCGGTCGCCGTGTGTGCCAGTCGCGCGCTCAGAAGCGGAAGGTCACCGAGCCGCTGACGCCGGGCGGCTCGTAATAATGATAACGCGGCGGTTCGACATAATAGACGCGCGGCTCGCGATAGATCACCCGCGGCGGCGGCTTCACGACAACGACCCGGTCGCGGTGCCAGTGGTGCTTACGGTGCGCGTGGTGCTTGTGCTTGTGCTTGTGGCCGTGGCCACGATGCGAGTGGTCCCGCCACTCCTTGTGATAGCGGCCACGATGGTGATCCCGGTCCGCATATGCAGGAGCGGCGAACGCGAGCATCGCCGCCGGGATCAGCGCTCCGACCATTACGCGCAGGGCGCGTGTGCCAAAGGGTCGCATCTC
>JAJUGE010000101.1 GCA_029268305.1 Alphaproteobacteria bacterium
CCGATGCCGCGCTCCGCCCCGACGAAAGCGGACGTCGAGAAGGTCGCAGAGATGCTCGCCGCGGCGGAGAAGCCTCTGGTGATCGTGGGCGGCACCTATCGTGGCGATCCTCTGGCCGAGAAGCTGGTCGCGTTCGCCGAGGCTCTGGAGCTGCCGATCACGACGGTGAATCGCCGGCCGCACCTCTATCCCAATGATCACAAGAACTATGCAGGGTGCCTCGGCATCCGCGTGCCCGCACCGCTCATCGGAGCGATGCGCGAAGCCGACCTGATCCTGACGCTCGGTGCGCGCATGACCGATTCCATGAGCCAGGGCTATACGTTCCCGCGCGCACCGATCCCTGACCAGCCTCTCATCCACGTCTACCCGGACCCGGAAGAGATCGGCCGGGTCTGGCATCCGACCGCTGCCGTCGCGTGCGAACCGCTGGAGCTCGTCGAAGCGCTCCTCGAGCGGCGGGACCTCGCGATGCCGAAGAAGGCGGGCCGGGGCGACTGGACCTCGCGGCTCGTCTCGATCGAGCGCGGACTGAAGGAGTACGAACATCGCTCGTCCAATGATGGCGTCGTCTTCGGCGCCGTGGTGCACGAGATCGGCAAGCATCTGAAGCGGAACGCCGTCGTCACTACCGATGCCGGCAATTTCGGCACCTGGGCGCACCGCTATCTCGGCTTCTTCCCGGAGGGAGAGTTCATCGGCGCCCTCTCCGGAGCGATGGGCGGCGGCGTGCCCTTTGTCGTAGCGGCCGGAATGCGCGACCCGAACCGACAGCTGATCGGCTTCGTCGGCGACGGCGGCTTCCTCATGACCGGCAACGAACTCGCGACAGCGTTGCAGTATGGGGTGCCGGTGAAGATCTTCGTCTCGAACAACGGCTCCTACGGCACGATCCGGATGCACCAGGAACTGCGTTTCCCCGGCCGAGAGACCTCGACCGCGCTCCGGAACCCGAACTTCGCCAAGATGGGCGAGGCCTTCGGCGCCCTCGGCCTGAGGATCGAGAACGACGCGGATGTGGCGCCGATGGTGAAGCAGGCGATGGAGCACGACGGGCCGGTGCTCGTCGAGGTCATGACCAGCCTCGCCTACATGACGGCATGGAAGACGCTGGACGATCTCGCCAACGACGCAGCGGCGAGAAAGGCGAAATAAGAAGCGGGGGCACAGCCCCCGCCGAGCCAACTGGAGGGGATGCCATGAAGATCACCGATCTGACGCTGACGCTGTTCGCCTGGGAGGACATTCCGCCGACCCAATACGGCCAGCATACCGGCAAGTTCGCCGGCCAGAGCCAGCTGGGGCTGGTGACCGTCAGCACCGACGAAGGCATCCAGGGCCACGCCTTCCTCGGCTCCTCCAGTCGCGGTGCCCACATGGACGGCGAGTCCCTGGTCCATTACCTGAAGCCGATCGTGATGGGCCAGGACCCACTCGACCGGGAGCGGCTCTACGGCGCCATGTACCGGCGCACCCGCATGACGACCTTGCGGGCGATCGGCGCCGTGGACATCGCGCTGTGGGACATCGCCGGAAAGGCCGCTGGCCTGCCCCTCTACAAGCTGATGGGCGGCGCGCGCCGCAGCATCCCGGCCTATGCCAGCTCCGCGGTCCTGCCTGGACCCGAGGCGTACGCCGAAGAAGCCGCCCGCCACAAGGCGGAAGGCTGGGCGGCGTACAAGATCCATCCGCCGATGGACCCCGACACCGACATCAAGGTCTGCGAGGCGGTCCGCGCGGCGGTCGGCGACGACTATCGGGTCATGCTCGATGCGACCTGGTCCTACGACTACCCAGCGGCACTCAAGGTCGGCCGTGCGGTCGAGCGCCTCGGCTTCTACTGGTACGAGGATCCGCTCGACGAAGAGGACATGCTCAACTACGTGAAGTTGCGCCAGCAGCTGTCGATCCCGATCATGGCGACCGAATACTCGCCCGGCGGCCTCTACTCCTATGCGCAGTGGCTGGTGCTGCAGGCGACCGACTATCTGCGCGGCGACGTGGCGGTGAAGGGCGGCATCACCGGCATCCTGAAGGCGGCGCACCTTGCCGAGGCCTTCAAGATGAACTTCGAGATCCATCATGGCGGCAACTCGCTGAACAACGTCGCCAACCTTCACGTCACCATGGCGATCCGCAACTGCGAGTTTTTCGAGGTCCTGCTCCCGGCGGCGGCACAGAAGTACGGCCTCGCCGAGGATATCGAGATCGACCGGAACGGACTGGTGCATGCCTTCGACGAGCCCGGCCTCGGCGCGAACATCGATTTCGATCTCATCGAGCGGAAGAAGGTCGCCGTTCTGAGCTGAGTCGGGGGGCATTCGGCCATCCCATCTGGACAGCGAGGTCCAGGTTCCTAGGATACGGCGCCTGTCCGTCTGCTTCGGTGCCGCTACGGGACGGTCGCTGCGCTCCGCCTCTCCTTGACAAACGGTGGGAATGACCGGAGCGGTGGCGTCTGGCCGTCTAGCCGGCGGAGCGGGAGGACCGAACACCAGGAGTTGAGATTGCCATGACCCAGAACTGGAAGCAGGTCGGTCCCAACCGTTACCGAGAGACCTATGGCCGTTATTTCGAGGATTTCACCGTAGGCGACATCTACGAGCACCGCCCCGGCCGCACCATCACCGAGTACGACAACACCGCCTTCACCCTGCTGACGATGAACACGCACCCGCTGCATTTCGACGCCGAGTACGCGAAGCACAGCGAGTTCGGCAAGCCGCTGGTGAACAGCGCCTTCACCCTCGCCGTCGTCGCGGGCATGAGCGTGAGCGACACCAGCCAGAAGGCGATCGCCAACCTCGGCTGGAGCGACATAAAACTCACCGCCCCGGTGTTCGCGGGTGACACGATCTACGCTGAATCGGAGGTGCTGGAGAAGCGGGAGTCCAAGTCACGTCCGAACCAGGGAATCGTGAAAATCCGGACGATCGGCAAGAAGGCGGACGGTACCGTGTTCATGAGCTACGAGCGCAGCATGCTCATGCCGATGCGCGGTCACTCGGTCGAAGATCGGGCAAATTATTGAAATCCGGTGGAATAGATGCAGATTGGCCGGTTACGATCGGCCACCGCTGGGTTAGACTGAGCTCGTCGCAGTCGGTGAAGCCGGCTTGACCTGTCGGAGATGCGGACGTGAAGCGGAGGCTCGCGGCGGTCCTCGCGGCCGACGTCGCCGGCTACAGCCGGATGATGAGTCTCGACGAGGTAGCCACTCATAACGCCCTGAAGAAGCACCGTCGGGAGCTGCTTGATCCCGCCGTTCGGGACCACGGCGGCAGAATCGTGAAGCTCACCGGCGACGGACTGCTGGCGGAGTTTCCGAGTGCGGTGTCAGCGGTGGAGTTCGCGGTCGCGGTGCAGCGGGGCATGCGCGAACGGAATATGGGGATTCCCGCCGAGCGGCGAATCCAGATCCGCATCGGCATCAACCTCTGCGAGATCATCGTCGACGACGAAGACCAGGACATCTATGGCGACGGCGTGAACATCGCCGCCCGGCTCGAGGCGCTGGCGGAGCCGGGTGAGATCTGCATCTCCGGCATCGTTCACGACAACATCGTCGGGCGGGTTAAAGCACCTTTCGAGGATACGGGGGAGCGGCACGTCAAGAACATCCCACGACCGATCCGCGTATGGCGGTCCCTGATCAACCCGGAGACCGCACGCGTCTCGGCCGTTCATGCATCGGAAGAGCGGATGGCGTTTCCGTTACCGCAACGGCCGTCGATCGCAGTGTTGCCGTTCGACCGCCTGAGTGCGGACCCGTCTGACGAGTTTCTCGCCGATGGCCTGGCGGAAGACGTGATCACCGCCCTTTCGAAGGTGCCGAATCTGTTCGTCATCGCCCGCAATTCCTCGTTCGTCTACAAGGGACGGCCGACGAAGGTGCAGCAGGTCGCGGAGGATCTCGGCGTTCGCTGCGTCCTCCAGGGAAGCCTGCAACGGGCGGGCCCGCGGCTCCGCATCAGCGCGCAACTGATCGACGCTTTGAGTGGTCACCACATCTGGGCCGACAGGTTCGACCGCGACGCGAGCGACGTCTTCTCGATGCAGGACGAGATCACCGCGAGCGTGGCAGAGGCGCTCGAGGTGTCGCTGACCGAAGGCGAGCAGGCGCGCATTCGCCGGCGCCGCACCGAGAACCTGCATGCCTACGCGCTCTTCCGCGAGGGGATCGAGAAATTCCGGCGTCTGAACCGCACTGACAACGAGGCTGCGCGGCTGCTCGCGCAACGGGCCCTCGACGTCGATCCATCTCTGACCGGCGCCTATCCGCTACAGGGCCTCACCTACTCGGTGGCGGTACATTTCGGCTGGAGCAACGACAGGGCAGCCGACCTCGAGCGGGCCCACGGCCTCGCACTGAAGGCGCTCGAGATCGACCGCGACGATGCCGATGCCTACGGGCTCCTCGCCACCGTCTGTCTCTACGCCGGCCGCCATGCCGAGGCGATCGAGTTCGGTGAAAAGGCGATCGCGCTAGAGCCGAGCCATGCCGACGCGACGCTGATTCTCGCTTGGGTGCTGAATTACGCCGGGCAGCCGGGGCGCGGCCTGGAGATGATCGAGCGCGCGATGCGGCTCAGCCCCTACTACAACCCAGGTTATTCCGGCGTCCTCGGCCTCGCCCACCATCTTCTCAACCATAGTGCCAGGGCGTTGGCCGCCTTCGAAAGCTGGTACCAGCGCGACCCCGGTTCACCCATCCCCGCTGCCTGGTTGCCCGCTCTCTATCAGCAGGCCGGACGCAGCGAAGAAGCCCGCCGTGCCGCCAAGCGATTGGTCGGCCTTCATTCGACGGAGTGGGTGAAGGCCTACATGTCGTCCCTACCCTTCGCCTGTCGCTCGGAGGTGGACAAGCTGCTTGGTCTCCTTCGCGACGCCGGTGTCGAGGTCTGAGCGCCGACGAGGTGGCAGGGATCATCGCTCATCGCGGCGCGTCCGGCCTGCGGCCGGAGAACACGATGGCCGCCTTCGTCAAAGCCCTGGATCTCGGCGTCGCCGGCATCGAGCTGGACGTGCAGCTGAGTGCGGACGGGCGGATCGTCGTCTATCACGACCTGCGGCTGAAGCCGGAGATCACGCGCAATGCAAGCGGAGAATGGCTGCGCCGTCAGGGTCCACCGATTCACACCCTCACCTACGACGAGCTGCAGAGCTACGACGTCGGCCGGCTGAACCCCGGCACGCGCCATGCGCGCCAATATCCCGACCAGGTTCCGGTGGATGGCGAGCGCATCCCCCTGCTCGAGGATGTCATTACACTGCTGAAGAGCTCCGGCGCGGGGCCAATCCTCTGGATCGAGCTGAAGACGGATGCGGAACAGCCTGATATTGCGTGCGATCCCCACGCCTTGGCCGACGCTGTGGTAGCGTTGCTCGACGAACACGAATTCCTCCCGCGATCGATCCTGATCTCGTTCGATTGGCGCGGCCTTCTTCGTGCGCGCGAGCTGTCTTCGGAAGCAATGCTCGGCTTCCTCTCCGTCGAGCGGCCATGGCTCGACAACATCCGCCGGCGCCGCGGCGGCTCGCCCTGGACCGCGGGGTTCGACGTCCGGGATTTCGGCGGATCGTTGCCGCGCATGGTACAGGCCGCGGGCGGCGACTACTGGTCCGCACACTTCCGCGATGTCTCGCGGGGTGACATCGCTGAGGCTCGCGCCCTCGGCATAGGGACCAATCTCTGGACGCTCCGAGAATGGGCGGAAAAGCGAACGTTCGAAAACCTCGACGCGGATTTCATCACCACCGATCGCCCGGACTGGTTCCGCTGATGCACGTGCCGCGCCGGAATGGTATGCAGCACCGGCGAACTCGGCGGCCGGTGCGGCCGCGGGGCGCCGAGGCTATGCTCCGATCATGACCGGCGTTCTATACCCCACCCTCGCGGTCGCGGCCCTGCTCGTCCTGGTCAGCGGCACCGTCCCGCTGGCGGAGCGGCTGCGTGTGCCGCACACCGCACTGCTGGCGCTGCTCGGCATAATCGTCGGCTACGTACTGCTCCTGTTCCAATCCGGGGAAAGTCCCGCCGTGGGGCGGGAACTTCTCCAAGGGCTCGGTGATCTCGGCATCGATCCCAGTGCCTTCCTGACGATCTTCCTTCCGCCCTTGTTGTTCGTCGGCGGCCTTTCGATCGATGTGCGTCGACTGTTCGACGAAATTGGGGCGGTCCTGCTGCTGGCGATCGTCGCGGTGATCGTCTGCACGGCCGTGGTCGGCTACGCGCTCGCCTGGATAACGGATCACAGCCTCGTCGCCTGCCTGCTGCTCGGGGCGATCATCGCGACCACCGATCCCTCGGCAGTGGTCGCGATCTTCCGCGATCTTGGCGCACCGCGCCGCCTCCAGATGCTCATCGAGAGCGAAAGCCTGTTCAACGACGCCGCGGCAATCGCTTTGTTTTCGATGCTCGTCGGCTTCCTCACGGCGGAACGGCAACCGGAAATCAGCGCCGCCGTGCTCGACTTTCTTTCCGATTTCGGGGGCGGTCTTCTCCTCGGTTATCTGCTCGCTCGGGCCATGTGCGCGCTCGCGCCGTGGCTGCAGGGCTCGCTGGTGGCGGAGATGACGCTCACCATAGCGCTCGCCTACCTCGCCTATGCGGTCGGAGAGACCTGGCTCGGCGTGTCCGGCGTGGTCGCCGTCGTCACGGCCTCGGTAACATCGGCAGCCTACGGGCCGCTGCGGATGGCGCCCAGGAACTGGCGCTCGATTCTCGAGACATGGGGACAGGTCGGCTTTCTGGCGAGCTCGCTGATCATCGTCCTGGCCGCGATGCTGGCCACCCGCATCGTTTCGGAAGTGACGCTTTCCGACGCCCTCATGGTTCTGGTGGTGGTCGCCACGGCGCTGGCTGCCCGTGCCGCGATCCTTTACGGACTGTTCCCCGTCCTTCGTGCACTCCGCCTCACGAGTCCGGTCAGCCACCGCTATCGAGCGGTCATACTCTGGGGCGGCCTTCGGGGCGCCGTCACCATCGTTCTCGCGCTCGCTATCAGCGAAAACCGGGCGCTCCCGCCGGAAGTGCGGCATTTCGTGGCGGTGCAGGCGATCGGCTTCGTGCTGTTCACCCTCTTCGTCAAGGCACCCACGCTGCGCTCTCTCCTCCGGTTCCTCGGACTCGATGCGCTCGATCCCGTCGAGCGGGCCTTGCGAGACCGGGTCGTCGATCTTTCCCGGGCGGCGATGCGCGAGCACCTGACGCAGATCGCCGAGCAATACCGGCTCGATCCCGGCATAGCCGCCCGGTTGTTGCCGCACCCGCGGACGGGCACCGCGGCCGCTCCGCCAGTTCCGGCGGATGTGGCTCTGCGCGTCGGCCTCCTCACCCTGGCGGGGCGCGAGAAAGAGCTTTACCTGCGCCACTTCGATGAAGGCACCGTCTCCCGGCGGCTGGTGGCGATGCTGGTCGCCTTCGCAGATCGGCTGGCCGACCGCACGCGCGCGGAAGGAGCCGAGGGATATGCCGCCGCAGGGACCGAAACCGCCTCGTTCGGGAGGCGCTTCACCTTGGCGCTCTGGCTGCACCGGCGCCTCGGCTTCGGCCGTCCGCTCGCGTACTGCCTCGCAGACCGGTTCGAGGTGTTGCTGATTCAGCAGCTCGTGGTCAGAGAGCTCGCCACGATGACGCGTGAGGCCGTCGGGCCGATCCTCGGCGCCGATGTCGAGCGTGCTATCGGCCGTGTGGTGACCGAACGGCTGGAGGCGATTCGTAACGCCCTCTCCGCCCTGGAGCTGCAGTACCCGGCATATGCACAGGAGATGGGCGCGCAGCATCTGGCGCGCACGATGCTGCGCGTCGAGGCAGTCGATTATCGCCAGAAGCTCGACCAGTCGCTGATCAGCCGGGAGGTCTACCGCGACCTGCAGCGCGGCCTCAACGAGCGCCGCCGGAGCCTCGAGCAGCGGCCCGTGCTCGATCTCGGGCTCAAGCTGATGGATATGGTGCGCCGCGTCGGAATGTTCGCGGACCTGGACCGCGACCGCCTCCAGAGCATCGCCCGCAAGCTCAAACCGATGTTGGTCACCCCCGGAGAGGCCATCGTGCGTCGCGGCGAAGCGGGAAGCGACATGTATTTCGTCGCCGCGGGCGAGGTCGAGGTCCGGGTGGAGGGCGGGCCGGTTATCCTCCGGAGCGGCGACTTCTTCGGCGAACTGGCGCTGCTTCGTGGCCAACCGCGTACGGCCGACGTGATCGCCAAAGGCTATTGCCACCTGTTGGTCCTGGAATCTCGAGAGTACCGTCGCTTCCTGCGCGAATACCCGGACCTGCGCGCCGAGATCGAAAAGACAGCCACGGCACGGATGCAGAGCAACGCTGCGTCCGCCGCAATGGACTAGGTGCATTCGTCGGCTAGACTACGAGACAACGTGAGAATATCCGCCAATCGCGAGAAGGACGTGCGCTCGTCTCGATGAACATTCTCGTCGTCGCCGTCGTCGCCATGCTGGTGCAGCAATCCTTTGCCACGCTCGGAAAGACCGTGGTTCCCGTAGCTGCCCCGGCGGTGGCACAGGCGCTGAGTGTCAGCCCAGCCCTCGTCGGGGTGTTCGTCGCGATCACCTCCGTCGCGTCACTGGCGACGACGATGACGTGCAATCCGTATATCGTTCGCTATGGTGGATTGAGGATCAGCCAGGTGGGGCTGGTGTTGATGGCGACAGGCATCGCCGCCGCAGCGGTCGGCTCTCTCACCTTCTTCGTCATATCCGCTCTGCTGACAGGCTGCGGGACCTCTCTCTCGACGCCGGCGAGCTCGCAGATCCTGCATCGCTATGCTCCGCCGCGGTACGCGCCGCTCGTCTTCTCCATAAAGCAGACCGGAGTCCCGGTCGGAAGCATGATGGCGGGCTTCCTCATCCCGTTCTTCATCCTGACCGTGGGGTGGCAAGCGGGCTTCCTCATCATTGCCTTGATGTGCCTGGTGCTGGCGCTTCTACTCCAGCCGTCACGCGCCGAGTTCGACCGGGACCGCCAGCCGGGCTACAACCTGTCCCCTCGGGCAGCCAAGACCACCTTTCTGACAGTGATGGGAACGCGCGGCCTCCGACGCCTCGCGATCGCCACCTTCGCTTTCGTCGGCCTGCAGTCCGTTTTCGTCGCGTTCTTCGTGACTTACCTCGTGACAGAGCTCGACCATCCGATCACCGTCGCCGGGCCCGTGTTCTCCACCGCCATGGCTACCGCCATTTTCGCCCGCATCCTCTGGGGCTGGGTCGGTAGCAGACTGGAGACGCCGCGCCTGGTGCTGGCGGCCCTCGGCATCTCGATGGGAATCGCCTCTGCCGCGCTCGCGCTCTACACGCGCGAATGGCCAATCTGGTTGATCACCGGGGCCGCGATTCTGTTCTGTGCCACCGCGGTCAGCTGGCACGGCGTGCTGCTCGCCGAGGTCGCACGGCTCTCGCCTGCGGGCATGGTCGGCGGTATGACCGGCGGCGTCCTCTCCTTCGGCAATGCGGGCCAGATCGTCTTCCCGATGACGTTCAGCGCGCTGCTCGATCTCTCCGGCAGCTACGCGCTCGGATACCTGATCGCCGGCATCCCTGGGCTGATTGCAGGCATCATGTTCCTGCGGCCGCTCTCCGGCAGCACCGGCTCGGCGGATGCGCCCGTGCGAGCCGCATGACCGACCGCTCGCGCGGCCTCATCCTTACGATCGTTGGCGTCCTCTGTCTCAGCCCGGACGGGCTGCTGATCCGCTTGATCGAGACCGACCAGTGGACGCTGGTGTTCTGGCGAGGCGGGTTCATGGCCGCCGGCCTGCTCGCCTTCATCCTGCTCCGCAACCGGAGCGACGCCGGTCGCGTTCTGCGGGCCGCCGGCGGCCCGGGCCTGCTTGCCGGCCTGATCTTCGCGCTGAGCACGGTCCTGTTCGTCACCTCGATTCTCACGACTGCCGTCGCGAATACCCTGGTGATCCTGAGCGCCGGTCCGCTGGTCGCAGCCTTCTTCAGCCGTTGGATCCTCGGAGAGGCGATCCAGCTCCGCACCTGGGTCGCGTCGATCGCTGTGCTCGTTGGCTTGACGACCATCTTCGGCGGCAGCATGCAGGGGGGCACGCTGCCGGGCGATCTCTGCGCCCTGGGTTCTGCTCTTTGCATGGCGGCTTATCTGGTGATCGTGCGTCGTGCCGGCTCGCTCGACATGCTTCCGGCGGCTGCCCTCGGCGGTATTCTCACGGCGATCGCGATGCTCCCGCTGGCCGCACCGTTTTCGATCGACCTTCGCGACCTGGCGCTTCTCGCGCTTCTCGGCCTCTTCGTGCAGGGCGCCTCCTTCGGGATGATAACGATCGGGGCCAGGCATTTGCCGGCGCCGGAAGTGGGCCTGATCATGTTGCTGGAAGCCGTTCTCGGTCCCCTCTGGGTTTGGCTGGCGATCGGCGAAGTCCCGTCACTCCAGACCTTTCTCGGCGGCGGCGTGATCCTCGTGTCCCTAGCGGCACATTCGGCAGCCGGACTGGTCCGGAGCCGACCTGCACGAACTTGCTTCTGACCGGCTCCTGAAGGCTTGCCCGCTTCTCTCCTCTGATGCAGGTTCTCGGCGGCGGCTGGTCGGGGGCAGCTGGCCGCCGGCGCGAGCTGCGCTCAGCAATCCCACGTCCCGAGAGGAAGCTCATGAGCAGACAACCCTGTATCGTCGGCGTCGCCGACGTGCCGATCGAAGGCGGCAAGGTGCGCCCGGGCACGACAGTGCTCTCCATGCAACGCGACGCCGCCCACGAGGCACTCGCCCAGGCCGGCTTGACCCTTAAGGACGTCGATGGCCTCGCGGTGGCCGGCATGTGGGGCATGCCGGGACCGGGCGCGATGATGCCGGTCCTGCTGACGGAGTATCTCGGGATCG
This sequence comes from Alphaproteobacteria bacterium, assembly GCA_029268305.1. Taxonomy (GTDB): domain Bacteria; phylum Pseudomonadota; class Alphaproteobacteria; order JAJUGE01; family JAJUGE01; genus JAJUGE01. Next base: position 10,859 of record JAJUGE010000101.1, read on the forward strand.
AGTTCCCGAAGTGGCTCGACGGCACCAATGTCGGCGGCTCCGCCTTCGTGCTGCATGCGGGGCACGCCTACGAGATGATCAAGGCCGGCGTCTGCGACACGGTGCTCATCCTCTACGGCAGCATGCAGCGCACGGACGCCAGCCGCAGCCTTGGTGGACGACCCGCGCTGTTCAGCAACCAGTTCGACATGGTCGCCGGCCTGCCCACCCCCGTCGGCGCCTATTCGATGGCGGCACACCGTCATTTCCACGAGTACGGCAGCTCCCCCGAAACGCTGGCGGAGATCGCCGTCTCGACGCGGGCCTGGGCCGCGCTGAATCCGGCCGCGACCTACCGTGATCCGATCACCATCGACGACGTGCTGAATTCGACGCCGATTACGGACCCGCTGCACCTGCTCGATTGCTGTCTCGTAACGGACGGCGGTGGCTGCGTCGTAATGACGACCGAGGAGCGGGCGAAGGATCTCAAGACGAAGCCGGTTTACGTGCTCGGCCACGGCGAGAGCGCCACCCACTCCAACATCAACTACATGCCCGACATGGCGCGGCTCGAGGTCGCCGAGCGCAGCAGTGCCGCGGCATACCGAATGGCCGGCCGGTCGGCGAAGGACATGGATCTCGCCATGATCTATGACTCCTTCACGATAACTGTCCTTCTGACCCTCGAGGCGCTCGGCCTTTGCGGCCGCGGCGAAGGCAAGGACTTCGTCAAGGGGCAGAGGACCGCCCCGGGCGGCGAGTTCCCGCTCAACACGAACGGCGGTGGCCTCTCCTATTGCCACCCTGGCATGTACGGCATCTTCACGATGATCGAGGCCGCCCGCCAGCTCTGGGGCATCTGCGGCGACCGTCAGGTCAACAACGTGAAGAACGCGATCTGCCACGGCACCGGCGGCGTACTGTCCAGCGGTGGCACCGTGATCCTTTCGACCGAGAAGGACTGAATCCATGGCTTACGAGAAGCCCGTCCCGACGATCGACGCCGAGTCCGCGCACTACTGGAACGGCGCGAAAGAGCAGAAGCTGATGATCCAGCGCTGCAAGAAGACCGGCAAGTGCTTCCTCTACTCCCGCCGCCTCGCCCCCGAAGTCGACGACTCGCAGGTCGAATGGATCCAGGCCAGCGGCAAGGGGGAGATCTACTCCTACACGGTCGCCCGCCGGCCAGCCGGTCCGGCGTTCAAGGCGGATGTTCCCTACGTCATCGCCAGCATCACCCTCGAGGAAGGCGCACGCATCCTCACCAACGTGGTGACTGACGATCCGGACTCGCTGAAGATCGGGCAGAAGGTCGAAGTCTTTTTCGACAAGGTCAGTGACGATCTCACGATTCCCAAGTTCAAGGTCGTAGGCTGACGTAACCGGTCAGGCCGGGAGTGCTCGCTTCACTTCCGGCCGGCCGCCCCGCCCGAGGGCGGATGTCGCTTCGCTGCCCGATCGGGAGCAGATGCCGAAAAGACTCCTCCA
>JAJUGE010000102.1 GCA_029268305.1 Alphaproteobacteria bacterium
AGCGAAGTTCGAGCCGATTATCAGGCGTTGCAGGAAACGATCCAGACCGTGCGTGCCAGGCTCGACGCCGCCATAGAGCGTCTCCAATCGATCCTGGAGCGCTGAGATGGCCGAGGTCCAGATCACGGTGAACGGCCGCGTGTACCACATGGCGTGCGACGACGGGCAGGAGGAGCATCTGCTCACGCTCGCCGACTATGTGGGTGGTCGGGTCGCAGAGCTCGCCGAGAACATGGGGCAGGTAGGCGACGCGCGGCTGCTGGTGATGGCGAGCATTCTGATCGCCGACGAGCTCTCGGACCTGCGGGCGGAGTTCGACGAATTCCGCCAGCAGATGGAGGCGCGGCTGGCACACGCCGAGGATGCTCTGGCCGACCGACTGAATTCGCTCGCAGAGAGGCTGGAAGCGGTTGCGTCCGACCTCGGCGCTTCCTAGATACGGCGACTAGGGGCTGCCCGGTGCGTCAGGTCTTCAAAACCCGGGGCCGATATCGATTCCGTAGGGAGCTGTCCCTGTCGGAGCCCTGGCTTCGGCACACGGCGCCCACCTCCATCGTTGGGGGCCCAGAGGTTTCGATTGCGACCAACGGCCGGTGCGGCCCCTCGCTCGCCCGACAAACCCATCCTCGTGCAGGGACTGCTGCATCGGATCACATCCGATGACGGACGATGCGGCGCTCCTCGTCGCCAAGGCCGAGTTGAGGGCTGAGGCGATTCGGCGGCGGCGGATCGCCTATGAGCATGCGACCGATGCGCCGGAACGCCTTGCCAGCCACTTCCTCAACGTCATCGAGGTGCGGCAAGGCGATGTCGTCTCCGGCTTCTGGCCGATGGGGGAGGAGATCGATGTCCGGCCGCTGCTCATCAGCCTGCATGGGCTGGGTGCGATCTGCTGCTTGCCGGCGACGGGGCCGCGCGGTCAGCCGTTGAGCTTCAGGCGCTGGTCGCCGGGAGACGAGCTCGTCTCGGGAACCTTCGGCACCCGAGAGCCGACGCCGGAGGCGGTGACGGTGCGTCCCGACATCCTCATAGTCCCGCTGCTCGCCTTCGACCGGTGGGGATGGCGGCTCGGATATGGCGGCGGCTATTACGACAGGACGCTGGCTGCGCTCCGGGCTGTCGGACCGGTCGTTGCCGCAGGGGTCGGCTTTGCGGCACAGGAGGTTATCTCGGTACCGCATGGCGAAACGGATGAGCCGCTGGACTGGGTGGTGACGGAGGAGGGCGCGCGGCGCGTGACCCGCTCCGGCTGAAAAGGATTGGGATGAAGCTGCTTTTTCTGGGTGACGTGGTCGGCCGCAGTGGCCGGGATGCGGTCTGCGAGCGACTGCCCGGGCTCCGCGGCGAGCTCGACGTCGATCTGGTGGTCCTGAACGGTGAGAATGCCGCACACGGCTTCGGCATCACGGCCGCGATCTGCCGCCAGTTTTACGACGCGGGCGTGGACGTCATCACCACCGGGAATCATGTCTGGGACCAGCGGGAAATCATCAGCTACATCGACGGCGATCCGCGACTGCTGCGCCCGTTGAATTTCCCTTCGGGTACGCCGGGACGTGGTCTGACCGTCGTGGAGGCGCGCGGCGGCAGAAAGGTGCTGGTGATCAACGCAATGGCGCGTCTGTTCATGGACCCGCTCGACGATCCGTTCGGCGCCGTTATGAAGGCGCTCAGGGCTTATCCGCTTGGCGGAACGGTGGCGGCGACGATCGTGGACTTTCACGGCGAAGCCACGAGCGAGAAGATGGCGATGGGGCATGCGCTCGACGGCAACGTATCGCTCGTAGTTGGCACGCACTCTCATGTTCCGACCGCGGATGCGCAGATCTTGCCCGGTGGGACCGCCTACATGACGGACGCCGGTATGTGCGGGGATTACGACTCCGTGATCGGCATGAAGAAGGATCCGGCGACGCTCCGCTTCATTCGGAAGATGCCGACCGAGAGGCTCGCCCCGGCCGAAGGCGAGGCGACGGTCTGCGGGGTGATGGTCGAGACCGACAATGCGACCGGATTGGCGCGGGCGGTTGCTCCGCTGCGGCTCGGAGGCCGCCTCGCCCAGGAGTGGCCGCTCGGCCGCGCCTGAGCTCCCGGAGGACCGGCCAAAATATGGCCATATTGGCTTCCTATTCGAAGCTGATCGGTAAAGCACCTGTTCCTGTGATATAAGCCGGCGGATTTTCCGAACATCGTGAGGTCGAGAAGGAATGGCCGGTCATTCCCAGTTCAAGAACATCATGCACCGGAAGGGTGCGCAGGACGCCAAACGGGCGCGCATCTTCACGAAGCTTGGCCGTGAAATCGAGGTGTCGGCGCGCACCGGCCAGCCGGACCCCGCCGCCAACCCGCGGCTGCGCGCCGCGATCGCCGCTGCGCGGGCCGCGAACATGCCGCGCGATCGCATCGAGCGGGCGATCAAGAAAGCCACCGGCGGCGACGAGGGCGGCAATTACGAGGAGGTCCGCTATGAGGGCTACGGTCCCGGCGGGGTCGCGATCATCGTCGAGGCGCTGACCGATAACCGGAACCGGACGGCGGCCGAGATTCGATCGGCTTTCAGCAAGAACGGCGGATCGCTCGGCGAGACGAACTCGGTCGCATTCATGTTCGACCGGGTCGGTACGATCCAGTATCCGCCCGAGGCAGCGTCGGCTGAAGAGATCTTCGAAGCTGCGCTGGAAGCGGGTGCCCAGGATGTCGTCTCCTCGGAAGCCGGCCATGAGATCACCACCGCCGCAGACGATCTGAACGAGGTGCGTGACGCGCTCGAACAGAAATTCGGAGAAGCATCGTCGGCGCGACTGACGTGGAAGCCGCAGACCAGCGTCGAAGTGTCGGAAGAGCCTGCAGGAACTCTCTTCAAGTTGCTGGAAGTTCTCGACGAGAATGACGATGTCCAGAACGTCTCGGCCAACTTCGACGTCTCCGAAGAGGTCCTGGCGCGGCTCGCCAGTTAGCGCGCCGATGTCGCTCGCCGTCTTCCCGTCCGTGCGCGCCAAAAGGATCCTCGGCCTCGACCCGGGGCTCCAGAAGACGGGATGGGGAATCATCGACGTCGAAGGCTCGCATCTGAGGCATGTTGCCGATGGCACGGTAAGAACGGACCCGGCAGCGTCGACGGCGCGGCGACTGCAGACGCTCTTTACCGATCTGACCGAAGTCATCGCGGCGTGGCATCCGCACGAAGCGGCAGTGGAGGAGACGTTCGTCAACAAGAATGCGGCGAGCACGCTCAAGCTGGGGCTGGCCCGAGGGGCCGTGTTGCTGGCTCCTGCGCAGGCCGGCCTGGACGTGGCCGAATACGCCGCGAAGTTCGTCAAGAAGTCGGTCGTCGGCGTCGGCGGTGCCGGCAAGCAGCAGGTCGAGGCAATGGTGCGGGTTCTGCTGCCCGGGATCGTCCCGGACAGCGCGGACTCGGCCGATGCCCTGGCGGTGGCGATCTGCCATGCCCACTATGGGTCGACGCAGCGGCGTTGGGAGAACGCGGCTCCCCCTCCGCCACCGAACAGTGCGGTGCCGGCATCATGATCGGCAAGCTGTCAGGACGGATCGACAGCGTCGGTGACGACTGGGTGATCGTCGACGTCGGTGGTGTGGGCTACCTCGTTCATTGCTCTGGGCGGGCTCTGGCCCGGCTCGAGCCGGGAGCACATGCGGCCCTGCAGATCGAGACGCACGTGCGCGAAGACAGCATCGTCCTCTACGGATTCTCCGACGCCGGCGAGCGCGAGCTCTTCCGGATGCTGCTCCAGGTGCAGGGCGTGGGCGGGCGCGTCGCTCTCGCGCTGTTGACCGCTCTCTCGCCGGACGAGATCGTCCGAAGCATCGCGGCCGAAGACCGCAAGATGCTCACGCGCGCCGATGGTGTCGGCACCAGGCTGGCGACGCGCATCGTGAGCGAGCTCCGCGACCGTATCCAGAAGACCTCCATCTCGCAGATCCCGGGTTCGCCCGCTGCAGTTCCCGGGAGCGGCGGGGCGCCGGACGGTGTCGACGAAGTGGTGCGCGATGCCGTCTCTGCTCTCGTCAATCTCGGCTATGGGCGTGCGGAAGCATTCGGTGCCGTCTCCAGCGCGCTTCGGAATAACCCGGAGGGTGCGACGGTCGAGACTGTGATCCGCGCGGGGTTGAAGGAGCTGAGTGCATGACCGTCGACGAGAGAAGCGGCGAGCGCGTCGTCGACGGGGCGCAAATGCAGTTTGATGAGGGCGAGGCCTCCCTCCGGCCGCTGTCTCTGGCGGAGTTCACTGGACAGCGGCACGTGCGAGAGAACCTGGAGGTCTTCATCCAGGCGGCGCGCGGACGACAGGATGCGCTCGATCACGTGCTGCTCGTCGGGCCTCCGGGCCTTGGGAAGACCACGCTGGCGCAGATCATCGCGCGCGAGCTGGGCGTGGGGTTCCGGGCAACCTCCGGGCCGGTCATTGCGCGTGCGGGCGACCTGGCGGCGATTCTGACGAACCTCCAGCCGCGCGACGTGCTCTTCATTGACGAGATTCATCGCCTTAATCCTGCCGTGGAAGAGATCCTCTATCCCGCCATGGAGGATTTCCAGCTTGACCTGATTATCGGCGAAGGACCGGCCGCGCGTTCGGTGCGGATCGATCTGCCACCGTTCACGCTGGTCGCCGCGACGACCCGCGCCGGGTTGGTGACGACGCCGCTTCGTGAGCGGTTCGGCATTCCGCTACGCCTGCAGTTCTACAGCGCCGAAGAGCTTCGGGGAATCGTCGCCCGCGGTGCCAGATTGCTTTCGATGAGCCTCTCGCCCGACGGGGCGCTCGAGATTGCGCGGCGCTCCCGCGGGACCCCGCGAGTGGCGGGACGGCTGCTCCGTCGCGTTCGCGATTTTGCGGCGGTCGCTGGTCACGGCGAGGTCGACCGGGAGATCGCCGATGCCGCGCTTCTGCGACTCGAAGTGGATGCCCGCGGCCTCGATGCGATGGACCGCCGCTACATGACTTGTCTCGCCGAAAGCTACGGCGGCGGACCCGTCGGCGTCGAAGCGCTCGCCGCCACTCTCGCCGAGCAGCGGGACGTTCTCGAGGAAGTGATCGAGCCCTACCTGATCCAGCAGGCGTTGGTGCTGCGCACGCCTCGCGGGCGTGTGCTCTCCCCGAACGGTTACGACTATCTCGGATTGCCGCGCCCGAGCGGCGCGCAGGCGGACATGTTCGCCCTTCCGGTCTCGCCGACGGCTGCGGGTGAAGCCGATGCTTGAGCCGTCGACGGGGTACATGGATGGAGCTGTCCATGTCCTGCCGGTGCGCGTGTACTACGAGGACACCGACGCAGGCGGCATCATCTATCACGCCAACTACCTCCGCTATGCTGAAAGGGCACGGTCGGAGCTTCTGCGGGCGACCGGCGCAGACAATGCGTCGCTGGCACGAGACGAGGGGCTCGGATTTGTCGCCCGCCGCTGCATCCTCGACTATATCGCGCCGGGTCGGCTTGACGATGTGCTCGCCGTGCGCACGCGCATCCTGAAGGCGAGGGGGGCGAGCTTTCTGGCCGAGCACGAGATCGCGCGCGAAGGGCGCGTCATCGTCCGGATCGAGATCGAGATAGCATGCGTGGATGGCGAAGGACGGCCGGCGCGCATGCCGCGTGCTCTGCGGCATGCCCTGAGCCGGCTCGCGCGCAACGAATTCCAGTAACGGAGCCATAGAGTAGATGGAGAGCAACCTCGTGGAGGCGGTGGCACTCGGTGGCGGTCAGGAGCTCAGCCCGTGGGCGCTGTTCCTGCAGGCGGACTGGGTTGTGAAGACGGTGATGATCATGCTCATCCTGGCATCTGTCTGGTGCTGGGCCATCATCTTCGAGAAGGTTCGTCGGCTGCGGCGGCTGGCGGCGCAGGCGGACGCGTTCGAGGACAGCTTCTGGTCGGGCGGCTCGCTCGATGACCTGTACGACGAGGTCGGCAAGAATCCGGGCGATCCCATGTCCTCGGTCTTCGCCGCGGCTATGCGGGAGTGGCGACGCTCGACTGTGCGGCCCGGCGTGCAGAGAACCGAGGGAAGAGCAAGCCTCCAGCAGCGGATCGAACGGGTGATGCAGGTTACCCTCGGCCGCGAAATGATGCAGATCGAGCGTTACATGCCGTTTCTCGCCTCGGTGGGCTCCACGGCGCCATTCATCGGCCTCTTCGGAACGGTGTGGGGCATCATGAACAGCTTCGCGGCCATCGCGGGCTCGAAGAGCACGAATCTCACCGTCGTCGCCCCCGGCATCGCGGAAGCCCTTTTCGCCACCGCACTGGGTCTGATCGCGGCGATTCCGGCGGTTGTCGCATACAACAAGCTTTCCAACGATCTGAACCGATACGCCACCAGGCTGGAGGCATTCTCCAGTGAGTTCGGCGCCATCCTCTCGCGCCAGCTCGAGGAGGAGGTCTGAGATGGCGGCGCCGCTGTCCGGGAATGGCCGCGGCTCGGGCCGACGATACCAGCCGCTCAGCGAGATCAACGTCACGCCCATGGTGGACGTGATGTTGGTCCTCCTGATCGTGTTCATGATCACGGCCCCGCTCCTCACCGTCGGCGTGCCGGTGGATCTGCCGAAGAGCGAGGCGGCACAGCTATCCGATCAGGTCGAACCGCTGGTGGTCTCCGTGAACGCAGAGGGGAAGGTCTACCTGCAGGAGACGGAGGTCGCACTCGAGAGCCTGCCCGAGCGGCTGCGTGCGGTCACGCAAAACAAGCCGGATACGATCATCTACGTCCGCGGGGACCAGGCGATCGACTATGGCCGGGTCATGGCCGTCATGGGTGCTCTGAGTGCCGGCGGATTCACCAAGGTCTCCCTGATAGCCGAGTTCCCCGATAATCCGGCCACGGGACCGCGAGGCTAGGCAGGCATGCCGACAAGTCTCCTCCTCTCCGTCGCTTTGCACCTCGCGATCATCGTGATTGCGGTGGTCGGACTGCCGCATCTTTCGCGTGATGCGGCGACGCCTCCCAGCGCAATTCCGGTTCAGGTGGTCACGATCGGGGAGAACACGAGCCTGCCGCCGCCGGCGAAGCAGGAGACGCAGGCGACCGAGGAGCCGCAGGCGGAGGCCGAGCCGCCGGCAGAGCCGTCCGAGCCGCCGGAAGAGCCCGAACCGAGCGAGACCGCTGCGGCCGAGCCGCCGGCAGAGACCGCTCCGCCGCCACCTCCGGCAGCCGAAACTTCAGCCCCGACACCGGAGCCGCAGCCGCAGCCGGAGCCCGAGAGCCAGGTCGCGGCGCTGCCTCCGCCGCCTGAGCCCGAGCCGCAGGAACCGTCGCCCGAACCGGCGAGAGTTCCGCCCCCTCCGGAACCGGCCCCCGAGAAGCCGGAGCCGCCGAAGGAAGCCGTGGTGCCGCCGACGCCGGCGAACACCACATCGAGCAAGCCGAAGCCGCCGAAGCCGCCGCCGGTGCCCAAGGCAAAGCCTGATCGCCCGGAGCCGGTGCGCCAGGCGGAGCCGGCGCCTGAGAAGCCCAAAGCGGCGCCGGAAAAGCCCAAGCCGGAGCCGCCGAAGCGCGAGGTGGCCGAGAAGCCTGAGCAGAAGCAGGACGATCTCGCGGCTCTCGAAAGCGCAGTGAAGACGATGCGAAAGCCGACCCCGCCTTCGACCGAGTCCCGCAAACGGGACCCCAAGCCGAAGGAGGACGACCTTGCATCGATCAGTTCGGCCCTGCAGTCGAGCGGCCCGCGCTCGCTCACGAGCAGCAACCTGACCATCAGTGAGATCGATGCGCTTCGCCGTCAGCTCGAAGGATGCTGGATCGTTCCGGTTGGAGCCAAGGATGCAGAGAACCTCTCGGTCGACATACGCGTTCGCCTCGATCGACAGGGGATCGTTAAGTCGGCCGAGATCGTTGATCGGGCGCGAGCGAGCCGGGATCCATTCTTCCGGGCCGCCGCCGAAAGCGCACAGCGAGCCGTCTACAAATGCAGCCCCCTCAGGGTACCGAAGGACAAATTCTCGGAGTGGCAGGACATGACCTTGACATTCGACCCAAGGGACTTCGTCAGCTGATGCGCAGGCTCCGCTTTTCCCCCGTCGCCAGCCGGTTCTGCGGTTGTATCGCCCTGGCTCTGCTTCTGATCGGCTCGTTCCGGGTCGAGACTGCCCGAGCGGAGTTGCGGATCGACATCACGCGCGGACAGGTAGAGCCGATACCGATCGCGATCGCTCCGTTCACCGGCAGCGATGTCGGGACGAGCGACGTCGGACGCGACATCGCCGACGTGGTCAGCGCCGATCTCGAACGATCCGGTCTGTTCCGTCCGATCTCTCGGGGCGCCTTCATTCAGCAGCCGGAGACGATCGAGGAGGCGGGCCCGCGCTTCGCCGATTGGCGCGCGATCAATGCTCAGGCACTCGTGAGCGGGTCCGTGGAACGACAGCCGGATGGTCGTCTGCAGGCGAAATTTCGTTTGTGGGACGTTTTTGCCGAGCAGCAGATGACGGGGCTCGCCTATTTCACCCAACCCGCGAACTGGCGGCGGGTGGCGCACATCATCGCCGACGCGATCTACAAGCGGATCACAGGCGAGGACGGCTATTTCGACAGTCGGATAGTGTACGTCTCGGAGAGCGGGCCGGCGCAACGCCGCGTCAAGAGACTGGCGATCATGGATCAGGACGGGGCCAACCATCAGTATCTGACGGATGGAAGCTATCTGGTGCTGACGCCCCGGTTCTCGCCGACGCTGCAGGAGATCACCTATCTCTCCTATGATCAGGGTGCGCCCCGAGTGCACGTGCTGAACATCGACACGAAGCAGCGCGAAGTCCTCGGCCAGTTCCCCGGAATGACCTTCGCGCCGCGCTTCGCACCCGACGGCCAGTCGGTGATCATGAGCATGTCGCGGGACGGGAACTCGGATATCTATTCGATGGACCTTCGGACGCGGGCGCTGCGCCGCCTCACCAATCATCCGGGGATTGACACGTCTCCCTCCTATTCGCCCGACGGCAGCCAGATCGTCTTCAATTCGGACCGGGGCGGATCGCAGCAGCTCTACGTGATGAATGCCAATGGTGGCGACGTTCGACGGATCAGCTACGGCGACGGTCGCTACGCCACGCCGGTATGGTCGCCCCGGGGCGATCTGATCGCCTTCACGAAGCTGCTTCAGGGCCGCTTCGCGATCGGCGTCATGCGTCCCGACGGCAGCGGCGAGCGCATTCTCTCGGAGAGCTACCATGAGGAGGGGCCGACCTGGGCGCCGAACGGTCGGGTGCTGATGTTCTTCAGGCAGACGCCGTCCGATTCACGTGGCACCTCCCGAAGCGGCCTGTATTCCGTCGACGTGACGGGGTCGAATCTTCGCGAAGTTCCGACGCCTGCAGGTGCTTCCGACCCCGCCTGGTCGCCGCTTTCTCCGTGATCCGCCTCAGCGGCTTATGGATGGAGGGCGATATCAACAGGAACGATGCAGCCGCGGCGATCCCACCTTGCGTCGCACAAACATTACCTGTAATTCCGCTGCGGACCGGCTCCGGCAGAGGCGGTAACGGGCACTTACAGGAGCATCGCAGATGCGGTTGAGGAGTTTGTGGCTTGTCGGCGGAATTCTCCTGCTGAGCGCGTGCGGGTCGGTTCCGGAAGAGGGAGGTGCTGCGTCGTCGGCCACCTATCCCGGCTCTCAGACCTCGGGGATCGAGCAACAACAGAACGATCGTGGCGTGAGCACGGCTGTCGGCGTGGCGCAGCCGGGCACACAGGAAGATCTGGTCGCGAACATCGGTGACCGGGTCTACTTCGGCTTCGATCGTCACGATCTCTCGCCGGAGGCACGACAGAAGGTCGAGGAGTGGGCGCAGTGGCTCCAGCAGTACCCGAGCCTTTCCGTTACGATTGAGGGCCATGCCGACGAGCGTGGCACACGGGAATACAACCTGGCGCTGGGCGAGCGCCGCGCCATCTCCGTTCGGGACTATCTCTCCGCACTCGGCGTGCCGCCCTCGCGTATGCGGACGATCAGCTACGGCAAGGAGCGTCCGGCCGTGCTCGGCTCGAACGAGGATGCCTGGGCGCAGAACCGTCGGGCTGTGCTGGTCGTCGACTGATCGGCCTCGAGCGGCCGGCCCCCGCCCCAGAATCGCCATGGTCGCCTCGTATCCGAGGCGGCCTGGGTGAGGGTTGACGACGGGAGCGAGTGATATGGACACCGCCACACCAACGCATCGCCTGGCGAAGCTGCGCCCGCGGCGGAAAGGCGGCCTCGGCCGCTTGGGAGGGGCGGTCGTGGTGGCAGCGTGCACCTGGACCGGCGTCGCGGTGGCGCAGAGTGCAGATGTCTACGAGCTGTCCCGGCAGGTGGCTGAACTTCGACAAGATCTGGCTCAGCTTCAGCCGGACCGGTACACCTCGCCAGGTTACACCTCCCCCGGGCAGTCGACCGGGAGGGGCGGCCCGATCGATCTGAGCCCGGCATACCGGGAGCGGGTGGAAGTCCGTCTCGCCGAAATGGAATCCCAGCTGCGCGAGCTCACCGGCCGGGTAGAGGAAGCCTCCTTTGCCGTCCGGCGACTTGAGGATCGGCTGGAGAAACTGGTCGAGGACGTGGATTTTCGGCTCGCAGCTCTCGAAAGGGGGGGAATGGCCCCGGCGGATGCGGCGCCGACGGGGATACCGGCTCCGCTGCCGACAGACTCCGCCGATCGTGATGGAGGGTCGGCACCTTCCGGGGAGCCGCGGGCGGAACAAACCGCCAATCTGCTGCCCGCCGGATCGGCTGCCGAGGAGTACGAGCAGGCGCAGCGGCTGCTGACGCAGGGCCGATACGACGAGGCGGAGACGGCTTTGCGCGGTTTCCTCGACCGGCATCCGGATCATCAGCTCTCGGACAACGCCCGCTATTGGCTCGGCGAATCGTACTACGTGCGCAAGCGCTACGAAGAGGCCGCTTCGGCCTTCCTGGACAGCTACAAGCAGTCCCCGACGGGCGGGAAGGCGCCCGACAATCTGCTGAAGCTGGGGCTGTCCCTGGATGCGCTGGACAAGGACCAGGAAGCCTGCGTCGCCATCAACAAGCTTCTGCGGGAGCATCCCGATTCACCCGATCACATTCGGCGCCGGGCGGAGCAGGAGAGGAAGCGCCTGAACTGCAGTTGACGGGCTGCCCCAGCGCAGCACGCGGTGCGACCGCAAGCGGACCTTCAGCCGTGCTCGACCGGACGGAATTCTTTGGTCTGGTCGACCGGCTCGGGCCCTACGAGACGGCGCCGCATGTGGCCGTCGCGGTGTCAGGCGGGCCCGACAGCCTGGCCCTGACGCTCCTTTTGGCCGAGTGGGTGCACCGTCGCGGCGGTCGACTGCAGGCCCTGACCGTCGACCATGGTCTCCGGCCCGAGTCCGCTGAAGAGGCCGCTTCGGTCGGCCGGACGTTGATGGGGCGCGGGATTTCTCATCGAGTTCTGAAGTGGTCTGGTACGCGGCCACAGGCGGGGCTTCAGGAGGCCGCCCGCGAAGCTCGGTATGCTCTGCTGCTGGATTGGTGCTCGCGCGCCGGCATCCTCCACCTGTTCCTCGCGCACCATCTGGAGGATCAGGTCGAGACATTCTTGATGCGCATCGCACGCGGCAGCGGCCGAAGCGGGCTCGCAGGCATGAGCGCGATCGTGGAGCGCCGCGGTGTCCGGCTCCTCCGGCCTTGTCTCGGAGTCGAGCGTGATCGGCTCCGAGCTACGTTGGCCAATTCCGGGCTGGTGCCGGTGCAGGACCCGAGCAACCAGGAGCCCAGGTTCACGCGAGTCCGGGTACGGGCCCGACTGCCGGCGCTGGCGGGCGCCGGACTCGGACCGGGCCGCCTCGCCGCGGCTGCCGAGAACGCAGCGATCGTCCGGAGCGCGTTGGAGTGTGAGGTGGCCCGCGGGCTCGCCGCGACGACAATGTTGCATCCGGCGGGATTCGCCCGGGTGAAGCCGGAGGCGCTGCTCGCCTTGCCTGCGCGAGTTCGGTCTGCAGTGCTCTATGCGACCCTCGCCACTGTCGGCGGCCACAGGGGACCGCTCCGACGCAGGCGGGTCGAGCGACTTTCCGCCTATCTGGCGGCCCGCATCGAAGGTCGGAGGGGCTTGCGAGCGGTCACGCTCG
>JAJUGE010000103.1 GCA_029268305.1 Alphaproteobacteria bacterium
GCCGGTGGCGGCGACGACACGCTGGAGGGCGGTGCCGGTGCGGACACGCTGAACGGCGGCGGCGGGTTCGACGTCGCTTCGTATGCAGGCTCGTCGGCGGCGGTGGACGTGCGTCTGAACAACGGAACGGCTACCGGCGGGCACGCTTCCGGCGACGTTCTGTCGAACATCGAGGGTCTCATAGGTTCCGACTTCGCGGACATCCTGAAGGGCGACAGCGGCTCGAACCTCCTCGACGGCGGGGCCGGTGACGACAATCTGAGTGCCGGTGGCGGTAATGACACCCTGCTGGGCGGAACCGGCGACGATACCCTCTCCGGCGGCGGGGGCAACGATATATTCATCTTCCGTAACGGATCGGGGCACGATCGGATCACCGATTTTGCTGGTGGAGCTGGCTCCGGGGATCGCATCGACTTCTCGACTCACAGCGGATTGAGCAGCTTCGCCGACGTTCAATCGGCCGCCACTCAGGTCGGCGCCCACACCGTCCTGACCCTCGGAACAGATAGCACCCTAACGCTGGAGAATTTCTCTTCTTCCCTCCTTCACCAGAGCGACTTCCTGTTCTGAGGGCCGTCGATTCTCGCCGCATTTGCACTGCCCCCTGCACAGAGAGTAGCTTGCCTGGCCTGGCGACGATCGGCGCCGGTGATTTGAATCTTGTGTCGGTCTTACAGGAGTAATTGATGCGTCTCGGAATGCTGCTGCGCTACAGGGGTGCGCCGGGGGCCGGCGGGCTCGATATCGACCGGGTGCTGGAGGCGGAGCGGCTCGGTTACGACTCCGTCTGGAACGGCGAGTCCTATAGCACCGACGCAGTCTCGCCCATCGCCTGGGTGCTGGCGCGGACCACGAAAATTCGCGCCGGCACCAGCATCATGCAGATGGCGGCGCGCACGCCTGCCTGCGCTGCGATGACGGCCATGACCCTGCAGGCGCTCTCGAGCAATCGCTTCATCATGGGTATCGGCCCGTCAGGCCCGCAGGTGATCGAAGGGTGGCATGGAGTGCCGTTCGGCAAGCCGCTGACGCGGACGCGCGAGTACATCGCGATCGTGCGCGAAATCTTGAATCGCGAGAGGCCGCTCGAGTATGACGGCGACCAGTACCAGATCCCCTACCGCGGACCGGGTGCCACGGGCCTCGGCAAGCCGCTGAAGAGCATCATCCACGCGGACCCAAACCTGCCGATCTATACCGCCGCCATCACGCCCGCCGGCCTGCGCACCGCCGGCGAGGTCGCGGACGGCGTTCTCCCGATCTACATGAGCCCGGAACAGACCGCTGTCGTCACCGATCCCGTGCGCGAGGGGCTGGCAAAGTCCGGTCGCTCGCTCAAAAGCTTCGACGTGGCACCTTACGTGCGCATCGCCATGGGCGACGACCTGCAGGCCTGCCGCGACTCGATCAAGCCGGAGCTGGCGCTCTACATCGGCGGCATGGGTGCACGCGACAAGAACTTCTACAATGACTACGTGAAGCGTCTGGGTTACGAGGAAGCTGCGGTGAAGATCCAGGACGCTTTCCTCTCGGGTCACCGCAAGGAGGCTCAGGCGCTGGTGCCGGACGCGCTCGTCGACGAGACCTCGCTGGTCGGACCGCGGGACCGGATCCGCGACCGCCTCAAGGCGTGGAAGGAAGCCTCGGCCGGCGGTGAAATCGGCTCGATGCTCATCGGCGGCGCCGATGCGGAGGGGCTCAGACTGATCGCGGAAGAGGTGCTGTAGCCGCTCGAGCACCGAGCCTCCGCCGGCCGTTCCAGAGGAGAACCACGTCGATGCAGAAGCGGACGGGTACATGCCGTTGCGGTCAGCTCAAAGTGGTGTGCGAGGGTGAGCCGGTGCGCGTCTCGGTCTGCCACTGCCTGGAGTGCCAGAAGCGCAGCGGAAGCGCCTTCGCCACCCAGGCACGCTGGCCGGATGCCCGGGTCAGCCTCACCGGCCGCGCAAGATCGTGGGAACGGGTGGCGGACAGCGGCCATAAAGCCACCTACCAATTTTGCCCCGATTGCGGCTCGACTGTGGCGTACGTCATCGAAGGCTGGCCCGGCGTCATAGCGGTGCCTGTCGGCGCCTTCGCCGACCCGCACTTTCCGCCGCCGAAATTCTCGGTCTATGAACATCGAAAACATGCATGGGTGACCGTGCTGGGCGATGACGTGCGACATTCGTCGACGCCGAGCACGGCACGCGAACCCGGCGCCGGCATCGGAAAATCGCCCGCCTGACGACCATTACCGCCAGCCGCCGCCACCGTTCACGTAAACCGTATCGGCGGTCATGAACTCGCAAGCGTCCGAGCACATGAACAGCACGAGTTCCCCGATCTCCTCCGGCTTTCCGAAGCGCTTCATCGGCACGTCGGCGAGAAAGCGTTGCCGTAGCTCGGGCGAGGTCCCGGATGCATCCTGGAACGGCGTGTCGATCGGACCTGGCGAGATCGAAAGCGCGCGGATGCCGCGGTCGGCGAACTCCCGGGCGACGCCGAGGGTCATGGTCAGCACCGCGCCCTTGGCCGAAGCATAGTGCACTGCCTGCCCTGCCCCGCCGCGCTTGTGCGACATGGACGAGACGTTCACGATGACTCCCCTGCCATTTTCCAGCATGTGCGGCAGCACCGCCTGCATGGCGTAGAAGGTGCCCTTCACGTTCAAATCGTACGTGCGGTCCCACAGTTCGTCGTCGATCTCGAGAAAGGTTGCCCGGCGTCCCGCCGCGCCGGCGGCGTTGAACTGGAAATCAATCCGGCCGAGCTCGGCGATCGCCCGTTCGATCGCGTCGCGCACCTGCTCGCGGCTCCGCACGTCGCAGGGGGTGTAAATCGCCTTCCCGCCCTGCTGCAGGATCCGGTTGGCAGTGCGCTCGGCGCCTTCCGCATCGATGTCGGCGCAGGCGACGTTCGCTCCCTCCCGCGCGAAGATCATGGCCGTCGCCTGACCAATCCCGCTCGCAGCCCCGGTGATGAAGATCGTCTTGCCGACGAAGAAATCCGGTGTCTTGGGCATGGCCGGCGCCCTCCTCCGCAGTGCTGCCTTTCATGAGGATAGGCGACAGCGGTGCAGGTTGCGAGGGCTCACCCTCTACTCCGCGCCACTCCCCTGGCTCACGATCATCTCTTCTCGAGTTCCTTCTCTGAATCCGGCCGGCGCGGGCCCGAGCCAGCCGCCGAGCTCGCGCTCTACGATCTCCGCCAGAAATTCGACATGATCGGGATTGTCGTTCAGACACGGTATGTAAGTGAAGCGCTCGCCGCCGGCCGCCATGAAGGCATCCTTTACCTCCTGCTGGATTTCCTCCAGCGTCTCGACGCAATCGGCCGCGAATCCCGGCGCGATGACGGCGATCCTCTTCTTCCCCTCGCGGGCCAGCGCCTCGACGGTGCGATCGGTGTAGGGTTTGAGCCACTCGGCCTTTCCGAAGCGTGACTGAAAGCTGTGGCGAACCTTGCTCGCCGGCCAACCAAGGCGCGCCGCCAGCAGTTCGGCCGTTTCGATGCAGTGCCGGTCGTAGGGGTCGCCGCGATCTCTATAGGCTTCGGGGAGGCCGTGAAAGCTCGCGAGCAGAACGTCGGGCTCGAAATCTATCTGCGCCAGATGCCGCTCGACCGATCTCACAAGCGCCTCGATGTACCCTGGCTCCCGATAGTAGGCGGGCACTGAACGGATGCTCGGTTGCCGGCGCATGCGCATGAGCTGCCGGAACGCCTGATCGTTGGCCGTCGCCGTAGTGGTCGCGGAATATTGCGGGTAAAGGGGGAAGAGCAGTATCCGGTCGCACCCCTCGTCTCTCAGCCGCCGGATCGCGGGGCCGGTCGCTGGCTGGCCGTAACGCATCGCCCAATCGACGACGACGCGTTCGCCATGGCGCGCCGACAATAGTGCGGCGAGGCCCTGCGCCTGCGCTCTGGTGATAGTCTTGAGCGGACTCTCGTTGCGCTCCTCGTTCCAGATGCTCCGATAAGCGCGTCCGCTCCTGCCCGGTCGAAAGGTCAGGACGATCCCGTTGAGCACCGGCCACCAGACGGCCTTCGGCACCTCGATGACGCGGGGGTCGGAGAGGAACTCCTTGAGGTAGCGACGCACTGACCTGTAATCGGTCCCTTCGGGCGTGCCGAGGTTGATCAGCAGGACCCCGATCCTGCCGCGAACATCCGGCCCCTTCTCCCGGCTGTACCGCAACCGGCATCTCCTTCGAACTCGAATGGCGACTTCGTGCTTGCGGTAAGATAGGGGCGGCAACCGGAAAGGACGAATGTACCCATGCGCTCATGGGCGCAGGGTGGCCAGTTCAGTCGGTTTGTCCAGCCACGTCGCGAAGACGTTCGAGGACGGCGTCCGAAACTTCGATCGTCCCCGCCTCGAGTCGGCGCCTCCGCTCCGCGGCGGAACGGTCGAACGGCATACGCACCGGCGCTCCACCCTGGACTGGGCGCGCACTGCGAACCGCGTCGGCATACTCCGAGACCTTCAGCCGGTATTCCGCTGCAGGCATCATCAGATCCGGCTTGAGCGCCACGATGAGGAACCCGAAGTCCGCCAGGTCGGGTGGCAGGACTGGCGACCCTGCCAAGATGCCGAGGAGTTGAACGACGATACCGAGGCCGGAGCCCTTGTGTCCGCCCCAAGGTGCGAAGGCACCTGCCAGAGCCTCTCCCGGGTGGCGTGTCGGCAGCCCATCGGGGCCGAACGCCACGCCTTCCGGTATCTGCCGGCCCTCACGGTCGGCCAGCAGTACCTCTGCGTGCATGATCGTCGATGTCCCGATATCCCAGATGACCGGGTCGCCGGTGGAGGGGAAGCCGAAGCAGATCGGGTTCGTTCCGAACCGCCCTTCGGTCGCCCCATGCGGCGCCACCCAGGGGGAGGCATTGGAGGCGATCATGGTGACCAGTCCTTCCGCCGCCGCCATCTCGGCATAATAGGAGAGCATGCCCGTGTACCAAGTGCGGTCGGCGCCGACGACGGCGATCCCGAGCTCGCGCGCTTTCTCGATCGCTATCCGGGTCGCGCGGTACCCCACCACGTAACCGAGGTTGTCGCCACCGTCGAGACGCGCCGAAACCGGGGTCTCGTGCAGCACCGCGACCGGGGTCCGCACATTGCCGGTGCGCTCCAGCCGCTCGATGATGCTCACGGCGCGCGGCAAGCCCCCGTATGTGAGCCCGCGCAGTTCGCAGTCTATCAAGTGATCTGCGATCAACTGCGCGTCGAACGCGTCGTGCCCGAGCGCTCCCATGGCGCGCTTCACGAGCGATCTGGCTTCCTCGATGCCGATGTTCACACGCTCGCTCCCCTCCCTGCGGCAGGCAGACGCCGCCTGCCCGCTTTCACCAACCCTTCCATTCTGGCACATCTTCGGGCAAATCGAGCCGCCGAAGACGGATCGGGAACGGTCCGCGGCCACCAACGTCATCCTGATGCTGGACGGGAGCGCCGCCTGGATCGTTACCACGCCACCACGTTAGGGAGTTGATCCAATTTGGAGCTGATCGAGCCGACGCCACAAATGTGGGTGACGATGGCACTCACCGTCGCCGCCGTGTGGCTGTTCGCCATGGAACGGATCGCGATCGAGGTCACATCGCTACTGCTGCTCGCAGCGCTGCTGCTTCTGTTCGAGTTCATGCCGATCACAGGAGCAGACGGGGGCGATCTCTTGGATCCGGCGGTTCTCTTGCGCGGGTTCGCCAATCCGGCGCTGATCACGGTGATCGCCCTGATGGTGATGGGCCAGGGCGTCATCCGGACGGGCGCACTCAACTGGGTACAGCACTCCACCCTTCGCCTTTCCGGACAACGACCCGCGGTCGCGATCGCTCTCGCGTTCGGCTTGGTGCTTTGCATCAGCCCGTTCTTCAACAACACGCCGATCGTGGTGATGTTCATTCCGGTGCTGCTCGGCCTGGCTCGGGCAGCCGGCAGCTCGGCGAGTGTCTTGATGATGCCGCTCAGTTTCGTCTCGCTTCTCGCCGGAACGATGACGTTGATCGGCACCAGCACGAACCTGCTCGTCTCGGGCGTGATGACCGAGCTGGAGCATCCTGCTCTCGGCTTTTTCGAGATGACGGCGGTCGGCGCGGTGTTCGTCGGCGTCGGCGTACCGTACCTGCTCTTCGCAGCTCCGAAACTTCTGGGGTCGAAGGCCAGCCTCGCACAACGTCTCATGGCCGGACCCAACAGGCGGTTTCTGGCGCAGGTGACCGTATCCGATGCGGCACCGGTCGTCGGCAAGCGCGCTACTCACAATCTGCTGGGCATCAAAGGAGCGCGGCTGATCCTCGTGCAACGAGGTGAACACGCTTTTCCGGCTCCGTTCGAGGGTTGCGTCATCGAGCCCGGAGACGATCTGGTCCTGTTGGCGACACGGGAGGCGATCGCGGAGGCGCTGACCGCCTATCCCGGGCTCGTCCACGCGACCTATCCCGGCCGCCCAGAGGCCAAGATCGCCAGCGTCAACGAGCTGTGGCAGGGCGGCGACCAGTACCTGATCGAGGCCATGGTGCCGCCCGGTTCGCGGCTAATCGGCCAGAGCCTCGAAGAGACGGGGTTCAGGACGCTTTCCCACGCTCTCGTGCTCGGCATCCGGCGGCGCTCGAGGATGATTCGCCAGCGCATGACCGAGATACGCCTCTCCCCGGGCGACATCCTCGTGCTGCAAGGGCTCCGCGCCGAGTTGCCGCTTCTGCGTGAGCGGCACGATATCACGCTGATGGACGGTTCCGTCCTCGACCTCCCGACCCCCCGGCTTGCCACTCGCGCCGGCCTCATCTTCTTCGCCGTCGTTTTCGTCGGGGCTACGCAGTTGCTCCCCATATCGGTCGCAGCGGTTGCCGGTGCGGCGGCGATGATAGCATTGGGCGTTCTCCCACCCCGCGAAGCGGCCGATGCCGTGGACCGGAAGGTCATTCTGCTCGTGGGCGCATCCCTAGCGCTGGCCAGCGCCGTCATGGAGACCGGGGCTGCGGTCTATCTCGCGCAGCAGATCGTCGCCAACCTCTGGGGCGCGGGGCCCGTTATCGTGTTGAGCGGGCTGTTCCTGATCGTAATGATCCTTACGAACATCCTCTCCAACAACGCGACCGCGGTCCTCTTCACGCCGATCGCGATCGGCATCGCGACCGGTCTCGGCGAGGATCCCCGGATTTTCGCCCTGGCGGTGCTGTTCGCCTCCAACTGCTCGTTCGCGACACCGATGGGCTACCAGACCAACTTGCTGGTGATGGGGCCCGGCCAGTACACGTTCATGGATTTCGTGAAGGTTGGAGCGCCTCTTTGCCTTCTGCTCTGGCTCGCATTCTCACTTTTCGTCCCTTGGTACTACGAGATGTGAGCAGGAGAATATGTCGGAGGGATGCGAGGCGGGCGCCACTCGCGCGAAAAGGGCATAAGGGAGATCATCGAGAATGCAGAGCGGCTTCGCGGCCCGGCGCGGCTACCATCACGGGCATCTGAAAGAGGCGTTGGTGGCGGCGGCCCGCACTCTCGTCCAGGAGCGGGGACCGCAAGGCTTCACGCTCGTCGAGGCAGCTCGCCTCGCGGGCGTCAGCGCCTCGGCGCCATATCGGCATTTCGCCGATCGCCGCGCTCTCCTCGGAGCGTTGGCGCAGGCCGGCTTCAAGGCGCTGGCCGATAGACTTCGCACCGCCTGGTCTGGCGGCGGCCCCGATCCGCATCAGGCGTTCGCACGCATGGGCAGCGCCTATCTCGCCTTCGCCACCGAGGAACCTGGCTATTACGCGGCCATGTTCGCGTCGGGCCTCCCAGAGGACGAGGAGTTGCGGGCGGCAAGCGCTGCGGCTTTCGAGCTCCTCAGTCGGGCGGTGGCCGATGTCGCACGCGCCGGGGGAAGCGACGAGAACCGCCGGCGTCTCGCCCTGGAAGTCTGGGCCCTGACCCACGGGATCGCCAGCCTCGCGGCATCCGGCGCGCTCGCCATGGCCGCTCCCGAAATATCGCCGCACGGCATCCTGCGCGATGGGGTACGGGCGCTCGTCGACGCGATCGACGAGCAAGCATGCTGACGCTTCATTTTCTCTCCCGCGTTCGAGTCGATTCCGCTTGACTGAACCGACCGGAATTCCAATGTGAATGAACGTCACATCATTTACTGGGAGTGTCGAATGACCGGTCGAGCAGACACGTTTTCCTGGGCGAGCAGCAGCTCCGACGCGGCCACGGCCGACCGGTCCGAGCGGAAGTGCCGCGGCCTCGCCCGCAGAGGATGGAAGCCGGCGGAGGTCGTCGCGATTGTCGCGGGGTTCGTGGTCTTCTGGCCGGTCGGGCTGGGCCTGCTGATGTGGAAGATTTGGCAGGGACGGCTGCCTTATATTTCCGACATCAACAGCTTCTCGGACCTCAAGCATGCTTGGGGCCAGGCCGGGGCGCGCGCCCGAACCGGCAATTCTGCCTTCGAGGAGTATAGAGCTGCCGAGCTCCGGCGGCTGGAGGAAGAGCGCCGTCGGTTGGTCGAGGAGGAGCGTGCGTTCGCTGAGTACATGGAGCGTTTGAAGCGAGCCCGCGACCAGGAGGAGTTCGATCGTTTCATGGCCGAGCGCCACGGTCGCTCAGGCGCTTGACTGTCCTAGCGCTCCGTAGTCTCCGCCCGCTCCCGCGAGGGAGCGGGCGCTTTCATTTCGGAACTGAGAATCTCTCTGCCCCTCGGCAGCCCGTTGGCCAGAGGGTGTCACCCATGTGTCCGGTCCGGACCTCGAGAATTTGGCGGAGGGAGAGGGATTCGAACCCTCGATACGGGTTATCCCCGTATAACGGTTTAGCAAACCGCCGCCTTCAGCCGCTCGGCCATCCCTCCGTGTGCGGCAGGCACCGCTAAGGGATGCCCTTCTACTGGTTGGCTCCCCGACCTGTCAACGTGCTCGCCTACCGGACTGCTCCGGATGCCCCCTTGCTGATGGCCTCCCGCGCCTCGTGCGAAAATCTAAGATAGAATTCGGTGAAATGCGCGGGCTTTAGGGCACCGTTAACGTTCATCAGCCGAGAGTCGGCCCGTTAACGATTTCCGTTAGCACCGATGGGGGGAGAACTCCAATGTCGATGAAGAACACTCTGGTGCTGGCCGATTCCGCAATCAGCGGAGCCACCGCGGAACTGCTGCTCGACCTCGTAGAGATCAAGCTCGGCTGCATCGAGGTCTATGACCGTGACGACGCCCGCGAGCTTAAGGCGCTCCAAAAGGCACGAAAGGAGCTCTGCTCCCTACTCGGCCGCAGCGCTCCGGACGACTACGTCTTGAATGGCGTACGTGCGGCCCGCGCTCGGCGTCGTCCGGCGCTCGCACGGCTGCATGCCTGAGCCTCGCCTGCTCGGTCGGCCGAGCACGAGGGCTGGAGCCTCCGGTCAGGTCGCGCTCGGAACGTTCATTCCCTTCTGCACCGCCGGCCTCGCGCCGACCGAGTCGAACCAGCGCTTGAGGTTCGGGAAGTCGCTCCATTCGATGCCGTGCCACTCCCAACGGGCGAACCAGGGATAGTTGATTATGTCGGCGAGCGAATAGAAGTCGCCGGCCAGATACTCGTTCTCCGCGAGACGCCGGTCGGCTACCCCGTACAGCCGGTGCGTTTCCGAGGTATAGCGGTCGATGGCGTAAGGCACCTGTTCCTTCGCGAACCGCCGGAAATGGTGCGCCTGCCCGAACATCGGACCTACACCGCCCATCTGCCACATCAGCCATTCGAGCACCGCTACGCGGCGCCGCATGTCCGTTAGTGGCGGCAGCAGGTCGCTCCCGGTCTTCTCCGCAAGGTAGATCAGGATCGCACCCGATTCGAACACGCTGATGTCTCGACCGTCGGGTCCCTCCCGGTCGACGATCGCGGGAATTCGGTTGTTCGGACTGATCCTGAGGAAGTCCGGGGCGAACTGCTCGTCCTTTCCGATGTTCACCGGATGAACCTGGTACGGAAGACCGAGCTCCTCGAGCATGATCGAGGCCTTTCGCCCGTTCGGCGTAGTCCAGGTGTAAAGGTCGATCATCGTCTTCCTCCATTCCAGCGGTGATGCGAGCCCACGATCCGTAATTGGTGCCTGGCGCAAACCGTGTCGGCAAGCCCGGATGTGTCAGAGCGCGCGCGGCGCGAGCCCAACCGGTCTCCCATTTCGAAATATTCACGCACGGGGACAAATTCTTCGAACCCCATTCGCTGCCGTTCTCGGGCTACGGCGGGCGCAAGGGAGAACTACCATCATTACCGTAAATCTCCACATGCCGACCCGTTCGACCGTTGCCTGATCTCAACTCTCTCCGGACGGCGAAGATCATCCGCTCGATCCTCCCGTCGTCATCGACACCGTTTAGTTGAGCCGGTCTTCTACAAGATGGCGCGCCAATACTATGATTCTAAAATCACTACTTTGGTTACGCGAGGCAGGCCTTAGTAAAAAATCAAAGTCATCCAAAAAAATTACTTGAACCCCTCACTGCATATTCGATATCGGCGTCTGATGGAACGGATGCGCCAGACATGGTGTTGCAGCGCCCCGTTCACCCAGCGGAGAGAGACGCGATGGACGAAGGCGTTCCCCGGGGCCGCACAGCCTCGCTGGAAGTAAGGTCCCAAAGTCCCCACCCCTCCACCCCACCGTCATCCGATCTTCCACCGAACGTCCTGCCGCTCAAGCGGCGAGGGCTACGTCCGGTCAGCCGCTTCCCTATCAGTCGGCAGACCCAGGAATTCCGCCGGCGCTTCTTTCCGTCGGCGAGCATCGCGGAATGGAACGACTGGCGCTGGCAGGCGCGGTCTCGCATCAGGTCACTGCCGGATCTCTCCCGCGTGTTCGCGCTTTCCGAAGATGAGCGATCGGCCGTCGAATCCCACAAGGGCTCCCTGCCCGTCGGGATCACTCCATACTATGCCAGCCGAATGGATGTCGCGGATCCCTCCGACCCGATACGCAAGACGCACATACCGGTGCTGGGGGAGTATCTGCGAACGCCGGGCGAGATGGACGACCCGCTCGGGGAGGATCACGACACGGCGGCACCCGGGCTCGTCCACCGCTACCCCGATCGCGTTCTGTTCCTGACGACGGGGTTCTGCTCCACCTACTGCCGCTATTGCACACGCTCCCGGATGGTCGGCGAGGCTGGCGGGGAGTACAGCTTCAGCCTGTCCCAGTGGCAACGCGCCATCGATTATCTGGAGGCGCACACCGAGGTGCGCGACGTGCTGCTGTCCGGCGGCGACCCGCTCACGATCCACGACGAGAAGCTCGACTGGCTGCTCGGCCGGATCCGCGCGATCAGGCACATCGAATTCGTCCGCCTGGGGTCGAAGGTGCCGGTGGTGCTGCCCATGCGCGTGACCAAGGATCTGACGCGCATGCTTCGCCGCCATCGCGTCTGGATGAGCGTGCATTTCACGCATCCGGCCGAGTTGAGCGACGAGGTCACCGAAGCCTGCGACCGTCTCGCCGATGCCGGCATCCCGCTCGGCAGCCAGACCGTGCTGCTGCAGGGTGTAAACGACGACGCCGAGACGATGAAGCAGCTGATGCACGGTCTGCTGCTGCGTCGGGTAAAGCCCTACTATCTCTATCAGTGCGACCCGATCAGCGGGTCGGCGCATTTCCGCACGCCGGTTTCCAAGGGGCTGGAGATCATCGCCGCTCTCCGAGGTCATACAACCGGATATGCGGTGCCGACCTATGTCATCGATGCGCCGGGGGGCGGCGGTAAGATTCCCCTGATCCCGGACCCTGTCGTCGGTCGCGACGGCGACGATCTGCTCCTGCGCAACTTCGAAGGCGCCGTCTGGCGGTACCCGGACCCGGGCGGCGATCTGGGATCATCGGCGGTTGTCGGCGGGAGTGCCGGCTGATGCGCGTCGGCCTCACATACGACCTCCGCGACGAGTATCTCGCCGAAGGCTACGGCGAGGAAGAAACCGCCGAGTTCGATTCGCCCGCCACCATCGATGCC